>DAIRVV010000065.1:0-11175 GCA_036802645.1 Steroidobacteraceae bacterium
CGGGCCACATGCCCCGGCCGCGCGGCAGCCGGGCACGGACTTCCCATCGCCCCAGCCGCTGCGTCACCATGCTGACGATCTTGCCCGAGCGATACGGCAGGCCGCGCGAGGACTTGTTTTCCGAGAGGATCTCCAGTTTGCCGTCCTTGACGCTGATTTGCTCCGGCCGATAGTCCTGTAGCGAATCGTTCGTGGGCCGGTTACTGTCGATCGGCTTCCATTTGTCCAGGTCGAGAGTGTCAAAGTCCTCGCTCCACACCAGCCGCCACTTGGGCGGCGGTTCGGGAACCAGAGTCAGCTTGACGAGTGCGCCACCCGCTGCGGCGAGCCGGAGGTCAATCGCGTCCGGTGGCATCACGTCGCGCGTCTCACGTTTGAAACCATGTTCTGCGGCGAAATCGTCCTGGTAGATCTCCGCCCGGAACATGCCGGCCGGCAGGAATGAGAGCGGTACCCGTACTTCTCGCGCATCCCGATTCGTCATCGCACCGATCCACCAGTCATTGCCGTTGCGGCGCGCGATGACGACTTCCACCCCCACCTTGGCAGTCAGCGCCCGCGTTTCGTCCCAGGTGGCGGGCACCGCGGACATTACCCGTGCGAGGGGATGCCGGCGATAAGCCGATGGATAGTCGGCCATCATCGGCAGGTGATTCTGCAGCACGACATACGAGGCCAGCATGCGGGCGGGAGTGCCGATCACCAGCGGCTCGGCGACCCTTGGCTTGAATTGCTCGAGCGGCACGCCGCGGAGCGTGCCCTGATGGTAGTCGAGCGGTCCGGCGAGCATGCGCGTGAGCGGCACGGTGACGTCGTGCTCCGGCGTCACGCCGTCATCGTCCCATTTGTCGTACTCCAGGTTTCGCACAGCCTCGCTGTTGAGCAGATTCGGAAACGTTCGCTCGAGGCCCGTCGGCGCCGCGACGCCGTGAAACGTCACGGTCAGGTGATTGTCGGCCGCAAGTTGCAGCAGCTCGCGCTGGAAGTTCACCATCTCCTGATCGTCGCGGTCCATGAAGTCGATCATCACGCCTTCGATGCCCCAGGCCCGATAGAGCGGGAATGCGCGAGCCATGTGCTGCTTCGCCGCCTCCCAGTGCATCCACAGCCGCAGGCGCACGCCTTTCCGCCGGCCATAATCGATAACTTCCTTGAAATCGAGCCCGTCGATTCCCTTGGTGATGTCGGCGCCTTCGTACGGCGCGATGCGCCCGCCGTACCAGGCCTGGTCGTTCACTCCGTCCAGCGTGTGATACGGAATGCCGTACTCCGCGCAGAAATCGATGTAGTACTTCGCCGTCTCGGTGTTGAGTCCCATCTTGAACGGCACATTGACTTCGTAGAAATCGTTCCACCACGGAAACGTCGTCTTGCCCGGCTTGATCCACGAGGTGTCTTTGACCACGCTCGGCGCATTGAGCTTGAGCGCGGTGTCCGATTCGAGCAGTTGCCGCGCTTCCTTGCCGATCAGGATCAGGCGCCAGGGCGACTCATGCGGCAAAGGAGCTTGGACCGCAATCTTTGGCTCGTCCGGCCGTGGAGAAAGCCGGCTTACCAAACCGCCACGCGGGGCGGTGCCGCGCGCAAGATACATGCCGGCATAGTCGGTCAGGTTCGCTTCGAGGACGGCGGCCCAACCGACACCCGGCAGCTCTACCAGGAGCGGCAACCCCAGCAACTCATCGGCCGGAATTTCGTCGACGCGCCGCCGTTCGTAGCGGTTCTCGTGCGACGTAGTGAAGTTCGCGAGCGGCAAGGTCGTCGCAACCGCACCAGGCGGGAAAGCAAATTCCGTCCGTTCGTCGGCCAGTTCCAGATCCGACCAGCCTGGCTGTTTGGGAAACCGGTACCGCAGCGCAATGCCATCGTCGTACGCCCGCACCACGAGCTGCCATTCCACGGGTTTCTCTCCGCGCTCACGCAGCGACAGCGTCGTTTCGGTCGCGCGATCGATCACGTGCCTGCGCTTACCGGGATATTGCTCGAACGAAGTGTCGATTTCGACCGATTCGACGAGCATGACCTCGCTGTCACGCCCGAACTCGGTACCGTCCGCAAGGCGAACACCCAGGTCCGACGCGCCGACGACGGCCTGCTCCGACAATGAGACGCGGTATTGGAGCCGGCCCGCTGCCCCGGAGGTAGCGCGTGTGGAGACCTCGATTGCGAGCTGTTTATCTGGAGATCGGACAACTACGGGATCGCTCGGGGCTTGCGCTTCGGCCGCGCCGACTACCTGCGGTGCGATCCACAGCAGCGAGCCAAGGCAGGCGAGGCGGACAAGTGATCCAGTCGCGGTCATGGCTTCGGTCCGGCAGGTGGCTCGACGCGCCGCAGGTAGGCCGACATGGTGATCTGGTCTGGATGCTCAAGACTGATCATTAGCCCTTCGGCCACCGAGACAAGTTCGCGCCCCAGCGATTCGTGCTGCATGCCGACGATCGCTGCCTGCAGATCGGCATTCGGCGATTCTCGAAACAGTGTCGCGTCGACGGACGTCACGACCCGACAAAGGGTTACCCGACACTCGACTGACGGAGATCCGAGTGCGTTGGGCTGCGGCTGTCGCGCCAGATAATCACCAAGGGCCATCTCCAGGGTCGCCGCCCAGGACTCGTCGCGGGCTTCAGTCTTCCATCTTGCTTCCACCTGCTCAGGCGTCAGGACGTGCGACGGCTCCTTTGCTGCGGCTTGCGGCAGCGAGTCATCGGGTTTGGACGACTGCACCGGAGCTACTGCCTCGGCAGCATTCCCTGGCTGTGGAGATGAAGCGTCAAGGGCCATCGACTGAGTCTCACGATTCACCGCGGTGTCAGGCTTCGCGGGTACAGTTGCGGCCGGTCCGGATCGAAACGCAAAATATGCCACTGCGGCGATAGCCACGCATGCCGCGGCGCCGAGGATGACGTTTCGAGTGCTCGTGAGAAATCTCCTCAGCGCCAGCGCACCACGACTTCCGGCGCGTCGTCGAACTCGAGTGTCGCTTGCGGCTTCATCGGCTCCATATTCCGCAGGCTTTCCAGTTTCTGCTTGTCCCAGTAGATGTCGCTCAGGGCGTCGAGAGGATCAAGCATGCGGATCACCTGCGACTGCACCGCTGTCACTTTTCGGTTGACAGTCGCCCCGCTCACTGCACCGAATCCATGCAGGATCAACTTGATCTTCCTGAAGGGCGAGGCGAACGATCCTTCCGGACGGGAGAACGTGAGCTGCCTGGCCGTGGGATCGAACGCGATGGTTCGCTTGAGGAACTCACCCTTGCGATAGTCCAGCGTTTCGCCGTCGTCGTCGAAGTAGACGAATTCGTTTCGCTCGGCGCCATTGAAGACGTGCACGGTCAGCACCGGCCCTGGGTCATCCCGGGTCGACTGCACTTTGCCCTGCATGGGAATGATCGCGGACGCCTTGGCGAAGATCGGGATCCGGTGGCCGGCATAGTCCGCCGTGTGGACGCGACCGCCTTCGAGCCGTTCGTCGGTGAAGAGGTCGTACCACTCGCCGGACGGCAGCCAGGTTGACTTCGCCTGTTCCTGGCTGGTCATGGGATTCACGAGCAGCCCCGGACCAAACAGGAATTCATACTGGAACTCCGGCTTGAACACGCTGGCGTCAAAAGGATGGTCGATGCTGAGGCTTCGGCTCACCGGCATGCCGGTCTGAGTCGCCTCGTAAATCGTCGAATAGAGATACGGCATCAGTTCGTAGCGGAATCCGATGTAGGCCTTCGAGATCGCCTCGACTTCCTCGCCGTAGGCCCAGGGCTCGTTGGCCGCGGTGTACTGCCCGCGATGGTTGCGCAGATACGGGGCGAAGACGCCGACTTCGACCCAGCGGCGGAACAGGTCTTTATTCCCATCGCCGATATAACCGCCAAGATCGGGACCCGTGAACGGCACGCCGGACAATCCCATCTGGTTGATGAGGAGGGCGCCGAGCAGGATGTGCTCGTCCTTGGCCTGGTTGTCGCCGCTCCACACCGCGGCGTAGCGCTGGATGCCGGCAAATCCCGAGCGGCTGAGCACGAAGGGACGCCGGTTGCCGCCAAATTGCTCGGCCGACTCGAACGCGGCGCGTGCCATCAGCATGCCGTAGTAGTTCTGCGCCTCGAGCGCCGTGGTCTTCTGCCCGTCGAAGTCGAACATCACGTTGTCCGGCATGGCCTGACCATCGATCGCCGGCTCGTTCATGTCGTTCCAGAGACCGCGGATCCCGAGGTCCTGGTAGATCTTCATGTTGTCGATCCACCAGCGGCGCCCGCGCGGATCGGTGAAATCGACGAAATGATTGGTGTTGGGCGCGATGTCCGCGACGTACAGCTCGCCGTCGGCGTAGCGCAGGAACACGTTCTCCTTCAGGCCGCTCTTGTATTGCTCGTAGCTGTCGTCGATCGCGATGCCGGGATTGACCGAGGCGGTGAGCTCGATGTTCATGCCGCGCAGCGAGTCGGCGAGGCGCCGCATGTCCGGAAAGCGCTCCCGGTTGATCCGGAACGGCTGGTATTGGTGCAGATAGTCCGCATCGAGCGTGATTCCATCGAGCGGAATCCGCTTGGCGCGGAAGGTATTGGCGATGAACATGACCTGGTCTTCGGGATAGTAGCTGCACCTCGACTGCTGGTAGCCGAGGCTCCAGCGCGGCGGTAGCGGCATTCTCCCGGTGAGCGCGGTGTAGTGCTCCAGGATCTTTGCGACCGAAGAATCGAAGATGAAAAACTGGTCCAGGGCGCCGCCGTCGAAGCTGAAGGAGGAGAAACGGCGATTGGACGCGCCGAAGTTGAATACGGACCGATAGGAATTGTTGAAGAAGAGGCCGTAGACCTTCTGATTGTGCAGTCCCATGAAAAAGGGAATGCTCACGTACATGGGGACCTTGGGATCGTCGTAGCGGTAGTAGTCCGTGTTCCTGAGCGTGACCACCGTCCCGCGCCGGTCGAGATTCCCGAGCTGCTCGCCCATGCCGATGAAGCGCTCGTCGTCCTGCAATCTCTTGTAGACGGTGATCTTGTCGCCGACGAGCGTCATGCCAAGCTCTTTGCCGGGCAGGTCCTCGTTGATGACGCTGCCATTCGTATCCTTGAACGTGATGCGAAGGTCGGGCCGCAGCTCCACCTCGGCCGTGATGCTCGATGTCTTCACCACGACGACCGGATCGGCGGCGTCCACGCTGAACTGCGAGAAGTCGGGCGGCTCGTCCCTGGTCAGGGCATAGCCGGAATGCCGCTCCGAGCCCTGCGGCGTGACGCGCACACGAATGATGTGGGGCGAATAGGCATCGACCGAGAACTCGGCCGCGGCCGTGCGCCCTACGATGCCGTGCGCCGTTTTCTCGTACGACAGCACGGCGCCGAGATTGGCAGCGGGCAACGCTGCCGGAGCCAGCATGCCCAGCAGCAGGAGTAGCGAATTCGCGCGACTGGCCGTCATTGCCGCCTGGCGCCGCGGAACGTCATGCGCTGAAACGTTGGCACATGGTCGAACCACTGGTGCTTGAACGCGCCGATGAGGTGCGCCGCGAGCAGGACGTACAGCAGGTAGCTCAGCCATTCGTGCACGGTGTGGGCCAGCTCGTCGAGCGCCTTCTTTGGCTCCGGCGCCATGTTTGCCACCCAGGCGATCCGCGGCATCTCGAACAGTCCGAAGACATCGATGGGGACATCGGCGGCATATTCCCACGCCGAATCGTAGATCCAACCGGAGAGCGGCATGGCCAGGATGAGGAAGTACAAGGCCGCATGGCCCGTGCGCGCAGCGGCGACCTGCCATCGCGGTATCGCCGGGCTAAAAGGCGGCGGCCGATGACCGATACGCCACAGGAGCCGCATCAACGCGAGTCCCAGCACCGTGATTCCGATTGTCTTGTGTGTGTTGGTGACGGCCTGGGTCCACGAATAATCCGGCCAAATCTTGAAAGTCCATGCCAGGGTGATGTTGGCGACGACAAGGACGGCAATGACCCAGTGAAAGATGATTGCAGTTCGCGTATAGCGATCGCCGGCTTGTAGCTGCACGAGACTTTCCCTCAGCGCCGCAGGTTCCGCGCAGTCGTATCGCGTTCCTCGGCGAGCCAGACCCCGCTGCCCTCGTCACCGCTGAAGCGCCGTGCACCGTACTCCCGGATGCGGCTATCCGGAACCTTCGCGAGCGGCGTGTAGCGGGGATGCTGCGATTCCTTGTAGGGGTCATTGCGCGCCGCGTTGTAGCTGCAGATCATCGACCAGCGCGGATTCTTCGACGTGTTCTGGTCCGAGCGATGCAGCGTATTGCAATGAAAGAAGAGGGTGTCGCCCGGTTCCATTTCGACGTGCACCAGTTCCTGCCGCTTCAGGACTTCCTGTACCCGCTCGACGTCCGCGCCGGCCTGTTCGCCTGTGAGCACGTGATCGATGCGCCCCAGGTGATGCGAGCCGCGCACCACCTGCAGGCAGCCATTTTCGCGCGTCGCGCGATCGACCGCGATGAAGGCGCTGCCCATCCACGGATTGAGGCAGCCGTTGTGGTACCAGTAGCCGTAGTCCTGGTGCCAGGCCCACGCGCCTCCGGTGAGCGGGTCCTTCATGATCATCTTCGAGTGATAGTGGTAGACCTCGCCGCCCAGAAGCTTCTCCATCGAGCCGACGATCGATTCCGAGCGCGCGATCATGCCGTAGATCGTGTCAGTGGGATGATTCCAGAGCGACAGCCGCACCGTGCCGCCTTCGCCGTCCGCCCGTCCGAAGGCGTGCTGGTCGAGTACGCGGTCCTCGCGTGCCGCGCGTGCGAGCAAGTCGACCTCGACCGCATCGAGCATGCCGCGCGCCAGTACGAAACCGTCGGCGTTGAACGCGCCGACTTCCGCAATGCCGATCGGTCCCCGTGCCATGGCTGTTGCTCCTCTACCGCGTCGTTGCTGCCGTCTCCGACCAGTGCTTCTCGATTTCCTCGAGCGTCCGGTTCCTGGTTTCCGGCACGTACTTCCAGGTGAACAGCGCCTGCGCCAGAGAAAACGCGGCCAGGATCGCGAATGTCGGCGCCTGCCCGAGTTGATTCAGTGCCGCCGGGAACAACAGTACCACCACGGCGTTCGCCACCCACTGGGTCAGCACCGGCACGGTCATTGCGGTGCCACGCACATGCGTGGGCAGGATCTCCGGCACCAGCGTCCAGAATACCGGACCGATGCACGAAGCGAAGAAGGCGAGGTAAGCGAGTATTAGGACGAGCGCCAGCGGCCCTTCGAAATGCCCGAGCAGCACGGCAATCGTCAGCGCGGCGAGCGCCGCGGCCATGCCGACCGACCCGGCAATATACAAGGGGCGGCGCCCGTAGCGATCGATGGTCCAGAAGGACACCAGCGTGAACACGAAATTGGCGATACCTACGACGAATGTCGAGAGGAGCGCGGCGTCCAGCTCCCACCCCGCCGACTGGAAGATCATCGGCGCATAGTCGATGACGGTATTGATGCCGGAGAAATGAATCAGGATGGCGAGCCAGAACCCGACGAAGACAGCCCGGCGCACGCCCGGCTGCAGCAATTCCCGCCACGAGCGCCGGGCCGTGGCCAATATCTCGGCTTCGGCCGACGACACCTCCTCCGGCGAGTCCCCGATCTGCGCCATGACGGCCCGCGCCTCGTTGCGGCGTCCCACCATGAAGAGGTATCGCGGCGTCTCCGGGGCGCGCAGCAGCAGCACGAAGAAAATCACGGACGGGAGCACGCCGGTGCCGAACATCCAGCGCCAGTTGTCCGGCCCGATGTCGTGCAGCAGGTAGTTGATGCAAAACGAGACCAGGATGCCGGTGACGATGGACATCTGGTAGAGAGCGCCGAGCCGTCCCCGCACCCGTGCCGGCGCGACTTCCGCGATATACATCGGGGAGACCAGCGACACCGCGCCGACGGCAAGGCCGCCGATGAATCGGGCGATGAGGAAGCTCGAAAAATCCCAGGCGACGGCCGTGGCGACCGAAGTCAGCGCGAACAGCATGGCGATCCACAGGAGGACGTAGCGGCGGCCATAGCGATCGCTCGCCCGCCCGGCGAAGGCGGCACCGAGCGCACAGCCAAACAGCAGCGAGCTGAAGGCGATCCCGAGGCCGAAATCCCCGAGCTCGAAATGCCGCGCCAGGAACGGGCCCGCGCCGCTGATGATGGCGATGTCGAACCCGAACAACAGGCCGCCGGTCGCGGCGGTGCAGGCCAGGAAAAGTACGTAGCGCAGATTCATCGCGGCTGGCCGCCCGTTTCCGTGGCGAGTTTCTTCAGCATCTCGCTGATCTCGGGATTCGACATGAACGCGTGCCACAGGACGCCCGAGCGGTGGTTCTCCACCATGGCGACGATCGGCGCCTGGTTTAGGCCCATGTAGTGGAAGGCGAGCCACCGCTGGCTCGGGTTGTAGTTGTCCCGCGGGCCGTAGATGCCCCAGAGCTCGGCACCGAGGTCGCGGTAAAAGTGCTTGAAGGCGGCCATCGAGGCTTCGGGCGTATAGGGGAACGACGACAGCGCGCCGGTGAGCGTGATGGTGCCCTCGTCATTCCACTCGTCGGGTGCCGGCGTGGTGTAGCCATTGAAACCGAAGCTCGCGGTTAGCCCCCAGGCGTTCGGGCCGTAGCCCTTGAACCCCTTGGGATTCGCGATGCAATACGCGCGGTTGATCTCGGCGATTGCGCGACTGTTCTCGAAATACGAGTCCGTGTAGCGGTCGCGCAATTGGCGCGGGTCGAATCCCATGAAGATGTAGTGGATGAAGAACAGCGGGCCGCCGGTGCTGACGCCGACGTCGAGCTTGATGCCGAAATAGGTATTGCCGTTGGCGTAGAGCCGCCCGTCCGGGCTCCCCGACCAGCCCTGCCGGTAGTCCTGCGCGCGCTGGTCCTGGCTCGCCCAGCCGCTGTAGTACATCGATGCCGGCACCGGGTGCGTTGGCGACGCGATCGCGAACAGATAAGTCGGCACCGTCTCGTTGAATCCGATCAGCGGGTGCTGGATCCGGTGTCCCCACTGCGGCGACCAGTGCCAGTAGAGAAAGTCGCTGTCGGGCGTCATGCGGAACCAGTCCCATTCCACCGCTTCCCACAGGGCGGTGATGCGCTCGCGCAGCTGCCGCTCGCGCGCATTCTTGCGGTCGAAATAGCCGCGCGCGGTGAGGATGCCCTGGATCACGTAGGACGTCTCGATGATGTCGCCGCCGTTGTCGTACATGCCGAACAGCGGCATGGTTTCGCCGGTGTCTTCGTTGTAGTAGTGCGACCAGGCGCCGTGATAGCGCGGCGCGCGCTCGAGGAACGACAGGAGTTTTTCGAGCCGCACGAGTCCCTGGTCGCGCGTGATGAACTTGCGATGGACCGCCGCCACCAACGCGCTGATGCCGAGACCGGTCGCGCCCGTCGCGACGATGCGGTCGTCGCCGGGGAGATTCTCGTGCGCCATGCCGGAATTGACGCCTGAGCCTTCCCAGTAGTAGCGGAATGCCGCTTCCTGCAGCATGTCGAGCAGCTCGTCGTCGTTCAGTTCTCGCGTAGCGGCCGTCGCGACGCCAGACGGGGCCGACTCGCGCCCCTCCCAGTTGGCGGCCGCGACGCGGTAGCTCGCCCTCGCGCCCGAGCGACCGATGAAGTCGGCGTAGCGGTTGACGCCCGGCCGTTGCGTGCCGACCGGCAGGAACGGCCCGCCGTCGAGCGAACGGGACACGACGTAGTAAGCCGCGGCGCTCTGCGCAGGCGCCTGCCATTGCACGTCGATGTGGCGGTCGTAACCTTTCGCCGACACGCCCGCGGGCACTGGCAACGCCGCCGCAGCGGCGCCCGTGACGGGCTCGTCGTCGATCCGGATGTCGTCGACAATCAGCGCGTGCTTTTTTCCGTCCGCGCGCCGCTGGTGAAAGATGACGCTTTGCAGGCGCTCGGGTCGGAACTGGTAAACGGACGCTGAGCGGAGCTTCGCGAGCGGAATGCGGACCGAAACCCATTTTCCGGCGGGAAGATCGCCCGTGTACTTCGCGAGCGATTCCTCGACGGTGAAGCTGCCGGGCATCGTCGCCACCTGCAGGCCCCCGCGCGCGTCGGAGAGCACCACGTTCGGCAGATCGTCGGCCGCAATGGCTTCCGGCGAATAGACCCAGAAGAAAAGCGTGTCCCCGTCAAAGTCCGGAAACCGGTTCGGGTAGGCGACGAACTGGATCTGGGCATCCCAGCTGCCACCGGGCGCCGATTGCCATTCGATGCGGATGGCGTTAGGCGGCGTGCGGAAATGCTTCGCTTCCACGGGCAGGTGCCAGCCGACCGAGCGCAGTTCGCTCGGCGCCGACGTTGCCGCGCTGCTCTGAAAGTACGATTCGCGCTGGTTGCTGTTGTCGAAGAACACGTGGCGGTAGTAATCGGACTGTGCGGCGGCGGGACGAGCGACGCAAAGGCTGGCAATGAGAAGGACAAGTCCCAAAACTCGAATATTCATCAGCATGCTTTGACTCCAAACGCGCAACCTCATGGCCGGTATCCGCCGGCCGTGAGGACCGGTCCGAGCGTTGCGAGGTGCGGCGCGAGCTCCCCCGCGAAATGCCGCCAGCGCCCGACCGCCCGGTCATTGACTTTTTCCGCGACGCGCGCGTAGCTCGGTGTCGGCGCATAGCGCCGGCTCTCGTGAAAGCGCAGGCACGCATCCTCGAAGGGCAGGCCCACGTGCGCAAGCAGGCGCCGCGTCTCCGTCTCGGGATCCACCACGAACCTTTCGTATTGCAGCACGTGCGCTGCGTTCCCGAGCGCGCGTTGGTAGTCCGCGACGAGCGCTTCGGTCGCCGCCAGGTGGCGCACGATGTCCTCGATCCGGAACGCGCAATTGAACCCGTGCGAAAGGTTGTTGGACAGCATCGAAACGGCGACGTCGCGCGGGTCGCGCTTCACCAGGACGAGCTTCGATTCCGGGAAGGCCATAAGCAGGAGCGGGAGGTTGATCTCGTTGAACGGCGTCTTGTCGGTGAACAAGCGCGCGCCCGGGCCGGTGAGGCCTGCCGTCTCCGCGCGCGCGAAGTAGTGATCGCGGAGAACCGAGGCAAGGTGCCGCTCATCGGCCGCGGCGGTCGCGTCGAGGCAGCCGGGGAAGTCTCCCCCGTGCGGGCACAGGCGCTCTGCCACTCTGCGCAGCTCACTGAGCCATGCGTGCTCGCCTCCCGCGCGCACGGCGCTGTGTGCCGAGAGC
>DAIRVV010000066.1:0-10896 GCA_036802645.1 Steroidobacteraceae bacterium
GGCTCGCGGCCCGCGACCGCACCCGCGCCAGGTGCGCGCGAGGTGGCGGGGTGCTCGCGAGCAATCTCGTAAGTTCCGGCGGAGATTGCGAGCGAGCAACCCCGCCGGATCCCGCGCGCGCCGGGACGTAGGTCCGCTGAGGAAGACCACATGAACGCCTACGAGGCTCGATTGAAATGGCGTTGCCGCCGCGGCATGAAGGAACTCGACATGCTGCTCGGGCGCTGGCTGGAGAAGAGCTGGCCCGAGGCGGGCGACGAATGGCGCCGCTCGTTTGAATGGCTGCTCGAGCAGCCCGATCCGGACCTTGCGGACTGGCTGATCGGAGGCACACGGCCTGCCGACGCGAATCATGCGGCCCTCGTCGATGACATCGTTCGCTGTCGCGATTGAGCCGGATCCGCCGCCGCGGCTGGCGGCAGTGGCTTTGTTCGCGCACCTCGGAGCCGCCGCGAGCCCCTGGCTCGCGCGGGTCACACCGCCGCTCGCCATGGCATTGACACTGCTCGCGCTTTCGGGTCTGGCGCTGACGCTCGGTCGCCTGCCGGGCCGGCACTGTGCGCTCGCTGCTCTTCTGATCGACGCGCGCGGCTGCCGGGTCAGGCTGCGCGGACGGCAGGATTTTCTTGCGGCGGAGCTTGGCCAGGGCTCGCGTGCCTATCCGTGGCTCGCGCTCGTCGACATTCGCGCCGGCGGCCGGCGATTCGGTTGGTTGCTCCCCGCTGGATCACTGCCACCCGGGCAACTCCGACGATTGAAGGCCCGGATCCGGCTCACTTGCTAGAATCCGGGAGGTGATTCACGAAAGGAGCGGCTTTCGCCCGCCCAGCCCCCACCTTGCGAACTAACCAGGGGTCGGCCGGTCATATCCGGCGTGCACGTGGAGGGCGCAGCGCAAGTCGTCGAGCCTATGCGGGCTGAAGCAGGCGACATCGCGCTGGTCCGCCGGGTCCAGAAAGGGGACAAGGCGGCCTTCGACGCCCTGGTGCTGAAGTATCAGCACAAGGTGCTGAAACTTGTGCAGCGTTATGTCCGCAGCCCCGCGGAAGCCGAAGACATCGCCCAGGAGGCGTTCATCAAGGCCTATCGCGCCTTGCCGGCATTCCGCGGCGAGAGCGCGTTTTATACCTGGCTGTACCGCATTGCGATCAATACGGCCAAGAACGCGCTGGTGGCGAGCCGCAGGAGGCCGGTTTCCTACGACCTCGACCTGCAGGACGGCTCGCAGGTACAGGCGCATGCGCGGCTTGCGGACACGGAAACGCCGGAAGCGCTCGCACTCACGGACGAGATCCGCCGCACGGTGAATGAGGCGATCGAGGCACTTCCGGACGACCTGCGGCTCGCGATCGTGCTGCGGGAGCTGGAAGGACTCAGTTACGAGGATATTGCGAAGACGATGGAATGCCCGGTGGGTACGGTACGTTCGAGAATATTCCGCGCGCGCGAAGCGATCGATCGCAGCCTGCGCGAGGTATTCGACGGCGGCCTCGGGCGAATCGGAGACATTGAATGACGTATCGAATCAAGGAACAGCTCTCGGCCTTCCTCGACGGCGAACTGCCGGACCAGGAGTCGGCGCTGCTGTTGAAGCGACTCGAGCGCGATGACGACTTGCGCGGCGCCTTGTCGCGCTACTCGCTGATCGGCGCCGTGCTGCGCAGCGATGGCGATGTGCCTGCCGCCCGCCAGGTGGCGGCGCGCGTGAGCGCGGCCATTGCGAAGGAGCCGCTCCGGGCAGCCGGATTCGCGCGGATGCCGGGTCGCAAGTCCCTGATGAGCGCCATCGCGGGGCTTGCCGTCGCCGCCGGCGTCGCGTCTGGCGCCGTTTTGCTCGTCCAGCAGCTCGGCGCGCAGGATCCCGCTGCTCCGGAAGAAATTTACGCCTTGGCGGACGTTCCGCCGGTCGAACCCGTTTCGGGTGAGGCAGAGTTGGCCGTCGATCTGGCAGAGCCCTATATCACGCCGCCGGCGACGGACGCGCCGGGCGGCATCGCGCCGGCAGAACTTGCCAACTACCTCGTCGCGCACTACGGCTACGCCTCGCCGCTGGTCCGCCGCAGCGTCGGCGCCGGGCTCATCAGCGCCCACGATCCGGCGCTCGTCGATGCCGAACCGCCCGGGGACAAGGCCGGACAGTGACCTCGCGCGCGGCCATCTCGATAGCGCTCGGGCTCGCCGCGGCGCCCGCACTCGCGGAAAGCGGCCAGGAGTGGCTTGCCCGCATGGGAGCCGCGCTGAACAACGCGAGTTATGTCGGCGAGTTCGTCTCCGAGTCGGCCGGCCGAACCGAGCGTCTCGCCATCACGCATCGCGTGCGCGACGGTGTGGTATCCGAACGGCTCGTTTCACTGTCCGGTAATGGCCGCGAACTCGTTCGCGAAAACGACGAGGTCGTGGTTTACCTGCCTGACCAGAAGCTCGCGATCATCGAGCGCCGCTCCGGGCGCAGCGACCTGATGGGTGCGCTGCCCCAGTTCGAAGGGCGCATGGCGTCCTGGTACAAGGTTGACTGGGTCGGCCGCGAGACGCTCGAATCCTTCGGCCCGACCGCGGTCGTCGCCGTCCGGCCGCTCGACGGTTACCGTTTTGGCTATCGCCTCTGGATCGACATCGATTCGCACATGCCCGTGCGCAGCGATCTCGCCGACGGTTCCGGCCGGGTGATCGAGCGCCTGCGCTTCACGAAGCTCGAGTTCAACGACAGCATCCCGGACTCGGCCTTCGAGCCCGCGCTTGACCGCAGCAAGCTGCGCTGGGTCCGCCAGTCACCGCAGAAAGACGACGGTGCGCCCGCGTGGCGTGCGGCGCAGGTGCCCCCAGGATTCAGGCTTTCGGTGAGCGGCATGCAGGCCGTAGTCGGGACCGGCGGACCGGTGAGTCACCTTGTTTATTCGGACGGTCTCGCCTCGGTGTCCGTTTTCATCCAGGCGCCGGCGCCGGGCAAGACGCCGAGTCAGGGCACGACGCGCTCCGGTGTCGCTACCGCATTTACGACCTTCGTCGACGGTCACCAGGTCACTGCGGTGGGCGAGGTCCCGCCGCGCACGCTCAAGTACATCGCGACCGGGCTCCGGCCCGCGGCGATCGCGCCGGTCACGGCCCCCGCGGCGGCTTCGAACCGGGACAACTGACGGTCCCGGATGCCGGTCGCCCGGTTCCTCGTCTACACCCGCAACGACTGCGCGCTCTGCGATGAGTTCATCGCGGAGTTGTCCCGGTTGCTCGACGGCTTCGAAGTGCGCGACGTCGACGACGAACCGACAGCCCGCCGGCGTTTCGGGCTGAAAATTCCGGTGCTGACCTGCGACGGCAGCGTCGTGTGCCATGGCCGCCTCGACCGGGCGGCGGTCGAGCGGCTCGTGTCCCGCTGAAGGGGTGGACGCGCCTCACTGCTATAATCCCGCGTTCCCGGACACGCCTGTCCGGCAAGGGCCCCCCGAATTTCCCCCGATGCAGCAGCAGATACGCAATTTCTCGATCATTGCGCACGTCGACCACGGCAAGTCGACGCTCGCCGATCGCCTGATCCAGACCTGCGGCGGGCTCGAGGCGCGCGAGATGCAGGAGCAGGTGCTCGATACAATGGATCTCGAGCGCGAGCGCGGAATCACGATCAAGGCCCAGTCCGTGACGCTCACGTATCGTGCCGCTGACGGACTCGACTACCAGCTGAATTTCATCGATACGCCGGGCCACGTCGACTTCTCCTACGAAGTTTCGCGATCGCTGGCGGCCTGTGAAGGCGCGCTGCTCGTAGTCGATGCGGCCCAGGGCGTCGAGGCTCAGAGTGTCGCGAACTGCTACACGGCGCTCGAACAGGGGCTCGAAGTGCTGCCGGTCATCAACAAGATCGACTTGCCTTCGGCGGACGCCGAGCGCGTGATCGACGAGATCGAAAACATCATCGGCATTGAAGCGACCGACGCGATCCGCGTGAGCGCCAAGACCGGCGAGAATGTTCCGCAGCTGCTCGAAGAACTCGTGAGCCGCATTCCGTCGCCACGCGGCGATGCGGCGGCGCCGCTGCAGGCGCTGATTGTCGATTCGTGGTTCGACAACTACGTCGGTGTCGTGTCGCTCGTTCGCGTCATGAACGGCGCGCTGCGCCCGAATGACCGTATCCAGGTGATGTCGACCGGCCGCGGCTGGCAGGTCGATCGGGTCGGCCGCTTCACGCCAAAACGCATTGCGACTGATGCCTTGTCCACCGGCGAAGTAGGCTGGATGACAGCCGGAATAAAGGATATCGACGGCGCGCCGGTCGGCGACACGATCACCAGCGAATCGCGCCCTTGCGAGAAGCCGCTGCCTGGATTCAAGACCGTGCAGCCGCGCGTGTTCGCGGGGCTGTTTCCTGTCCAATCCGATCAGTACGAGTCGTTCCGCGACGCGCTGCAGAAGCTCAAGTTGAACGATTCCGCATTGCACTACGAGCCGGAGGTGTCGACCGCCCTCGGATTCGGCTTCCGCTGCGGATTCCTGGGCCTGCTGCACATGGACATCGTCCAGGAGCGGCTCGAGCGGGAGTACGGCCTCTCCCTGGTGACGAGTGCGCCGACGGTGATTTACGAAGTGGTCCGCAATGACGCCGTGACCATGCTGGTCGACAATCCCGCCAAGCTCCCAGCGGACTACCGAGAACTGCGCGAGCCGATCATCACGGCGAATATCCTGGTACCCCCGGAACACGTAGGCGGGGTACTCGGCCTGTGCCAGGAGAAACGGGGCGTGCAGAAGAAAATGCAGCAGCTCGGCAAGCAGATGTCGCTGCAATACCAGCTCCCGCTTGCGGAAGTCGTGCTCGATTTCTTCGACCGCCTGAAATCGGTGAGTCGCGGCTACGCGTCGTTCGACTACGAATTCAGCCACTTCCAGGTGGCGCCGCTGTCGCGCCTCGACGTCCTCATCAATGGCGATCGCGTTGACGCCCTGTCCATGATCGTGCACCGGGACAGCGCCTATCAGCGCGGCCGGGAACTGGTGGACAAGATGCAGGAACTGATTCCGCGGCAAATGTTCGAGGTCGCGATCCAGGCGGCGATCGGCGGGCAGATCGTCGCGCGGGCGACGGTCAAGGCGTTGCGGAAGAACGTCCTTGCCAAGTGCTACGGCGGTGACGTGACGCGCAAGCGCAAGCTGCTCGAGAAGCAAAAGGCCGGGAAGAAGCGCATGAAGCAGTTCGGGACTGTCGAGATCCCGCAGGAGGCCTTCCTGGCCGTGTTGAGCATGAGCAAGAAATGACAAGCAGGAGCGGCTGATGGTTTTCGATTTTGCATTCCTGCTGGTGGTGCTTGCCGCAGTCACCGGCGTCGTGTGGGGCGTCGACAGCTGGCTCTTTGCCCGGCGTCGCAGGGAGCGGGGCGTGGAGAAGGACCCGATCCTCGTCGATTACTCGCGGTCGTTCTTTCCGGTCATCGTCATCGTGCTGCTGTTGCGCTCCTTCCTGTACGAGCCGTTCCGGATCCCGTCGGACTCGATGATGCCGACCCTGATCCAGGGCGACTTCATCTTCGTCAACAAGTGGCGTTACGGACTGCGATTGCCGGTCGTCAATACCCGGATCCTCGAAATCCAGGATCCCAGGCGCGGCGACGTCATCGTCTTTCGCAAGCCGACCGATCCCTCGGTGGTGTTCATCAAGCGGCTCGTAGGCCTGCCGGGTGACACGATCCGCGTGGCCGGAACCCAGGTGCTCGTGAATGGATCACCGTCTCAAATTGAGTCCGGCGAGTTGTATTCGGGACCCAAGAGCGAGCAGTATCCATTCACGCAAGTAGGGGAGGAGCGCCTCGGGGACCGGTCACACGCCATCCTGCTCGACCCGGCGAGACCCGGCATGGAGGGCGAATGGCAGGTTCCACCCGGCCACTACTTCATGATGGGCGATAATCGCAACAACAGCCGCGACAGCCGTTTCCGTGACGTCGGGTTCGTGCCGGTAGACCACGTGATCGGAAAGGCGGAGGCGATCTGGCTGTCTTTCAACCCGGAGAAGGGATCGCTCCTGCTCTGGAAGCGCATGGGAACCGGCATTCGATAGGGGGTCAGAGATATGCAGCACAGACAGCGTGGCATGACGATGATCGGGATCATTGTCATCGTAATCGTCGTAGGCGCCTGGCTGTATGCCGGCATACGGCTCACGCCAAAGTACCTCGAGTACATGCGGGTCGCGTCCACGCTGGAAAAGGTGCGCGATGAGTTCGACAGCAACCCGGGCTCCACCGAATTCATGCTGCGCAAGGCCATCGAGCGTCACTTCGACATCGACATGGTCGAGGTGATTACATCGAACGACATCGAGATCAGCAAGGAAGGCGGCGAGTTCACGATCCGTGCGGCCTACGACGACACGGTGCCGCTCGCGGGCAACGTGTCCTTCCTCGTCGAATTCGACAAGTCGGTCGTAGTCAACGCGCGCTGAGCCGCCAAGGGCCGTGAAACCGGCTGCCGGCTGGCTGGCGGATCGCCTCGGCATCGAGTTCTCGGATCCGGGCCTGCTCGGGCGTGCGCTGACCCATCGGAGTTTCGGGGCCGTCAACAACGAGCGGCTGGAGTACCTCGGCGACGCGGTGCTTTCCTTCGTCGTCGCGGAAATGCTGTTCCGCCGTTTTCCCGATGCCAGCGAGGGCGAGCTGTCGCGTTATCGCGCGAGCCTCGTGAGCGGCGACGCGCTCGCGCCGATCGCCGCCAGCCTCGGACTCGGAGAACAGCTCAGGCTCGGCGATGGCGAAATGAAGTCCGGCGGGCAGCGGCGGGCCACGATCCTGGCCGACGCGCTCGAGGCGGTTTTCGGCGCGATCTATCTCGACCAGGGGCTCGGCGCCGCCCGCCGTGTCGCCGAGCGCCTGTTCAATGTGGCACTCGCCGCCCTGCCGACGGCGGCGGAGCTCAAGGATCCCAAGACCCGGTTGCAGGAATGGCTTCAGGGCCGCGGTCACGCGCTGCCGGCGTATACGGTGCTCGAGGTATCGGGCGAGCCGCACGAGCAGATGTTTCGCGTGCGTTGCGACGTCCCGGAACTCGCGCTCTCGGCCGTCGCCGACGGCAGCAGCCGGCGGCGGGCCGAACAGGAGGCGGCGCAGCGGATCCTCGAGGATCCGGCGCTCCGGACCGCGCGATGAGCGACCCCGCTCGCCAGCGCACCGGCACGGTGGTCCTGTCCGGACGGCCAAACGTCGGCAAGTCCACGCTCATGAATGCGCTCGTCGGTCGCAAGCTCAGCATCGTCACGCCGAAGGCGCAGACCACGCGGCATCGCATCGAGGGCGAGGCATCCGGGCCAGGGTATCGATTGATCCTCACCGACACGCCAGGGGCGGGCGCGGCTGCGGGAAGCCGGCTCGGGCATTTCATGAACCGCGAAGCGCAGGCCGCAATCGGCGCCGCGGACGCGGCGATTCTCGTCGTGACGGGCCCGCGATGGACCACCGGCGACGATATGGCGCTTGAGAGACTGAAGGCCATGGGCATGCCGATCGTGCTCGCGGTCAACAAGATCGACCTGGCCCGTCCGCGGGCGCAGCTCCTGCCGTTCCTCGAACGCTGCTCGCAAAAGCACGATTTCGCCGCGATCGTTCCCCTGTCAGCGACGCGTGCCGAGAACCTCGACGCGCTGCTGAAGGAAGTGACGAAGCTCCTGCCCGAGGCGGGGGCGGATGAGGGGCCGAGGGCGGTCGAGCGCGGCGAGCGATTCCAGGCGGCAGAGGCGCTGCGCGAGCAATTGATGATCGCGCTGTCGGACGAGCTGCCCTACGGCATCGCGGTCGAGATCGAGCGATTCGAACCGACGCCGGACGGGCGCACGGAAATCGACGCGGTGATCTGGGTCGAGCGCGTCGGCCAGCGGAAAATCGTGATCGGCGCAAAAGGCGCGCGGCTGAAGGCGATCGGGCAGGCGACACGGCTCGCGCTCAACGAGCAGTTCGGACGCCGCGTCCACCTCGCGACCTGGGTCAAAGTGCGCGAAGGCTGGAGCGATGACGACCAGATGCTTCAGCGGCTCGGCCACGACCCGCCATGAGCGGGCGCGAGCGCAAGTTCCTCGAACCGGCTTACCTGCTGCACCACAGGCCCTGGAGCGATACCAGCCGGATTCTCGACCTGCTGACCCGCAGCAATGGCCGCATCACGCTCTTCGCCCATGGCGCGCGTCGCCCGAAGTCGCCGATGCGGGCGGTGCTACGGCCATTCCTGCCGCTGCTAGTTTCATGGTCGGGTCGCGCCGACGGCGGTACGCTCACGGCGGCCGAGGCCGCCTCGGTCGCGCCCGCACTCGCGCCGGGACGGCTGCTTTCGGGTTACTACCTGAACGAACTCCTGCTCAAGCTCCTGCCGAAAGAGGACCGGCACGAGGCGCTCTTCGATGCCTATGCGGCTGCGCTCGCCGGGCTCGCCACGGGCGATGAGCAGGTGACGCTACGCTCCTTCGAGCGCGTTCTGCTCGACGAACTTGGCTATGGCGTCGATCTGTCGCGCGACGCCGCCTCCGGCCGACCGCTCGATGCCGAGCGGTACTATCATTTCGAGCCGGATCGCGGAGTTCTCGCGGTGCGGGATGCGGATCCGGCTGCGGGCGCGATTGCCGGGCGCGCCGCGCTCGCGGTCGCCCGCGGCGACCTCACCACGCCGGAGGCACTGAAGGCGGCGCGAGGAATCTACGGCGCCGCTATCGCGCAGTGCCTCGAGGGCAGGGGACTTGCGAGCCGGGATGTGATGCTGGCAGTGCGACGGCGGGGAAGGGAAGGATGACTGGGACCGGAATACTCCTCGGCGTCAATATCGATCACGTGGCGACACTTCGCCAGGCACGCGGTGGCCGCGCGCCTGACCCGCTGCTTGCCGCGCTCATTGCGGAACAATGGGGCGCGGACGGCATCACGCTGCACCTGCGGGAGGATCGCCGCCACATCCAGGATCGCGACGTGCGCGCCATGAGGGCCGCGCTCCAGACCCGCATGAACCTCGAGATCGCGGCGACCCCGGAAATGATCGCGATCGCGCTCGATGTGCAGCCAAAGGACGTCTGTCTCGTCCCGGAGCGGCGGACCGAACTGACGACGGAGGGCGGCCTCGACGTCGCGGGGCAACAGGCGTCGATCGCCGATGCCTGCCGCCGCCTCGCGGCAGGCGGCATCCGTGTCTCGCTCTTCATCGATCCGGATGCTGCGCAGGTCGACGCAGCGGCCCGTACGGGTGCGCCCGTCGTCGAGCTGCACACGGGCGCTTACTCGGATGCCCAGGGTCCGGATCGCGGGCGTGAGCTCGCGCGCCTCGCCGAGGCCGCGCGCCGTGCAGCCGCTGCGGGCATCGTTGCGAATGCCGGCCACGGACTCGATTACCACAATGTGCAACCGGTGGCGGCCGTTCCTGAGCTTGCCGAACTGAACATCGGCCACGCGATCGTCTCGCGAGCCGTGATGAGCGGGCTCGGGCCGGCTGTGTCCGAGATGAAGCGGCTCATGATCGGCGCGCGCAAGGCATGATCTTCGGCATCGGTACTGACCTCGTGCAGGTCGAGCGGATCGAGGCGACCTACCGGCGGTTCGGCGAGCACTTCGTCGAGCGTCTCCTGATGCCCGAAGAGCGGGCGCTGTTCGATCCGGGTCTGCGCGCCGTGCGATTTCTCGCGATGCGCTTTGCGGCCAAGGAGGCGATTTCGAAGGCGCTCGGCACCGGCTTCCGCCATGGCGTGTGGATCCGGGACTTCGGCTTCAAGGCGAACGCCTGGGGCAGGCCTGAAGTCCTGTTCTCGGCGCGCGGCCGCGCGGTCGCCGACCGGCTCGGCGCCGGCGAGGGTCACGTCAGCCTGACGGACGAGGCGGGTCTCGTCATGGCATTCGCCGTGCTGATGAAAAAGCCGTGAGCGACTCGATGAACTGCCTCGTCTTCGACATCGAGACCGTGCCGGACGCGGCGCTCGGCCGTCGCCTCGGCTTCGAAGGCGACGACCTGCAAGTCGCCGAAGCAATGTTTGCGCGCCGAACCGAAGAAACGGGCTCCTCCTTCCTGCCGCTCGAGCAGCATCGCATCGTGGCGATCTCGACCCTGCTTCGCAGCGGCGACCAATTACAGGTCTGGAGCCTTGGCGCCGTGGACAGCCCCGAGGACGACCTCATCCGGCGATTCTTCAGCGGCATCGACAAATTGCGACCGACACTCGTGTCCTGGAATGGTTCGGGCTTCGACCTCCCGGTCCTCCACTACCGGATGCTCAAGCACGGCATTTCGTCGCCGACGTACTGGGACTCGGGCGATCGCGACCGGGATTTCCGCTGGAACAATTACCTGAATCGCTACCACGCGCGGCACCTGGACCTGATGGATGTGCTCTCCGCGTACCAGGGACGGGGGCGCGCGAGTCTCGAACACGTGGCGCTGCTTATCGGCCTGCCGGGCAAGCTCGGCATGGGTGGCGACCAGGTGTTCGAGTTCTGGCGTGACGGCCGGATCGCGGAGATTCGGTCGTATTGCGAAACGGACGTCCTGAATACCTACCTGATCTGGCTCCGCTTCGAGCTGATACGCGGCCAGCTGTCGGCGGGCGAGCACGCAGCGGAACTCACGCGTGTCCGGGAATGGCTCGCCGAGCATGCGGAGCCGCATTGGCGGCAATACGCCGCGGCCTGGGCCGTCGCTTGAAGCCCGCGCCCGCGATCGAAGTCGCGGACATCGAATCGCTGGATCAGGATGGCCGCGGAGTCGCGCACGTCGGGGGCAAGGCCGTTTTCATCGACGGTGCCCTGCCTGGCGAGTCGGTGAGTTTCCGCAGGATCCGGCGGCAGCGACGGTACGACGAAGCGGCGGTCGTCGAGGTGCTGCGCGCCGCGCCGGAGCGGGTGACGCCGCGCTGCCGCCATTTCGGCATTTGCGGCGGCTGCTCGCTCCAGCATC
>DAIRVV010000067.1:0-10871 GCA_036802645.1 Steroidobacteraceae bacterium
GTCGGCATGGGCCGGGTCGTGCGATCCGGCGAATGGGTTGCCGGTCCACTGCGCGCTCGCAAGCGCCCGTGTGGTCGCCGTGCTGATCCCGACGCAACTGCCAGTGCTCGACCACAAACCCGAATGCTGCCATCGGTGGTATCGCGCGACCTGGTCCGCCTCGTCGGCGGCCCCGCAGGACACGAGGCTGTCCGCGAGACAAAGCGCCATCGCGGTCTTGTCCGACCATGCGCCGGCCGGCAGGCCGTGAACTGCGTGGCCGAATGCGTCGCCGGCGGCGAGCCCGAGCAGCATGCCGCGCACGCGATCGCGATGATCCGCTTTCGCGCGCGGTATCGGGGCGGCGGCGACGGCCGGCTTTGTCCGCGGCAGCAGCCAGTCACGGACAAACTGTGCCTGTCGGTCGGTTTCCGGAACCGTCGGCCAGGACCGGGAGCGCGCATTGCCGCGCCACAGGCGATTCAGCCGCTCGAGCGCCGCCTCGCCGCCGCCGCCGCCATTCGCAATCCAGCAGCCGGCGACGAGATTGGTGCGGCCGATGCCGGCGCGGCAGTGCAGGTACACGCAGCGTCCGTCTGCGAGCACGCGATCGAGCGTGCCGATGATCTCCCGCATTCGCTCGTCGGACTCCGGCACGCCGTGGTCGCGAATCGGCTGCCGGAAGTAACTGACGTCGCCGCCGCCGCGCGCCGGGCCCAGCAGCGGCTGGTACGACGCGAACTCGGCGGGCTCGGTCAGGTCGAGGAAGCAGTTGACGCCGGCATCGACGATCCGCTTCAGCCGCCGGCGCGTCGACTCGTCGTCCGTTCCCGATGGATGCTCGCCGGCGAGGATGCGCCCCGGCTCGACCCAATAGCTGTTCGGCAGCGGCGGTCTCGCCACTTCAGGAGCCGGGAGCCGGCGGCGAGCGCTCGAGGCTGGCGAAATCGAAGGCGCCGGGATCCGCGAGATGCGACGCTTCGACGTTGCAAAGCGCATTGAAGATGGACTCGACCCGGCCCGGACTCGTGCGCTCCCATTCGGCGAGCATGCGGGCAATCGTTTCGCGCTGGAGGTTCGGCTGCGATCCGCAGAGCGTGCAGGGGATGATCGGAAACTCCCGCGCGCGCGCATAGCGGGCAATCTCGCGCTCGGGCACGTAGCACAGCGGGCGGATCACGACATTCGCGCCGTCGTCGGAGCGGAGCTTCGGCGGCATCGCCTTCAAGCGGCCGCCATGGAACAGGTTCAGGAACAGCGTCTCCACGATGTCGTCGCGATGATGGCCGAGTGCGATGCGCGTGAAGCCCTGCTCGCGGGCGAAGCGGTAGAGCGCACCGCGCCGCAGGCGGCTGCAGAGCCCGCATTGCGTGCGGCCCTCGGGAATCACCCGCCGCACGACCGAGTACGTGTCCTGCTCGATCACGTGATAGGGCACGCCCTGGCCCTCGAGGTAATCGGGCAGCACATGCGCGGGAAATCCCGGGTGCTTCTGGTCGAGGTTGACGGCGAACAACTCGAACGACACCGGCGCTGCACGCTGCAGCGACTGCAGCATGTCGAGCAGCGTGTATGAATCCTTGCCGCCCGAGAGGCAGACCATCACGCGGTCGCCCTCCCCGATCATGTGGAAGTCGACGATGGCCTTGCCGACCAGGCCGCGGATGCGTGCCGACAGGCGGCGGAAGTTCGCGGATGTCTCGTTCTTCGCGGTGATCATGCCGCCATTCTAGTTTTCCGAGAGGTACTTGCGCTCCAGGTAACGTAATACCGGCGCTGCAGAGAGCGGACGGCCGGTGGCGTGCTGCACGAGCTGAGGGACGCCAAGGCTCGCGCCCATGGAGTGCACGCGCTCGCGGAGCCACGAGAAGAGTCTCCCGAACTGGCCGGCGGCGATCTCCGACTCGATGCCGGGCTGCTGCTCGCGGATCGCCTCCCAGAGCTGGCCTGCAATGACCGCGCCGACGCCGTATGACGGGAAATGCCCGAAGGAGCCGATCGCCCAGTGGATGTCCTGGAGGCAGCCCTCGAGGTCGGTTGCCGGTACGAGCCCGAGCCGGTCCGACGAGAGCGAATTCCACGCGTCGCGCAGGTCCTTGACCGCAAGCTCGCCCGAGAGAAGCTTGCGCTCGAGCTCATAACGCATCCAGATGTGCGTCTGGTAGGTGAGCTCGTCCGCGTCCATGCGGTTCGTTCCCCGCGCGACGCGGTTGAGCCAGCGATAGAGATTCTCCTCGGTCCACTCCGGCCCGGCCGCGCCGTAATGCTTCTCGAGGAGCGGACGCAGGAATGCCACGAAGGCGCGGCTTCTGCCGACCATCATTTCGAGCAGCAGCGACTGGCTCTCTTCGATTGCCATTCCACGATCCTGCCCCACCGGCTGATCGACCCATTCCGACGGGAGGCCGAGGTCGTACAGGGCCTGGCCTGTCTCGTGCAGCGCGCCGAGCAGGCCCTGGAACGGCTCCTTCAGGACGAATCGCGTGGTGACACGGATGTCGCCGGGCACGCCTTCTGTGAACGGATGGTCGCTTTCGTCGAAGCGCCCGCGGTCGAACGGGAAACCGAGCGCCTTCATGACGTCGGTCGCGAGGCCGCGCTGCCGGCTTACCGAGAACCGCCCCTCGATCGGCAGCGCGGGCGCCGCCGCCTGCAACTCGATCGCCTCGGTCACGAGCCCGGGCAGCCGTTGCGTCAGTGGCGTGAAGATCGCCTCGATGTCGCGCGAGAGGAGTCCGGGCGTGAACTCGTCGGCGAGGGCGTCCCAGGGCTCGAGCGAGAATCGCTGGCCGAGGAGCTCCGCCTTGCTGCGCACCAGCTTGATCGTCTCCTCGAGCTGCGGCGCGAGCACATTGAAATCGTTCGCATCGCGGGCCTCGCGCCAGCGCGCCTCCGCGCGCGCAAAGGCCTTGGCCATGCGCGCGATGAGCGACTGCGGCGTCGCGATCGCGTGGTCGTGGAGCCGGCGCATCTCGCGGAGGTTCGCCGACTGCCAGCCGGCAAGCGACTGCGCATTCGCATCGGCGCGATCGAGCAGCCGCGAGATGCGCGGTGAAACGAGCAGCGCATGCGACTCGATCTCGAGCACGGCGAGCTGGTCGCCGCGGACGTCGGCGCTTGCCCGCGGCATCGTGACCGCGGCGTCCCAGCGCAGGAGCGCGAGCACGCCCCGGAAGGCATGGAGCCTGCGGAATTCCTGCTCGAGCTGCTGATACGGGCTCGCCGTCGCCAATGCGCCGCTCCTGTGTCCGATGGTGAGGGGCACTCGCTGGGTGCGGGAGGCCCGAAACTGGCGCCGATTCTACCAGCCGGGGCTCAAAACGGCCGGAATCCGGACCAGTAACGCCTTGAAAATCAGTGTCTTGGTCGCCGAGTGCCCGCTTGACACCCGGCGAGACGACGGTCGGGCTCAGGCGCGCCCGGCAGCCTCCGGGGTTTCGAGTTCGAGCTTCTCGAGGCGTTTTGAAAGCGCCTCGGGCGAGCGCGTGTAAGGGGCCAGGAGCGCATAGAACGAGGGCACGACGAACAGGGACAGCAGGGTCGAGAATGCGACGCCGAAAATCACGACGACGCCGATGGTCGAGCGGCTCGCGGATCCGGGGCCGCCGGACAGCACGAGCGGCAGCGCGCCGGTGATCGTCGCGATCGAAGTCATGAGGATCGGGCGCAGCCGCACGGCCGATGCTTCGACGATGGCGTCCGCGACGCTGCGTCCCTCGTCTCGGAGCTGGTTTGCGAAGTCGACGATCAGGATCCCGTTCTTGGCGGCGAGGCCGACCAGCATGACGATCCCGATCTGGCTGAAGAGATTGAGCGTGCCGCCGGACACGGCGAGGCCGATCAGCGCGCCGAGCACCGCGAGCGGCACGGTCAGCATGATCACGAGCGGATGGATGAAGCTCTCGAACTGGGCGGCGAGCACGAGATAGACGATGAGCAGCGCCATCACGAATGTGAAGACCACCGCACCGCCGGCGGTCCGGTATTCCCGCGCCTGGCCCTTGTAGTCGAGCTGGGCATAGTCCGGCAGTTCTTCCGCCGCGGCCTTCTCGAACCAGTCGAGCGCCTCGCCGAGGCGGTAGCCGGGCGCCAGATTTGCAGACAATGTGATCGCCCGCAGGCGATTGAAGCGGTTGAAGCTGCCGGGCTCCGCGATCTCCGTGAGCGTGACCAGGCTCGACAGCGGAACCAGCTGGCCGCTCCGCCCCGAGCGCACGTAAAGGTTCTCGAGCGCGGCGGGCGCGGTCCGGTCCGGGCGGTCGGCCTGCAGCATGACGTCGTACTCCTCGCCGTCTTCGACAAATGTCGTCACCTGGCGCGAGCCCATCATCGTCTCAAGCGTGCTGCCGACCTCCTCCGTCGACACGCCGAGGTCGGCCGCACGGTCGAAATTGATCTCGACGCGCATTTGCGGCCGGGTTTCCTTGTAGTCGGAGTCCGTGTCGACCAGCCCCGGATTCCCGGCCATGCGCTCGAGCATGCGGTCGCGCCACTTTGCGAGCTCCACGTAGTCGGGGCCGCCGAGGACGACTTGCAGCGCCTGCCCGGTGCTGCGCACGAGTCCGCCGCGGACGCGCGGTGTCGCGCGGACTGCCGGGATGGACCCGAGCTTCACGCGCAGGTCCTCGACGACCTCCGCCGTCGTCACGTCGCGCTCGCTCCACTCCTGGAGGAACACGATCGCCTGGCCGGTGTGCATTTCCTCGCCGGCGCCGAATCCGCCCGGCACCCGTGTATTGACCCGCTGGATCGGCTTGTCCGGCGGCCCGATCATCGGCGCGAGGATATTCTCGACCTTGCGGATCTGTGTCACGGTGTAGTCGAAGCCCGCCCCTTCCGGTCCCTCGATCGATATCCAGAAGGCGCCGCGGTCCTCTTCGGGCGCGAGCTCCTTCGGCACCACCTGGAACAGGACGACGCTTACGAGCGCGCTTGCGACCATGACCGCGCCGAAGATCACGGGCTTTCCGATCGTCCGGCTGACCTGCGCGCGATAGCGCTCCGTCACGCGCGTGAACTGCCGGTGAATCCACGCGTTCAGCCCGGACCGCTCCGTGTGCGGGCGGACCAGGATCGACGACATCATCGGCGTGAGGGTCAGCGCGACGAAACAGGAAATCGCGACCGCGCTCGCGAGCGCGACCGAAAGCTCCCGGAACAGGCGCCCGGTATTGCCTTCCATGAAGCCGACCGGCAGGAACACCGCCACCAGCACCGCGGTCGTCGCGATCACCGCAAAGGCGACCTGCCTCGTGCCGCGCTTGGCAGCGACGAGCGGCGGCTCGCCGAGGTCGGCGCGGCGCTGGATGTTCTCGACGACCACGATCGCGTCATCCACGACGAGCCCGATGCACAGCACGATCGCGAGCAGCGTGAGAAGGTTGATCGTGAAGCCGAATGCCCACAGCGCCGCGAAGGCCGTGACGAGGCAGACCGGTATCGTCACCGCAGGGATCATTGCGGAGCGCGCGCTGCCGAGGAAAAGGTAGATGACGACGATGACGAGCGCGATCGCCTCGAACAGCGTCATGAAGACGCGCTTGACCGCGGCGTCGATGAAGACGGTGCTGTCGAAGGCGACGAAGATATTCGTGCCTTCAGGCAGGGTTTTCTGGATCTCCTCGGCGGTCGCCCGCGCGGCGAGCGCGACGTCGAGGCTGTTCGCAGTCGAGGTCTTGACGATGCCGAGCCCGATGTTGGGCTCGCCGTTGCTGCGCAGGTAAGAGCGCCGCTCCTCCGCCGCACGCTCGACGCGGGCCACGTCGCCGAGGCGCACCAGGTAGCCGTCCTCGCCCTTGGCGAGCGTCATGCGGGCGAAATCCGCGGGCTCCCGGTAGCCACGCTGGACGCGCAGCGTGAAATCCCGGTCCGTCGACTCGATGCGCCCGGCCGGCAGCTCGATGTTCTCCTGCTGCAGCGCCTCCTCGACGTCGGCGACCGTGAGGTTACGCGCGGCGAGTGCGCTCGAGTCGAGCCACACGCGCATGGCATAGCGCTGCGAGCCGCCCACCCGCACCTGAGCGACGCCATCGATCGCGGACAGTCGATCGATGACATAGCGGTAGGCGTAATCCGCAAGCTGCAGCGTGTCCATGCGCGTCGAGCGCATGTTCAGCCACAGGATGACCTCGGAATCCGACTCTGCCTTCTCGATCTCGGGCGGGTCCGCTTCCGGCGGCATGCGGTCGAGCACCCGGCTCACGGCGTCGCGCACGTCGTTTGCCGCGGCCTCGATATCGCGCGCGAGCGAGAACTCGATGCTGATGTCGCTCTCGCCGTTCCGGCTCCGCGAATCGATCGTCTCGACGCCCTCGATGCCGGAGAGCGAGTCCTCGAGGATCTGCGTCACGCGGGTCTCGACCACCGCGGCCGATGCGCCCGGGTAGTCGACGGCGACCGACACGATCGGCGGGTCGATCGCGGGCAATTCGCGGAGCGTCAGGCGCGTGTACGCGATCACGCCGAGCACGACGAGCAGGAGACTCAGGACCGTCGCGAACACCGGACGACGGATCGAGAGTTCCGACAGGTTCACTGACCGGCCTCGCCGGAACCGCCCCGCGACTCGACCACCCTGACGCCGTCTCTGAGCTTGACCGTGCCCTCGGTGACGATGCGTTCCCCGGCGGCGAGGCCGCCGCGGATTTCGACTTCGCCCTCGCGGCGGGAGCCGAGCTCGACCTTGGCGCGCTCGACCGACTGGTCCTGCTTGACCCGGTAGACGAAGGAGTCCGCGCCGACCTGGACCACGGCGATCTCCGGCACGACGACCGTGTCCCGCGGCGCGAGCAGGACCTGCAAGGACATCAGCATGCCCGGGCGGAGCAGGCGCTCCTCGTTCGGGATCTCTGCGCGCACGGTGACCGAACGAGTGACCGGGTCGACGCGCGAATCGACGCTCGTCACCTTGCCGGCGAACCGGCTGTCGGGGTAAGTCTCGCTGCTCGCGGTGATGTCCTGTCCCTTGTCGAGCACCGCAAGGAATCGCTCGGGCACCTGGAAGTCGAGCTTGATGACCGAAATGTCGTCGAGCGTCGCGATCGGCGTTCCTGGTGTCACGAGCGAGCCCGGGCTGACTTGGCGCATCCCCAGCACCCCATCGAATGGCGCCGTGATCACGCGATCCGAGAGCTGGGCGCGCACGACATCCATGCGCGCCTTCGCGACGTCGCGTATCGCACGCTGAGAGTCGATCGCGCTCGCGGCGACGAGCTGTTTTTCCGCGAGTTCCTGCTGCCGCTTCAGGAGCCGCTCCGCTTCCTGGTAAGCGGCGCGCGCCTCTTCCAGCCCCGCGAGCTGGGCGCCACTCGAGAGGTCGACGATGACGTCGCCCTCGCGGACGATGTCGCCGCTGTCGAAGCCCAGCTTGCGCACGGTCTCGCTCACCTTCGCCGTCAGCGTCACCGATTCGTTCGCCCGGGCCGTCCCGAGCGCGTTGACGGCGTCGCGCCAGGTCTCCGGCCCGACTGTCGTTGTGACCACGGCCGTCGCGGGGCCCTCTTCACTTGCCGCCGGCGACTCGTCACCGCAGGCGGCGAGCCATACAACCGCCACCAGCAGGGACGCATACCGGAAACTCCGGAAATCGGGCGGATGCATGGTTTTGATGCTAACCGAAGACTATTGCCGCTTATGCAGCCATTGGGCGATGGTCCGCGGCAGGAGTTCCTGTGCGCTCTTACTTACATAGATGCCGATGTGCCCGCCATCGAACTCGAAGGGCGTGTAGTCGCGGCTGCCCGTCAGCCCTACGAGCGGCCGCGAAGCCGAGGGCGGCACGAGATGATCCTGCGCCGCATAGATATTGAGTATCGGGCAGCGGATTGCACGCGGATCGACCGCGTGTCCGCCGATCTCGAGCCCTCCCCTGACCAGGCGGTTCTGCTGGAAGAACCAGCGGACGAACTGGCGGAACGCCGTGCCCGCCTGGTCGGGGCTGTCGTGTATCCACCGTTCCATGCGCAGAAAATTGGCGAGGGCGTCGCGGTCATCCGCGATATCGGCGAGCCCGGCGTACTTGCGCGCCGTGAGCTTGAGCGGCATCAGCGCGACAAACGCCGCATTCAGGAACTCGCCGGGCACATTGCCGAGCACGTCGACCATGCGGTCGACATCGACCTGCCGGGCCCACTTCCCGAGCAGATTCTCGTCGGTGTGGAAATCGACCGGCGTCACCATCGTGACGAGGTTCCGGACGCGCGCCGGATGCAGCGCCGCATGGCAGATCGACATCGTGCCGCCCTGGCAGACGCCGAGGAGATTGACCGCGGGAATGTCGCCGGCGCGGCGCACGTGATCGATGCACGCACCGAGATAACGGTTTACATAGTCATCCAGCGAAAGCGTGTGATCGTCGGCGTCCGGATAACCCCAGTCGACCAGGTAGACGTCGAGGCCGTGTGCGAGCAGGCCTCGAATCAGCGATCGGTCCGGCTGCAGGTCCAGCATGTACGGCCGGTTGACGAGCGCATTACAGATGACGAGCGGAGAAAGACCCGCGCTTTCGGCGGTTGGCTCGTAACGCCAGAGCACGGTTTTGTCTACGCGATGGACTTCCTTTCGCGGCGAGCAACCCTCCGTGGAAACTTCGATGCCGGAGAGCTGCCGCGCGGCCAGTGCCATGCGCCTCGCGAACTCGGCCATCTCGGCCGCGGCACGGGTCGGATCGAGTGCGAGCCGCGTCATTCAGCCGCTGCGCCCGCTCGAAGCTCGACGAGCGCGGCGAGAAGTTCCGCTTGCGCGACGGCGAATTCCTCGCGATGGGCGGCTTGTGCGTAGGCAGCTTCGCCGCAGTCGATCCAGAGTGCGTGCAGGTCACGCAGCGTCGTGATCGGCGGCGCGTCGGGTCCGCTCGCGGCGAGGGCCACGCGTAACCGCTCGCAGGCGTCGATCGCAATCGCCGTCGCCAGGCGCGCGTAGGCTTCGCTCGCCTGTTGGCAGCGGAACCAGGCCGCGCCGGCTTCCGCGGGAACGGAGCCTGCCGGCTGTCCGCCCGGCGGAGTGAAGAGCTGCCGATAGCGCTCCGTCAGCGGTTCGCGCAAGGCATCGAAGTCCGGGCTTGGCGACTGCAACTGGTTCCAGAAAGCGGCGGCAATGGCCGCGTAGTCCGCTGCGTACTCGGCCAGCTTGTGCTGCGCCGGGTCAGCCGTGAAACGGGCGAACTCGCGCTCAGCCCCGATCCAGGCCGACATCCAGGGCGGGCCCTCGCGGTCGCCGGTCATCTCGCGCGCTCAGCTGCCTGGAATGTGCACCGCAAAATACGCATGCCAGTTTCAGTGTCGTTCATAGTCATCCAATAGCACCGTAATTTATTGTTAGATAAGCAGTTTTACTGAAATCATTGGGCCGTTACGAGTGCGAGCAAATTTCGTGTTGCACTGCAACAGGGCCCCGGTTAGAATGCCGCCATCGCGGATCACCCATTCGATTTCAAGGATGCCAGAAATGACCAATCCGACTTTCGATTTCAATTCATTCCTCGACGCCGGCAAGAAGGCTTTCGCCCCGGTCGTCAAGTTCAACGAGCTCTCGATGCAGGGCTTCGAGCGCATCGCGCGCCAGCAGTACGCGTTTGCCGGTGAAATGCTCGAGTACTCGCTGAAGCAGCTTCAGCTCACGAGCACCGTCCGCGACATCAACGACCTGACCGCACGTCAGATCGAGCTGTCGACGCAGTTCGCCGAGCGTGCGACCCAGCGTTCGCAGGACCTGATCAAGCTCTCTTCGGAGCACCAGGCCCAGTTGACGAAGTGGTTCGACCAGACCGTCACGGAGTCCGCCCAGACTGTTTCCGAATCCGCCAAGAGCGCCAAGAAGGCCGCCTGACCGGATTCGATCCTCCCCCTCGGGACGGCGAGCCTTCAGGCCGCCGTCCTTTTTTTTGCTTTTTAACGCAGTGCGGCATGATCCGGTAGACTGCGGCCATGACCAAGGAACGGCTGATCAAGAAGTACGCCAACCGGCGGCTCTATGACGCCTCGATCAGCAAACACGTCACCCTCGAGGACATCCGCGACCTGATCGTGAAGGGCGAGAAGATCCGCGTGGTCGAGGACAAGACGGGCGAAGACATCACCCGGCTCATCCTGCTCCAGGTCATCGCCGAGCAGGAGCAGTTCGGCAAGCCGATCCTGACGACCCAGCTACTCGAATCGATCATCCGCTACTACGGCGGCCCGATGCAGGATTTCATGGCCGGTTATCTCGAGCAAAGCGTCGCCACGTTCATGCAGCAGCAGGAAAACGTCCAGCAGCAGATCTCCCAGATGCTGACCAGCGCCCCGCCGCCGATGAACGCGATGGCGGAACTCACCCGCCAGAACATGGAGATGTGGAACCGGATGCAGGAAGGCATGCTCCAGATACTCGTTCCCGCCCGCAAGCCACGCAGCCCCGCCGAGGCCGACGAGCCCGCCGGATCCGACGGCACCAACCCCTAAGAGACCCCTCGCATCCGGTCCGCATGCTCCCAGGCGAGCATCGCGCGCTTGCGTTCGACGCCCCAGTGGTACCCGCCGAGCGCTCCATCGCGCCGCAATACGCGGTGGCAGGGAATCAGCCAGGCGACGGGATTTGCGCCAACCGCCTGCCCGACCGCGCGGCTCGCCCCGGGACTCCCGATCGCCTCGGCCAGCTCGCCATAGCTCGTCGGTCCGCGTGAACCGAGCTCGAGCAGGGCCTGCCAGACCTTGACCTGGAAGTTGGTGCCAACCGGCGCGAGCAGGATGCGGCCCTTGCGCTCGGTGAATACCTGGCGCGCGATGCCTCTGGCTGCCGCATCGTCGCGCGAAAGCGCGGCTCGCGGCCAGCGCCGCCGGAGCTCCGCGATCGCGCGCTCGTCGCTGCCGTCCACGAAGGCGAGATAAGCGAGTCCCCGATCGGAATTCGCGGCA
>DAIRVV010000068.1:0-10794 GCA_036802645.1 Steroidobacteraceae bacterium
CTCGGTGATCCGCCTCGCCGAGCCATTCTTGATCCCAACGAATGGCGGCCAGGCGTGGGTGGACGAGCGCAGACGGGTTCGACGAGGCGCGCGCAGCGCGCCGAAGGACGGAGCCGCGCAGCGGCGACGGTCCCGAGCGCAGCGAGGGATGCGCGCGTAGCGCGCACAATCCCACCCTCTCCGCCAAATAGAAGGGGCGCCCCTTCAATCGTCGCGATTGCCGGTGTCGCGGGCGCTGCCGCCGGCGGCGATCGTTTCATAAGCGCGGGCGAAGGCGACCAGGAAAGCCGCGGGCAGGCCGGCATCGCCAGTCTGGACGGTCGCGCGGAAGAGCTCCTGGTAGCGGTTCCAAAGCCGCGCCTGCAGGTCGGCGCCGACCGCGCCCTGTGCCCTGCGCCCGAGCTGCTCCTCGAGCGCCTCAGGATTGAGCTTTTCGAAAACGGCCGCGAGCGCTTCGCGCAGCGCCCCAGTTATCGCGATCTCGTGATTGCGCGCGCGGGCGAACTGTCCCCGGACTTCGTCGATGGCGCGTGCGTCACCTGGTCCGCGGCCCGCGAGCATCAGTTCGAGGATCTGCTCGATCGCCGCTACCCGTGCGAATGCACCGGTCGCATCGCGGCGCCGCGCGCCGGATGAAATTCCGAACTCGCTCGCGAAGTCGGCGCGCGTGCGCGCGAGTTCGGTGAAACCGACCAGCGCTTCGCGCAGCAGCTGACCCGCCTGATGCAGTGCCGCGCCGCGCACTTCGGCAGGCAGCGCAATGGGATCGATGCCGGCGCCCTTGCACAGCGCCGCGAGACCCGGCCAGAGCTCCTGGTCCTCGCGGCCGCGCACTGATTGGGCCGGCGGCGTCTGCGGCGGTGTGACGGGCGGCGGCGCTGCCGGCCGCTGCTGATTCTCCGGCCGCGTTCGCGCCGCCGGTGCGTCGCGCTCGCGCCGGCCGGTGGAAACGAACGACTTGACCTCGAACGAGGCATCGAGGTCGGCGTCGCTCACCGCGGCCGCCTCGTCGGCCGGAAAATCATTTCCGCCGGTGATCTCGACTTCGATCTCGTACTCGCCAATGCGGAAGCGGTCGCCATTCGAGAGCGAATGCAGTCGATCCGGGCCGAGGGCTTCGTCGGAGTCGTTGACGAAGGTGCCGTTGGTGCTGGTGTCGCGCAAGAGCCAGGTGCCGCCGCGATGTTCGATCTCGGCGTGGCGGCCCGACACGTAGCGCTCAGGATCCCGCAGCACCCAGTCGTTGCTCGTGTGACGGCCGATGCGACCGCCGTTGACGCCGAATGTCCAGCGCCGGTTTTCGCCGGCATCCGCTGCGTTGTCGCTGACGATTTTCAGCCTGAGCGCCATCGCACGTATAATAGCGCGCCCACGGCAGGGCGACTCCCACCCGGATCATGGCCTCAAGTCACATATTCCGAATCGTCTTCATCAACCAGGGCAAGGTCTACGAGATCTATGCCCGCAAAGTCAGCCATGGCGGGCTGCTCGGTTTCGTCGAGGTCGAGGAACTCGTGTTCGGAGAGCGCAGTAGCGTCGTGCTCGACCCGGCCGAGGAGCGGATCAAGTCCGAGTTTGCGGGCGTCAAGCGCAGTTACCTGCCGCTGCACTCGGTCATTCGCATCGACGAGGTCCGCAAGCAGGGAGTCAGCAAGATCAGCGCGGTCGAGGGCGGCAATGTCGCCCAGTTTCCCGTCACCCTGTATCCGGCCGGCGGCGACCCGGGCGTGAAGCGCTGACGGATTGATGCTGCAGTTCCGGGGCGCTCCCGCACTTTCAAGCTTCCGGATCGAGAGACTGCTCGCGGCGCTTCAGCGCATCGAGCCGAGGGTCAGGCGGGTCGGCGTCGATTTCATCCACTTCGTCGACACGGACGGCGACCTCGCTTCGTCCGCGCGAGCGGTCCTCGAGCGACTGCTCGATTTCGATGCGAGCGCATTGCCGGTCCGCGCCGGACAATTGCTGCTCACGTTGCCGCGGCCCGGCACGGTTTCGCCGTGGTCATCCAAGGCGACCGACATCGCGCACGTCTGCGGCCTCGGCGCCGTCCGGCGCATCGAGCGCGGCAAGGCCTGGCACGTCGAATCCGACACGCTGCTGCCGCACGAGGCGCTGGTCGAGCTCGCATCGCCGCTCTTCGACCCGATGACCGAGGCGCTCATGCTGGACGCGAGCGAGGCGAGCCGGCTTTTCGGGACGCATCCTCGCGGAGCGCTCGGTCACGTGACGCTTGGTCCGGACCCGCGCGCCGCGCTCGCAGACGTGAACAAAGCGCAGGGACTTGCGCTGTCGGACGGCGAGATCGACTACCTCGCGGACGTTTTCGCGCGCCTCGGCCGCGACCCGACCGACGTCGAGGTGATGATGTTCGCGCAGGCCAACAGCGAGCATTGCCGGCACAAGATCTTCAATGCCGACTGGCGCGTCGACGGCGTGGCGGCGGGGCGCTCGCCGTTCGCGATGATCCGGCACACGAAGGAGCAAAGTCCCTCAGGCGTGCTGTCCGCCTACAGCGACAACTCGGCGGTCATCGAAGGACCGCACGCTTCTCGATTTTTTCCATCGACCGGCGGCCACGAATACCGCTGGATGGACGAACCGGTCGACATCCTGCTCAAGGTCGAGACCCATAATCATCCGACGGCCATATCGCCGTTTCCCGGAGCAGCGACGGGCTCCGGCGGCGAGATCCGCGACGAAGGCGCAACCGGACGCGGCGCCAAGCCGAAAGCCGGACTCGTCGGCTTCAGTGTCTCGAACCTGCGGATTCCCGGTTTCGTCCAGCCCTGGGAAACCGACCATGCACGCCCGCCGCGAATCGCATCCGCACTCGACATCATGCTGGAAGGACCGCTCGGCGCGGCGGCGTTCAACAACGAATTCGGCCGTCCCGGCATCCTCGGCTACTTCCGCAGTTACGAGCAAAGCATCGTGGGCGAGGGTGGCACGAAGATCCGGGGTTATCACAAGCCGATCATGATCGCGGGCGGGCTCGGAAGCGTCCGGCGCATGCACGTCGCCAAGATGCCGGTGCCTGCGGGCGCTCCGCTCGTCCTGCTCGGCGGGCCAGCGATGCTGATTGGGCTGGGCGGCGGCGCTGCCTCCTCGCAGGGGAGCGGCAGCGGCAGCGAGGAACGTGATTTCGCTTCCGTGCAGCGTGGCAATCCGGAGATGCAGCGTCGCGCGCAACAGGTCATCGACGCCTGCTGGGCCATGGGCGAGGACAATCCGATCCTGATGATTCATGACGTCGGCGCCGGCGGACTTTCGAATGCCGTACCGGAAGTCGTCGCTCCCGGCGGCGGGCGGATCGAGCTCTCGCGTGTACCGGTCGACGAGCCCGGCATGTCTCCACTCGAGATCTGGTGCAACGAGGCGCAGGAGCGCTACGTGCTTGCGCTCGCCGCCGGCAGGCTGGACGAATTCATCGCACTGTGCCGCCGTGAGCGCTGCCCGCTCGCGGTGATCGGCGAGGCGGCGGAAGACGGACAGCTCGTCGTCAATGACTCGCGCTCGGGCGAGCGCGTGGTCGACATGCCGATACAGGACCTGCTCGGCCGGCCGCCCCGCATGCAACGCTCTGCCGCGCGCGGTAGCCGGCGCGGCGATGGCTTCGATCCCGAGAAGCTCGACGCGGGCGAGGCTCTCGACCGGTTGCTGCGGCTTCCCGCGATCGCGGACAAGGGATTTCTCGTGACGATCGGCGACCGCAGCGTCGGCGGCATGATCTGCCGCGATCCGCTGGTCGGGCCCTGGCAGGTGCCGGTGAGCGACGTGGCCGTCACGACCTCCGGACTTCGCGGCTCGACGGGAGAAGCCATGGCGATCGGCGAGCGACCCGCCATCGCGATACTCGACGCGCCGGCATCCGGTCGCATTGCCGTCGGCGAGGCCATCACCAATATCGCCGCGGCGGACGTGCGCGCGCTCGGGGACGTCAAGCTTTCCGCGAACTGGATGGCGTCTTGCGGCGATCCTGCGGAGGACGCCGATCTTTATGACACCGTGCGGGCGCTGGGCGAGGAACTCTGTCCGGCGCTCGGAATTGCAATACCGGTCGGCAAGGACTCGCTGTCCATGCGCTCGGCCTGGTGGTCCGACGGCGTCGAGCAATCGGTGGCTGCCCCGCTGTCACTCGTCGTCACGGCCTGCGCCCCGGTCGGTGACGTGCGGCGGACGCTGACGCCTGCGCTCGCAACGGACGAGGGACCGACTGCCCTCGTGCTCGTCGATCTGGGCGCCGGGCAAGATCGAATCGGCGGATCCTGCCTCGCACAGGTGTTCGGCCATATCGGCGACGCGCCGCCGGACGTTGACGACGCCGGGCGCCTGAAGTCCTTCTTCACGGCGGTACGCGAATTGCGCGACGCGGGCATGCTGCTCGCCTACCACGACCGGTCGGACGGCGGGCTCGCGATAACGCTCTTGGAGATGGCATTTGCAGGACGGGTTTCGCTCGAAATCGACCTGGGACCCGTCGCGCGGCCGGTGTCAGCACTCTTCGCCGAGGAGCTCGGCGCCGTGCTGCAGCTTCGCGCCGCCGATCTCGCCCATTCCCAGGCCGTCCTCGCGCGCCACGGATTGTCCGGGATTTCACGGCGCATCGGCAGCGTGGAAGCGGGCCGGAGAATACGGATCGCGGCCGGCGGCGGTTCGTTGATCGACGCGGACCGCGTGGCGTTGCGCGCCACCTGGTCCGAAACGACCTGGCATATGCAGAAGCTTCGCGACGAGCCTGCCTGCGCGGACGAGGAACGTGACGCGCGCATCGACGAGGACGACCCGGGGCTTGGCTGGCGGCTCAGCTTCGATCCGGACCAGGACGTCGCAGCCCCATACATTGCGAGGGGCGCCCGGCCGCTGGTCGCGGTCCTGCGCGAGCAAGGTGTCAACAGTCAGGTCGAGATGGCGGCTGCTTTCGACCGCGCGGGCTTCAGGGCGGTCGACGTGCACATGACGGACCTGATCGATCGGGGCGCAACGCTCGACGATTATCATGGTCTCGTCGCCTGTGGCGGATTCAGCTACGGCGACGTGCTTGGCGCGGGCGAGGGCTGGGCGAAGTCGATTCTCTTCAATACCCGGGCGCGAAGCCTTTTCGAGGCGTGGTTCGCACGCGAGAATCGCTTCAGTCTCGGCGTCTGCAACGGGTGCCAGATGCTGGCCGCGCTCTCCGCGCTGATTCCCGGTGCCGCGCACTGGCCGCGCTTCCTGCGAAACCGCTCGGAACAGTTCGAGGGCCGGCTATCGATGGTGGAGATCGTGGCAACACCTTCGCTCTTTTTTGCGGGCATGGCGGGTTCCCAGTTGCCGATCGCCGTCGCCCACGGCGAAGGGCGCGCGGAGTTCGCGAACGTTGCGGACGAGGCCGCCGCGAGCTCGCAGCTCGTCATGTGCTTCGTGGATAACCGCGGGCGCGTTGCGACGCGCTACCCGTCCAATCCAAACGGCTCTCCGGGGGGTGCGGCGGGATTCACGTCGGAGGATGGGCGGGTCACGATCCTGATGCCGCATCCGGAGCGCGTCTTCCGCACGGTACAGAATTCCTGGCACCCGGGCTCGGCCGGCGAGGACAGCGGCTGGATGCGGATCTTCCGCAACGCGCGCGTCTGGGTCGGCTGAATATCGTCGCTTACGTGCGAATGCCGGGCAGCGACGTGACGTTCGAGGAATCATCCGCAAAATAACGCCGGACCATCATGGCCTGCTGGAGCCTTCCGCGCCGGACATAGGCTTGATAAAGGAGGTCCTTCAGCACCTCGAGCAGCACGCCGGCCTGGAAGGAATCGATCACGGGCAGACTGCCGCGGCCCGGCTCGTCAAAATCGAACAGCACTTTCTTGACCACTTCGAAGGAACCGTCATCGATCTCGGCGAGCCTCCGGATGTTCGAAAGCTCATCATAGAGCTCGAGCTTGCCATCCGTGCCGAGGTCGGCGAACGTGTGCTGTGCGACGCGCCGGCACATCGACGCGAACGCGTTGTAGCAGGCCTCCGTGAAGCAGGCGAATGCCTCCTTCAGCAGGATCTCGGTATCTTCGGGCAGGTAGGTGAAATTGAACCTCTCGTGCGCTCGCTCGAGCTCCTCGAAGTTCGGTGCGAGCTCGACCCGGCTTCCGGCATAGAGCTTCACCTGGAAGCGCAGGAAAACCGGTGCGTTGCAGGACTCGCAGCGATAGACCAGGCCGACCATCGCCGGCTTGTGCTCCTGCAGCGCGTTGAAATCGGGTATCGAGAGCGGAGATATGTGTGCCAGCACCTGGCAGTGCGGGCAGTTGAGCGCGAGCCCGCTCTCCTGGTCGTGGTGCAATCGTCCGGCTGAGTCGATGTAGACCGCCATGCCCTACCTTAGGCGTGCAGCGGCTTGAAGCGCAACCGGTGTGGCTGGTCGGCGAGCTCGCCCTTGCGGCGTCGCAGATCGGCCACGTAATCCTGGTAGTTGCCCTCGAACCAGATGACCTCGCTGTCGCCTTCGAAGGCGAGGATGTGAGTCGCGATCCGGTCCAGGAACCAGCGGTCGTGCGAGATGACGACGGCGCAGCCGGGAAAGTTCAGGAGGGCCTCCTCGAGGGCGCGGAGCGTTTCGACGTCGAGGTCATTGGTCGGCTCGTCGAGCAGCAGGACATTGGCCCCGCTCTTCAGGAGTTTCGCGAGGTGCAGGCGATTGCGCTCGCCGCCTGACAATTCACCGATCGACTGCTGCTGCTGATTGCCGCGGAAGTTGAAACGCCCGACATAGCCGCGGGACGCCGTCTCGTAGTTGCCGACCTTGATGATGTCCTGCCCGCCCGAAATCTCCTGCCAGACAGTCTTCGTGTCGTCGAGCTTGTCGCGCGACTGGTCGACGTAGGCGATCTTGACCGTCGGGCCGCAGCGTATGGTTCCCGCATCCGGCGTCTCGGCGCCTGTCAGCATGCGGAACAGCGTGGTCTTGCCCGCGCCGTTCGGTCCGATGATGCCAACGATACCCCCGGGCGGCAGACGGAAAGAGAGTTCGTCGATCAGCAGCCGCTCGCCGTAGGCCTTGCGCAGCTTTTCAACCTCGATCACGAGGTCGCCGAGGCGCGGTCCCGGCGGAATGTAGATCTCGTTCGTCTCGTTGCGGACCTGGAACTCGACCGAGGACAGCTCATCGAACTGGCGGAGCCGCGCCTTGCTCTTGGCCTGACGCGCCTTGGGGTTTGTGCGTACCCACTCGAGTTCGCGCGCGAGCGTGCGTCGGAGCCCTTCCTGCTGCTTTTCTTCTTGGGCGAGACGCTGCTCCTTCTGCTCGAGCCAGGAGGAGTAGTTGCCCTGCCAGGGAATACCGTGGCCGCGATCCAGTTCGAGGATCCAGCCGGCGACGTTGTCGAGGAAATAGCGGTCGTGAGTCACGCAGATGACCGTGCCGGGATACTGCTCCAGGTACTTCTCGAGCCAGGCGACGGACTCGGCGTCCAGGTGATTGGTCGGCTCGTCGAGCAGCAACATGTCCGGCTTCGAGAGCAGCAGCCGGCAAAGCGCGACACGGCGCCGCTCGCCGCCGGAGAGTTGCGAAATTTTCACGTCCCAGGGCGGCAGCCGGAGCGCATCGGCTGCGACGTCGAGCTGCCGCTCGAGGTTGTGCCCGTCCACGCTTGCCAACAAGGCTTCGAGCTGTCCCTGTTCCGCCGCGAGCTTGTCGAAGTCCGCGTCCGGTTCGCTGTAGAGCACGTAGACCTGCTCGAGCCGCGCGATCGCGTCCTTCACGGGTTTTACCGATTCCTCGACGATGCTTCGCACGTCCGCATCCGGGTCGAGCCGCGGTTCCTGCGGCAGCAGGCCAACCTTGATCCCGGGCTGCGGGCGCGCCTCGCCCTCGATGTCGGTGTCCGTGCCGGCCATGATGCGCAGCAGCGTCGACTTGCCCGAGCCGTTGAGCCCCAGCACGCCGATCTTGGCGCCCGGAAAGAAGGACAGCGAGATGTCGCGCAGGATGTGCCGCTTGGGCGGCACGACCTTGCCGACGCGGTTCATCGTATAAATGTACTGGGCCATGCGATCTCGAGGCTCCGGAGGGCCGCGGATTATCTGCGAAGCGGGCCGCCGCCGCCAGCCGGCGCCCGCCGTGCTAGTCTCGGGCGGGTTCTGCACAACCGTGGCGGCAACGCGTGACTGAGAACGGCGAATCGGGCACCTGCGTCGTCGCCGGCGAACGGATCGCCCGCTACGGATTTCCCGACGGCCATCCCTTCGGGCCGGACCGGCACGACGTGTTCTGGCGCGAGCTCGTGGCACAGGGCCTCGACCGGCGCGTGCGGCAACTCGCGCCGCGCACCGCTTCCCGCGATGAGCTCGAACTCTTCCACGACCCCGCGTATGTCGATCTGGTCGAGGCGCGATCGGTGAGCGGGGAGGGATTCCTGGATGCGGGCGACACTCCGGCCTTCAAGGGCGTGTTCGAGGCCGCGAGCGACGTGGTCGGCGCTTCCCTCGTCGCGACCGAGAACCTGATGGCCGGACGGTCGAAGCGCGGGTTCGTGCCGATCGCAGGCCTGCATCATGCCGGCCGGGCGCATGCCGCGGGCTTTTGCGTCTTCAACGACATCGGCGTCGTCGTCGAGCACCTGAAGCGGGCCCACGGGCTCGAGCGAATTGCTTACGTCGACATCGATGCGCACCACGGTGACGGAGTCTTCTACGCGTTCGAGGACGACCCGGCACTGATCTTCGCCGACACCCACGAGGACGGCCGTTTCCTGTACCCCGGCACGGGCGCGGCAAACGAGATCGGCGCGGGCACCGCGACCGGATGCAAGCTCAACCTGCCGCTGCCTCCGGGCGCCGGGGATGCCGAGTTTCTCGAGGCCTGGACCGTGATCGAGGCGCACCTCGAACGCAACGCTCCGCAATTCGTGCTGTTCCAGTGTGGCGCCGACAGCCTCGGCGGCGACCCCATCACGCACCTGCAATTGACCGAAGACGCCCATGGTCATGCGGCCACGCGGCTCTGCGCCATTGCCGACCGCCACGCCGACGGGCGCATCCTTGGATTCGGTGGAGGCGGCTACAACCGGCGCAACATCGCGCGCGCCTGGACCCGAGTCGTGCAGGCCTTCGTCGAAGCGGCCTGAAACGGCCCTTTCGGGTAGACTTCGCGCTCCGTTTTTCGGCGCGCTCGCAAGGAAACCCATGTTCGGACGCGGAATGAGCATCGAGTCATTCGACCCCGCCCTGGGCGGCGCGATCGTATCCGAGCGCAAGAGGCAAGAGGAGCATCTCGAGCTCATCGCCTCCGAGAACTACACGAGCCCGCGCGTGCTCGAGGCGCAGGGCTCTGTGCTCACGAACAAGTACGCCGAAGGCTATCCGGGCAAGCGCTACTACGGCGGCTGCGAGTTCGTCGACGTCGCCGAGCAACTCGCGATCGAGCGCGCAAAGAAACTGTTTGGAGCGGCCTACGCCAATGTGCAGCCGCATTCGGGATCGCAGGCGAATGCAGCGGTTTACCTCGCGCTGCTCGCACCGGGTGAAACGCTGCTCGGCATGAGTCTCGACCACGGCGGCCACCTGACGCATGGCGCCAAGGTGAATTTCTCCGGCAAGCTCTTCAATGCCGTGCAGTACGGGCTCGATCCGGCGACGGGCGAGATCGACTACGCGGCAGTCGAGCGACTCGCGCACGAATATCGGCCAAAGATGATCCTCGCGGGCTTCTCGGCCTACTCGCGCGTGATCAACTGGCAGCGCTTCCGCGCGATTGCGGATGCGGTTGGCGCCTGGTTCATGGTCGACATGGCCCACGTCGCGGGCCTCGTCGCGGCCGGGGTCTATCCGAACCCGGTCCCGCACGCGGATGTCGTCACGACGACCACGCACAAGACGCTGCGCGGACCTCGTGGCGGCCTGATACTCGCGCGAGAGCATCCGGACCTGCACAAGAAGCTCAATTCGATGATCTTTCCGGGAATTCAGGGCGGGCCGCTCATGCACGTGATCGCCGCAAAGGCCGTCGCCCTGCTCGAAGCGCTTGCGCCCGAGTTCAAGTCCTATCAGCAGCAAGTCGTTGCAAACGCGCGGGGGCTGGCAAAGGCGCTGCAGGAGCGCGGCTACCGCATCGTGTCCGGCGGCACTGACAATCACCTCTTCCTGCTCGATCTCATCGGCAAGGAGTACACCGGCAAGGACGCGGACGCCGCGCTCGGCCGCGCCCATATCACGGTCAACAAGAACGCCGTGCCGAACGATCCGCGGCCGCCGTTCGTGACGAGCGGCCTAAGGATCGGGACGCCCGCGATCACGACGCGGGGATTCGGGCTCGCGGAGGCGCGCCATGTCGGCAGCCTTATCTCGGACGTGCTGGACACGATGGGAGACGAGTCCGTGATCGACCGCGTGCGCGCCGAGGTACTCGCGTTGTGCGGGCGCTTCCCGGTTTACGCGTGAACGCTGCTGGGCTGCGGCCATGCACTGCCCGTTCTGCAATCACGACGACACGAAGGTGACCGACTCCCGCCTCGCCGGCGAGGGGCACCAGATCCGTCGCCGCCGCGAATGTCTGTCCTGCGGCGAGCGATTCACGACATTCGAGACAGCCGAGCTCGTCATGCCGCAGGTGGTCAAGAACGACAACACGCGGCAGCCATTTGACGGCGGGAAGCTGCGCGGCGGGATCATGAAATCGCTCGAAAAGCGGCCGGTCGGACGCGACGCGGTCGAGGCGGCGATCGAACGCATCGGTCACCGCCTGCTTGTCCTCGGCGAGCGGGAAGTGGCCTCCCGCACGATTGGAGAAATCGTGATGGAGGAGCTGCGCCAGCTCGACGAGGTGGCATA
>DAIRVV010000069.1:0-10774 GCA_036802645.1 Steroidobacteraceae bacterium
TCCGGGTCCATGCCGAACTCGACGTCGAGCCTGGCGGCAACGTCCGCGTGACCTGCGACGTCGTCGGCGGCGAGCCCGGCCCGCATGCCGCCCAGTGCGACGAGGCGATACAAGGCGCCGCTGTCGAGGAGATGCCATCCAAAGAGAGTCGCGACCTGGCGGGCGATCGTGCCTTTGCCAGAGCCACTCGGACCGTCGATCGCAATGACCGGAACCCGGCTCATTCTTTCTTCTCCGTCACGTCGAGCCCGATCGAGCGGGCGGCCTCTGCAAAGCCGGGGAATGATGTTGCGACATTCTGCACGCCGTGAATGACGATCGGGGATCGCGCACTTGCACCCAGAACTGCGAAAGACATCGCAACCCGGTGATCGCCCGCGCAGTCGACGCTGCCGCCGCTGACGCTCCCGCCCCGCACACGCAGGCCATCGAAGAGCCGGACCGCGGTGACGCCGACGGCCGCAAGTCCTTCCGCCATGACGGCGAGTCGGTCGCTTTCCTTCACACGGAGCTCGGCGGCGCCGGTTACCACGGTCTCGCCCTGCGCCACCGCCGCCGCCGCGAACAGGACGGGCAATTCGTCCATCGCGATAGGAACGAGAGCTGGCGGCACGTCGATCCCATGAAGCGCGCCCGGGCGGACTTCGATGTCCGCTTTCGGCTCGCCGGTCGCATTGGAATTCGGATGCACACGGATGTCGCCACCCATCAGCCGCAGGATATCGATCAATGCCGTGCGCGTCGGATTGATTCCGGAATCGCGAAGAATGAGCGTGCCGGCGCCAGCAATCAGGCCGGCGACAATGAAAAAGGCGGCCGACGAGAAATCACCCGGGACGTCTATCCGGGCCGCCTTGAGCGTCGCGGGACCGTCCACGGCGACTGTCCTCCCCGCGCGCGCGACGGGCACTCCAAACGCCTGCAGCATGCGTTCCGTGTGATCGCGCGACACGGCCGGTTCAGTCACGCTGGTCCTGCCATTCGCTGCGAGGCCGGCGAGCAGCAGGGCCGACTTGACCTGTGCGCTTGCGGTCTCGAGTCGATGCTCGCAACCATTCAGGGCGCCTCCACCGGCAATTGCGATCGGCGGCCTGCCGTCGTTCGTGCAAATGTCAGCCCCCATGCGTCGCAAGGGTGCTGCGATCCGCTCCATCGGACGCTGCATCAGCGACGGGTCGCCGATCAGGATCGAGTCGAATGCCTGGCTGGCCAATATTCCCGACAGCAGGCGCATCGACGTGCCTGAGTTCCCGAGGTCGAGCGCCCTTGAAGGCGCCCGCAGGCCGCGGAGGCCAGCGCCATGAATGCGCAGTTCGCCGGGCGCGGTCCTGTCGATGCGCACACCCAGCAATTCGAGTGCCGCGAGTGTCGCGTGGCAATCCTCACTTTCGAGGAATCCGCGGATCTCCGAGACGCCCTCCGCGATGGCGCCCAGCATCGCCGCACGGTGCGAGATCGACTTGTCACCGGGGACCCGGATTTCACCCGCCACCCGGCTGCCGGGATTCGTGGTGAAAATTGCGGGCGGCGCGGTCACGTTCCCGCTGCGAGCGCCGTCGACATCGACGTGAGCAAGCGCTCGATCTGGTCTGCCGTGCCGGTCGTGATTCGCAGGTGATTCGGCAGGCGATAGTTTCCGACCGGACGCACGATCACGCCCTGGCACAACAGCGCTTCATCGACCGGAGCAGCCGGGCGTCCGAGATCTGCAAGAACGAAATTGCCCGCGGAGGGCGGAACGCCGACGCCAAGCTTCGACAGCCCGGAACGCAGCCGGTCGACGCCGGAGCGATTGAGTGCGAGCGTCGCCTCGAGGTGTCTGCGGTCGTCCAGGGCCGCGGCGGCGGCCGCAAGTGCCGGCACTGACACGTTGAATGGCTGCCGGATGCGATTCAGCAGGTCGCCGATGTCCGGGTGCGAAAGCGAATAGCCGACCCGAAGGCCCGCGAGGCCATAAGCCTTCGAGAAAGTTCGCGTCACGACGAGATTTGGGTGCCGGGCGAGCCATTGCGTGCCGTCCGGGACACCCAGGGGCGCCGAGTACTCGTGATAGGCCTCGTCGAGAACGATGATGACGTTTGCCGGTATCGCGCGCAGCAGGGCGTCGAGCTCGGATTCGCCGAGCCAGGTGCCCGTCGGATTGTTCGGGTTAGCCAGAAACACCATGCGTGTGCGCTCGTCGACAGCCGCGACGAGAGCTGCCGGGTCGTGCCCAAGCGGCTGTGGGTGGCTTGCCGGAAACGCGGGCGCAACGCGCGCGATAGCGCCGGATGCCTGCACCGCGTTCGGATAGACGGCAAACGCATACTGGGAGTACACGGCCTCGGTGCCGGGCGTCAGGAATGTTTCAGCAAGCAGCACGAGGATGTCGTTCGAGCCGTTTCCGAGCGTGACCTGGCCGAGTTCAAGGCCGTACCGGTCCGCGATCTTCGAGCGAAGTGCATGCCCGCTGCCGTCGGGATACATGCCGACGTTTCCGAGCGCGCTTGCAAGGGCCTCGCGCGCCAACGGCCCCGGCCCCAGCGGATTTTCGTTCGAGGCGAGCTTGATGCTGTCCTTGATGCCGAGCTCGCGTTCGAGCGTCTCCGGAGGCTTGCCCGGCATGTACGGCGACAAGCGCCGGATACCCGGCGCGGCCAACGATTCAAAGCGGTTCGCCATTGGGGTCAGAGGATCGATCGGGGATAGGAACCAAGCACGCGATACAGGGAGCTGCGTTCCTTGAGCTGCGAAAGCGCCGCGGCGACTTTCGTGTCCTCAACATGGCCCTCGAGGTCCAGAAAGAAGACGTAGTCCCACTTCTTGCGCCTCGAGGGCCGCGACTCAATGCGGGTCAGGCTGACCGCGTGACTGGCCAGCGGCTCGAGCAGCCGATACAGGGCGCCCGGCGCGTCCGTATGCGCGACGGAGACAAGGATTGTGGTCTTGTCGTCGCCGCTCTTCTGGAACGTCTTGGCGCCGATTACGAGGAATCGTGTCGTGTTGTCGGGCCGGTCCTCGATCTTCGCGACCAGCACGTCGAGTCCGTACACCTCGGCCGCCGTCTCGCCGGCGATCGCGGCCGTACGTTGCTCGTCCCGCGCGCGGCGCGCCGCTTCGGCGTTGCTGCTGACGGGTACCTGCTCGACCTCCGGCAAGTGTTCGTCGAGCCATTCGCGGCATTGCGCCAGCGACTGCTGGTGCGAGCAGACCCGCTTGACCGACGCGAGCGATTTCATGCGGCCCATCAGGTACTGGTGGATGCGAAGCTCGACTTCGCCGCAGATCGACAGCGGCGACACGAGGAAGCGGTCGAGCGTATGCATCACCGTGCCTTCGGTCGAGTTCTCGATCGGCACCACGCCGAAGTCCGCGGCCCCTGACTCGACCTCGTGAAACACTTCATCGATGGACGGCAGCGCGAGGGCGCGCACCGAGTGGCCGAACTGCCTGTAGACCGCCTGCTGGGTGAACGTACCTTCGGGACCAAGATAGGCGACCTTCAGCGGCTCCTGCTGCGCGAGACAGGCCGACATGATCTCGCGGAACAGGCGCAACACTTCCTCGTCGCGTAACGGGCCCTTGTTCCGTTTCTGCGCAGCGCGCAGAACCTGCGCCTCGCGCTCGGGACGATAGAAGTCGATGGTGCGGCCGGAGGCGTGCTTCGAAATCCCGACCTGCTGCGCGAGCCTGGCGCGCTCATTCAGCAGGCGATGCAGTTCGGCGTCGACCGCATCGATGCGATGGCGGATCCCGGAGAGATCGACCTTTGCGGGCTTCTTTTTCTTCGTCATCCCCCAATCCTAGACGGCGCGCGCGCTCAGCACGCCGTGGATCGACCCGATTTTCTCGACGAGGCCGGCCGGCACCCTGCCGTCAATATCGATCAATGTGTAGGCGACTTCGCCTTTCGACTTGTTGAGCAGGTCGGCGATGTTGAGGCCCGCTTCGGCGAGCCGCGTCGAAATCTGTCCGACCATGTTCGGGACGTTGCTGTTCGCAATCGCGATCCGCGAGCATTCCGGCATGCGCGGCAACGCCGCCTCGGGAAAATTGACCGAATGCCGGATATTGCCGTGCTCGAGGTAGTCCCTGAGCGTGTCCGCGACCATCATGGCGCAATTCTCCTCCGCCTCGCTGGTCGAGGCGCCGAGGTGCGGCAGCGCGACGACGCCGGGCACGTTGCGGGTCGAATCCGAGGGGAAATCGCAGATGTATGCGCCGAGCTTTCCCGAGCGCAGCGCGGCCACGACCGCCGCTTCATCGACGATTGCCGCGCGCGCGAAGTTCAGCACCGTCGCGCCGTCCGGCATGAGCTTGATGCGCTTCGCACTCATCAGTCCGCGAGTCTGGTCGCTCAGCGGGACATGAACGGTCACGGCATGCGAGCGTGAGAACAGATCCTCGAGACTCAGGGCCTGTTCGACGCCAGAGGACAGCTGCCAGGCGCGCTGCACCGTGATCTGCGGGTCGTAGCCCAGCACATGCATGCCCAGCAGGTGCGCCGCGTTTGCGACTTCGACTCCGATCGCGCCAAGACCGACGACACCCAGTGTTCGCCCCGGCAGTTCGTGCCCGATGAATCGCTTCTTGCCTTGTTCCACCGCCGTCTCGAGCTCCTCGCCCGAGAGTTCGAGCGATCGCACGAAGTCGAGCGCAGGCCCGATGTGCCGGGCCCCGAGGAACAGCCCTGCGAGCACGAGTTCCTTGACCGCATTCGCGTTTGCACCCGGCGCCGTGAACACCGGGACGCCGCGCTGCGACAGGAGCGAAACCGGGATGTTGTTGGTGCCGGACCCGGCGCGGCCGACCGCGAGCACGCTTGCGGGAATCTCGATGGCGTGCAGGTCCGCAGACCGGACCAGGATCGCGTCGGGGCGGCCGATCTCCGCCGCAAGCTCATAGCGATCGCGCGGCAGCCGTTCGAGGCCCTTTGGCGAGATACTGTTGAGCACCCTGACCTTGAACCGCATCAGCCGTGCTGCCGCTCGAATTCGCGCATGAACTCAACCAGCGCAACGACACCCTCCATGGGCATTGCGTTGTAGAGGCTCGCGCGCATCCCGCCCACGGCACGATGGCCCGCGAGATTCGTGAGACCGGCAGCCTCAGCCTCTGTCAGGAAAGTCTTCTCCAGTTCGGGCTTCGCCAGCCGGAACGGCACATTCATCCAGGAGCGGCAATGACGCGCGACAGGATTGGAATAGAAAGCCGATGCGTCGATCGCGGTATAAAGAGCTTCTGCCTTTGCGCGATTGCGCTTCGCCATGACCGCCAGGCCGCCTTCGCGCTTGAGCCACTGGAATACCAGACCCGCGAAATACCAGCCGAAGGTCGGCGGTGTATTGAGCATGGAGCCCGCCTCGGCGACGGCGCGGTAGTCGAAAACGATCGGCGTGTCGCCGCGCGCCTCGCGAAGGAGATCGTCGCGCACGATGACGACCGTGATGCCCGCGGGCCCGATGTTCTTCTGGGCGCCGGCATAGATGAGCCCGAACCGGCTGACGTCGAGTGGCCGCGACAGGATCGTAGAGGACATGTCCGCGACGAGCGGCACAGCCCCGGTGTCCGGAATATAAGGAAACTCGACGCCACCAATGGTTTCGTTCGGCGTGTAGTGCAGATACGCCGCATCCCGCGAAATTTTCAGTGAAGCCGGCTCGGGAACCGTCGTATAGGCGGTCGAAGCTTCGTCCGCTGCGATTCCGACAGACACGAAACGCCGGGCTTCCTTGACCGCGCGCTCGGACCAGTGGCCGGTGTGCACGTAGTCCGCCGGCGCGCCGGGTGCCGCCAGGTTCAGCGGAACGGCGGAGAACTGGGCCGACGCGCCGCCCTGCATGAACAGCACGCGATAGTTCGTCGGAATGGCGAGAAGTTCGCGAAGGTCCGATTCGGCCCGCTCGGCGACCGCCATGAAGGCGCGACTGCGATGGCTCACTTCCATCACCGAAGCGCCAGCCTGCCAGTCGAGCAGCTCGTCGCGCGCCTGCTCCAGCACGGGCAGCGGCAAGGCCGCGGGGCCCGCGGAAAAGTTATGGACGCGCACGCGACATTCGCTCCGGCTTCAGCCGGTTCCTTCGGCGCCCTGGGAATCGTCGCCGGCGATGCGCTCGAGTCCGACGAGCTTCTCGCCTTCCTCGAGGCGCATTATCCGGACGCCCTGCGTATTGCGGCCAAGCACCGGGATGTCGCTGACCGGCACGCGCACGAGCGTCCCGCTCGAATTGATCAACATCACCTCGTCGTCGCTGCGAACCTGGTGTGCGCCCACGAGCGAGCCGTTGCGCTCGCTGGTTTGCAGCGCGATGACGCCCTGCCCCGCGCGCCCGTGCCGCGGGAAGTCGTCGATTTCCGTCAGTTTCCCGTAGCCCCGCTCCGATACCGTGAGGATCGGGCCTTCGCCCAGCACGATCAGCGACGTGACGCGCTGTCCTTCCGTGAGCTTGATGCCGCGCACCCCGGCTGCCTCGCGACCCATGGGGCGGACCTGGTCTTCGGCAAACCGGATCGCCTTGCCGTCGGTCGTCGTCAGCAGGATTTCCCGCTGCCCGTCGGTCAACGCGACGCCGACGAGGCAATCGGACTCGTCGAGCGATACCGCGATGATGCCGTTCGCCCGCGGGCGCGAGAATGCCGAGAGCGGCGTCTTCTTGACCGTTCCCAGTGCCGTCGCCATGAACACGGAATGCGACTCGTCGAACTCGCGGATCGCGAGCACAGCCGTGATGCGCTCGCCCTCGGCCAGCTGCAGCAGATTGACGATCGGCTTGCCGCGCGAACCGCGACTTGCGAGCGGCAGCTGGTAAACCTTGAGCCAATAGCACTGCCCTCCGTCCGAAAAGCAGAGCAGCGTGTCGTGGCTGTGCGCGATGAAGAGCTTGTCGACGAAGTCCTCATCCTTGACCGTCGTTGCCATCTTGCCCTTGCCGCCGCGGCGTTGGGCCTCGTAGTCCGTCACCGGCTGCGTTTTCGCATAGCCCGCATGCGACAGCGTCACGACCAGGTCCTGGCGCTCGATGAGATCCTCGATCGTGACATCCGCTTGATTCGCGACGATCTGGGTGCGGCGCGCGTCGCCATACGACTCTTTCATCGCGGTGAGTTCCTCACGGATCACCGCGAGGAGGCGGTCCGGGCGCGCCAGGATCTCCCCGAGATCGCGGATCAGCTCGAGCAGCTCGTTGAACTCTGTGACGATCTTGTCCTGCTCGAGCCCGGTGAGCCGGTGCAGCCGGAGGTCGAGGATCGCCTGGGCCTGGACTTCCGACAGCCGGTATCGCTCGCCATGCAGGCCGAGCTCGTCCGCAATGCCCTCGGGTCGGGTCGGCACATTTCCGGCGCGCGCGAGCATCGCCGGCACCGCTCCCGGTCCCCAGGTCCTTGCCTGGAGGGCCGTGCGGGCTTCCGGCGGCGATGGCGACGCCTTGATCAGGGCGATCACTTCGTCGATGTTCGCGAGCGCGACCGCGAGGCCCTCGAGAATGTGGGCGCGATCGCGCGCCTTGCCGAGATCGTGGATCGTGCGCCGCGTCACCACCTCGCGGCGATGGCGCAGGAACGCGTCGAGCATTTCCTTGAGCGACAGGAGCTTCGGTTGCCCGTCCAGCAGCCCGACCATGTTGACGCCGAAGACGGATTCCATCGGAGTCAGCTTGAAGAGCTGGTTGAGCACGAGCTCGCTGTTCTCTCCGCGCTTCAGTTCGATGACGACGCGCAAGCCGTCCTTGTCCGACTCGTCGCGCAGCTCGGATATGCCTTCGATTTCCTTGGCGCGCACGAGGTCGGCGATGCGCTCGAGGAGCCGCGCCTTGTTGACCTGGTACGGCAGCTCCGTCACGACGATCGCCTCGCGGCCGCGCTCGTCGATCTCCTCGACCGAAGTGCGCGCGCGCACGGAGAGCCGGCCGCGGCCTGTCTTGTAGGCGGCGACGATCTCGGCGGCGCCATTGATGATGCCTGCGGTCGGAAAATCCGGCCCCGGCACGAGACGCATCAGCTCGGCGAGCCCGAGGTCCGGGTCGTCAACCAGCGCGATACAGGCGTCGATGATCTCGTTGAGGTTGTGCGGCGGAATGTTCGTCGCCATGCCGACGGCGATGCCCGACGAGCCATTGACCAGCAGGTTCGGGATGCGCGCCGGCAGGACCGCCGGCTCGTGCTCGCTGTTGTCGTAATTGGGCGTGAAATCGACCGTCTCCTTGTCGATGTCCGCCAGCAGCTCATGCGCGATGCGCGACATGCGCACCTCGGTGTAGCGCATGGCCGCCGCGGCATCGCCGTCGACCGACCCGAAGTTGCCTTGACCGTCAACGAGCAGGTAACGCATCGAGAACGACTGGGCCATTCGCACGATCGTGTCGTAGACGGCCACATCGCCGTGCGGATGGTACTTGCCGATCACGTCGCCGACGACGCGCGCAGATTTCTTGTACGCCTTGTTCCAGTCGTTCCCGAGTTCGCGCATGGCGAAAAGGACGCGTCGATGAACCGGCTTCAATCCGTCGCGGACATCCGGGAGCGCCCGGCCCACGATCACGCTCATCGCGTAATCCAGGTAGGACTTGCGCATCTCGTCTTCGAGGTTGACGTGCAGGACTTCGCGCGCGATCTCGCTCATGCGGATTTCGTCGTCTTTTTACAGCCCAAGGAAGCCGCGAATTTTACCACAGCGCGTATACTTCCCGGATGCAAAACGGCCCGAATGTCGATCCCGCGGAGATCGCCAAATTCGACTCCGCGGCGCCGCGCTGGTGGGACCCGGACGGCGAGTTCAGGCCGCTTCACGACCTGAATCCCGCCCGGCTCGACTACATCGATGCCCGTGCCGGGCTTGCGGATCGTCGCGTACTCGACGTCGGTTGCGGGGGCGGCCTGCTGGCCGAAGGGATGGCGAAACGGGGCGCCCGGGTGACCGGCATTGACCTGGCGCCAGAGGCGCTCCAGGTCGCGCGCCTGCATGCACTCGAGACCGGGGTGGCGGTTGAATACCGGCAAGTTGCAGTCGAGGCCCTGGCCGAATCGAGTCCGGCTGGCTACGACCTCGTGACCTGCCTGGAAATGCTCGAACACGTGCCGGACCCGGCGGCCATTGTCGGGTCCATCGCCCGGCTCGTACGACCGGGCGGGCATGTGATCTGCTCAACCATCAATCGCAATGCAAAGGCGTTTGCGCTCGCCATCGTTGGCGCCGAGTACGTGTTCCGTCTGCTGCCGATGGGCACCCATCAATATGCCCGCCTGATCCGGCCGTCGGAACTGTCGCGTTGGGCCCGCTCGTCCGGACTCGAGCTCGCGGATCTCGCCGGACTCGAATACGACCCGGCCCGCCGAAAGGCGCGGATCAGCGACGACGTATCGGTGAACTATCTGGCGCACTACCGGCTGGGATTCGATTAATGGCGCTCGACCTCACAGCTTTGGTCGTCATCCTGCTCGCGATTGCCGCGGCACTCGGCGCGGGCTGGTGGATGGGCAGGCGGCGTGCGGCCGCCATCGAGGCGGAACGAACCGTCGCGCTCGATCGGGCCATGGAACAGCTCGACCGCCGCTTCGACGATCTCGCCGGGCGGCAGCTGCGCGAAAACATCGACACCTTCCTGCGCCTCGCGCGTGAAAACCTAGGCGGCCACCAGCAAAGCGCGCAGTCGTCGCTGAAGGAACGCGAGCAGGCCATCGAGGCTCTCGTCAAGCCAATCCAGGAATCGCTCGCCCGCACATCGGAAGCCCTGCGCGAAATAGAGGTCGAACGGCAACGGGATTTCGGCAGCCTACGTCAGCACATGACCGACATGCGCGAGACACAAACGGCGCTCCAGCGCGAGACACGAAACCTCGTCCAGGCGCTCAGCAAGCCGCAGGTGCGTGGCCAGTGGGGCGAGATTGCGCTTCGGCGCCTGGTGGAACTCGCTGGCATGACCGCGCACTGCGATTTCGAGGAACAGGTGCATGTCGCCGGCGAAGACGGCGCCCTGCGCCCTGACATGGTCGTGCACCTGCCGGAAGGCCGCGACGTCGTCGTCGATGTCAAGACCCCGCTCGACGCCTACCTGGCTGCAGCCGAGGCGCCCACCGATGAAGCTCGCGCCGTCGCGCTTCGCAGGCACGCGCAGCACGTGGCCGATCGCGTGCGGATGCTCTCCTCGAAGAATTACGCGGCCCAGTTCGCGCAGGCGCCTCAGTTCGTGGTGCTGTTCCTGCCCGGAGACCAGTTCCTGTCGGCGGCGCTCGACCAGCAGCCGGATCTCCTCGATCGCGCAATGAGCAATAACATCATCCTGACGACCCCGTCGACCCTGCTCGCGCTCCTGAAGGCGGTGCACAGCGGATGGCAGAACATGCGCCTGGCCGAGAATGCCGAGCGCATCCGCAGTCTCGCAGAGGACCTCTACGGCCGGCTCTCCACCTTCCGCAACCACATGGGGAAGATCGGCGGCTCGCTCGAGTCGAGCCTGCGCGCATTCAATGCGGCGGTCGGATCGCTCGAGCGCAGCGTGCTGCCCGGCGCCCGCAAGTTCGTGGAACTGGGCGTTCGCGGCGACAAGCCCATCGAAGAACTCGCCGAGATTGAAGTGAGTGTGCGCATTGCCGAAGGCACGGCGCAGCTCACATCGCCCGAAGAGCATTGACCGGCGACTGACGGGCGGAGGTCATGACGAAGAATTCCGAGGCGCGCGCCTACGTGCCGGCATCCGAGTCCCATGCCGGCCGCGTAATCGTCGTGACCGGCGCGGGCGACGGCATCGGGCAGGCCGTGGCCATCGCGCTTGCCCGGCAAGGCGCGACCGTCGCCCTC
>DAIRVV010000070.1:0-10696 GCA_036802645.1 Steroidobacteraceae bacterium
ATGAAGATATCGCCTATTCGACGGGCGGCAAGCCGATCCGTGCAGGCGGGGCGCCATGGCAGGTGCAAATTTACTATCCGCGCGAGGCGCCGCAGTGGGCCGAGAAGCTCCGCAATGGAACGCCCCTGTGGCAACTGCAGCACTACTGCGGCGGCGCGCTGATCGCGGAAGACTGGGTGCTGACTGCCGCGCATTGCATCGACGAAGACATGGTCAAGGCGGGTTACCGGGTCAGGCTCGGCGCCGGCGACATTTCGAAAGAAGAGGGCATGACCTACCGGATCGACCGCATCGTCCGGCATTCGCAGTACCAGCAGAAGAAGCTGCCGGTGCCACCGCCCAACATGTATGCAAATGACATTGCACTGATCCGGATTGCCGACGACCGCCGGCAGGGACCTCGCGACCCGGCGCGAATCCATGCGATTCCGCTTTTCGAGGGAAAGGTCGCGCCGGGTTCTGAAGTCACGGGGACAGGGTGGGGGAAGACCCAGGCGGTCGATGGCCATTCCCCGAGTGCCGTGCTGATGAAGGTGGACTTGCGCGCGATGGATACAGAGGTTTGCAAGGGTCGCCCGGCCTTCGGATCCGAAAGGATCCACGGCAGGGTCATCTGCGCAAGCCACCCGCAGCGCTCAACCTGCCAGGGCGACAGCGGCGGCGCGCTCACATTCACGAACGGGGCGCCAAAGGTTGTCGGCATCGTCAGCTGGGGCAAAAAGCGCTGCAGCGGTGACGGCCAGCCTGGCGTCTACACGCGGATCGAAAGCTACCTCGGGTGGATCAAGCAGGCGATGCAGCTCGATCCTTCGAAGAACGCGTTGCCATAAGAGAAGCGGAACTCCAGGAACACATCCGCTGCCGGCGCCATCCGCCGGCAGCGGAGTATCTTCGCCGGTCAGCCTCAGGGCTTGACCTTGTCCCCGCCAGACTGTTCGCCGTCGTCCGAATTCTCCTCAGACGTCGCAGCCGGGTCTTCAGCCGGCGGCGTGGCCGGTTCGGCTGGCGGCGGCGTCTCCGCCTCCGGCGCAGCGGCCGCTTCTTCCTTCTTTGCGCAGGCCGCGAGCAGCAACGCTGCTGCCGCGATTGCGACGGCTGTCTTCAATGCGTTCATGATTATTCCCCCCGATTTGTTTTGGTTGAGCGAAATGTGAGCAGGACCTTGCGAGACTAATCGAAGCCCATGCTCGCGAGCAACCGGCCGAAGCGCGGGTCCTCGCGGATGGGGTCGAGCAGCGGATCGTTGCGAAGGTAGATGAGACCGGAATCTCCGATCTTTCGTGCCATTTCGAGGCGCTTGATCGCCGCATCGCGCTCGCCCCATTGCGCATGGAGCTGAGCCTGCTGGTACAGGACGCGATCCCCGAGTTCGGCGACCAGCTTCGACCTTGCCGCGCCGGCCGCGGCCGTGTTTCCGAGCCGGTGCTCGACGATGGCGAGCCCCGTCAGCCGAAAATCGTCCACCGGCTCGGCGGAATACGCCGCGCGTGCTTCGTCGTCGCGCCCGAGCATGAGCAGCGCATCGCCGATGGCCGCATTCGCGCGCGACATGCGCGGGTTCAGCTTGAGCGCCTTGTTCGCATGCGGGATCGACTCGGCGTACCTGCGGGCCGCGTACTCGATCGAGGCGGCTGCCCGGTGGATCAGCGGATTCAGGGGATCGAGGATCAACGCCCGCCCAATCGCCTCCGCGGCGGCGCGGTCGCGACCGATCCGCGCGCTGTATTGCGCGTAGCGCGCCATCACCGTCGCCTCGCCGGCGCCCAGACGGCGCGAGCGTTCGAACGGTTCGCGTGCCGCGCGCGCGTCGAGCCGTCCCTGAAACAAAGTGTAGCCGAGCGTCGAATGCGCCTCCGCGAAATCGGGTGCGATCGCAATGGCCCGCTTTGCCGAGGCAACGGCGGCATCATAAAGCCCAGCAAGCTGCGCGACGTCGCCGTACTGGTTCGCAATGGCCGTCAGGGAACGGGCACGCGCGGCGTGCGCGGCGGCATAATCTGGATCGGCCTCGATCGCCGCGTCGAATTGCGCGAGCGCCGCGCGCTCCGAGGTCTCGTCGACACTCAGGTCGTACAGCGCACGGCCGCGAAGGTAGGCGTCATATGCCTCGACATTTGCCGTCGCTCCCGGGGCAGCCGCAAGCTTAGCCTTCGCGGTCGCGATTCCGTCGGCTGAGCCGACTTCGGCGACGAGCGCGCTGGCAACGGTATTTGCGATCTCGCTTTGGACGGCAAAGATGTCCTGCATTTCGCGGTCGAAAGTATGGGACCAGCGGCTGAATCCCGTCGCGCCGTCGACCAGGTCGGAAGTAATGCGTACGATCTCCCCGGATCGCCGCACGCTGCCGACCAGCAAGAAGGCGACGCCGAGCTTGGAGGCGATCGTTATGGCGTCGTCATTGCTTTCGCGGAATGTTGCCGACGAGGCCTGGGCCATGACCTGCAGTCTCTGATCGCGCGCGAGCGTGGCGCGCAGTTCCTCCGACAGTCCGTCGGAGAAATACGACTGGTCCTGGTCGCCGCCGACGTTCTTGAATGGCAGCACTGCGACACTGTTGCCGGAGTTGCGCCGGCCATAGCCGAATACGCCTTGTCGCCAGGCGAAGAGGCCGGCCGCGCCCGCGAGTGTGGCGCCGACGGCCGCAACCAGGATGCCGCGACGGGTGGCAAGCGGGTGACGCCGCTCGAATGACGAGGCGGGCGGCCGGGATATCGCCTGGCCGGTCGCGGCGCGGATCGCGCGCACGATGCTCGCGATTTCCGGTGCGTTCGGATCGCCTCGCCAATGCGAAAGGTTGATGGCCTGGTACTGGCGAAAGCCGAGCGGCGCCTCGGCGCCGTCGAATGTGACCGGGACCAGCTTCCGCAGGTCGCGACCTTTTGCCGCCTCGTCCAGCACCCAGTCGGATCCAACCGAGGCAGCGGACCACACGACGATGACGGCATTGGACTTGTCGAGTGCCGCTTCGATCGACCTGGCGAAAGCGGCGCCGCCCTCGATCAGCGTGTCCCACCACAGGTCGACGCCGCCGGTTTCCAGCGCCTTGGCGAGTTTCGCGGCGCGATGCTGGTCGGCACGGGCATAGCTCAGGAACGCCGTCGGGCGTCCCGCATCCCCGTTTGATTCCCCCACCACGCGCGCAGTTTACCGCGCCGGCGAACGTTCGGCCCTGATACGCTAATCGCCATGACAATCAGCCGACGAGACATGCTGAGCGCCGGTGCAATGGGCGCATCGCTGATCGCAATGGGCCGATTCCGTGTCAGCGAGGCGGCGGCTCCGGACGCCGCGGACCGTTACGCAGGCATCTTTCCCACGCTCGATCGCTTCGTCGAACAGTTCATGCGTGACATGAACTCTCCTGGCTTGACGCTGGTGCTGGCCGACCGCGACGCGGTTCACCGTGTCGTGAACTATGGTTTCGGCGATCTCGAGGCGCGACGGCCGATCGCGGAACACGAGCTCTTCCAGATCGGCTCAATTTCGAAGTCATTCGTGGCGCTCGCGCTGTTGCAGCTCCGGGATGAGGGCAAGCTCGATCTCGACCGGCCGGTCGCCGAGTACCTGCCGTGGCTGCGCATCAAGACCGGGTTTCCCCCGATCACTACGCACCACCTGTTGACGCATTCCTCGGGTGTATCGGCAGGCTGGGATGTGTTTTCGTCCGACCCGGACGCAGGCCACTTGGCGGCCTATGGTCCCGGCCAGCACTTCCACTACAACAACATGCTCTACGAGGTGCTGGGTTACCTCGCCTGGACGCTCGATGGCCGCGAACTGCCGGAAGTCCTGCGTGAGCGCATCCTCAGTCCGCTCGGGATGTCGCGCACCGAACCCGTGATCACGATCGACGTGCGCGAGAAAATGGTCAGGAACTACGCTCCATTTCTCGGCGACCGGCCATATCCCCGGAATGGCCGCCTGTGCGAAGCGCCCGCGCTCATCCTGACGTCGGGAGCGGGTTGCATCGCCTCGACCGCGCGCGACATGGGAGCGTACCTGCGGATGATCGCGAACCAGGGCAAGACGAATGCCGGCCGGCTCATTTCCGAGGATGCCTTCGGGCTGTTTTCGAAGCCGCATGTTGTTGCCGAAGATTTCGGGCCCGGCGCTCACTACGGCTATGGGATTGCAGTGGATACCCTCGACGGTCACCGGCTCCTCCGGCACACCGGCGGGATGGTGTCGTTCATGTCGTCGATGATGGTGGACATCGACGAGGGCGTGGGCGGATTCGCCTCGGTCAACGCACAGCAGAATTACCGGCCGAATGCGGTCGTGAAATACGCGATCCAGCTGATGCGCGCGCAACGCAAGGGCGCAGCACTGCCGTCGATCCCTGACGCGGACGCTCCCGCAAGCGTGAAGAAGGCATCCGATTACGCGGGCAGCTATGCCGGCGGCGATCGCAGCCTCGAGATCCAGGCCGACGGCGACAGGCTCTTTGTCATGCATGAAGGTGTGCGCGTCCCCTTGGAACGGCTCAGCGAGCCGGATCGATTCATCGCGCGTCATCGCGCGCTCGATCTCTTCGCCTTCGTCTTCGGTCGCAAGGACGCCGAGGAGCCCGACAGTGCGGTGGTGGAAGTGAGCTGGGGCGGCGACTGGTACCGGAATGCGAGATACGAGGGTCCTGCAGAGTTCAGTTATCCGAAGGCCTGGGACAGCTATGTCGGGCATTACCGCAACGAAAACCCCTGGTTCGGGAGCCTCCGAATCGTCGTCAACAAGGGCAGGCTGATGATCGATGGCACAATGCCGCTCGAGGCGGACGGTGAACTGTTCCGCTTGCGCGACAGTCCTCGCAACACCGACTGGATCCGGTTCGGCGAGATCGTCAATGGCCGCTGCATGCGGCTGAAGATATCGGGAGGCGACATGTGGCGGGTCGCGGCTGCCTGATGCCGCAGAAGAAAGATCCCGAGAAGCGTGTGTTCACTGGCGTCTACTTCGATCGTCCGCAACACGATGCATTGCGCCGGCTGAGCAAGGACACGCGCGTGCCCTTGGCGGAGTACCTGCGCGAGGCGGTCAACGACCTGCTCAAGAAATACCGGATCAAGGTGCCGAAGCCGCGGGTCGGACGGTAAGACCGGCGATTCAGTCCTTCGAACCGGGTTTCGGTGTCCCGAAAACCTGCGCCCAGTAGATTCCGCCGGCGCTCTTCGGATCGGCGACGAATGCGACTCCCATTTCAGTGAAGTCCGCGGTCATGAGATTGGCGCAGTGATGCGGACTCTTGACCCACTCTTCCACGACCTGTTCCGGCGTCGCCTGGCCCGACGCGATGTTCTCGCCGACCACACGCCATACGTATCCGGCGCGCGTCGCGCGCTCCGCGGGCGTACTGCCGTCGCTGCCAGCGTGTCCAAGGACGCCGCGATCCGCCATGTCGCGGGCATGCGCCGCCGCCGCGCGCCGAAGCGTTTCTGATAGCACGAGGGCAGGTGCGGCCGTGTGGCGCTTCCAGCCGCAGCGACGCGATTGCGACCTGGCCTCGTTCACGAGCTTGAGGACCCTGCGGCTGACATCCTTCGCCTCATTGGCCGCTGGAGGAACGAGTGGCGCTGCGAGGACGATCCAGGCCGTATCGTTTCTCAGGGCAACTCCGACATCGCGGTAGACCGCATTGGTGATGTCCTTGCAGCCTCCATCGGCCATCGCACGTTCCCGGGCCGCGTCGCTGCCGGAAGCCTCCAGCACGGCGACCTGCACGGCGCGGTAACCCGCGTCCTTCAATGCATCCTTCAGGTCACGCCCCGATGCCTGCGCCTCGGCGACGCGATCGAGGACGGTTACATGGCGCAGCGCTGGACTCACGCCGCGGCGGCCGTCGCAGCCCTGCGCGCGAATCTCGTTGATCGCGGCGACAGTCCGGGTCGGCACCGACGCAACCGATGCCGCGATCGGCGCCAGGAGTAGCAGCATCAGCGGCCGGGTCGTCATGGGCCAGTCACCCGTTTCCACCAGTCCTGGAACCGGTCGATGAGCGTGTCGATCTCCGGTGCCTCGCAACTGCTTGCGTGCTCCAGCATGACATTCCGTGGCACGGCGACGAGAATGGTGGCCGCCGCGCAATCCGGGTGGGGTACGAAACCGGTCGAGTAATCGATCGACACTTCATCGAGGGACGACGGCAACTGCGCCTGGTAGGAAACGCGGCTGGTCGCGCCCATGACGTCCGACCAGATGGGCAGCGCACCCTGCGAACCGGTGAGTCCGGTCGGCGCGTTGCCGTCATGGCCAAGCCAGGCGACCACCACGTGACTGCCCGAAAAGCCGGCGAACCAGCTGTCACGCAGTTCCGAGGAGGTGCCACTCTTCCCGGCCGTCACGAGCCCCGCGGGAAGGCGCGCCGCAGCCGATTGCCCGGTGCCGCGAACCATCACTTCGACGAGCATCCGGTTCAATTGATACACCGCAACTGGGTCCGCGGCGACTTTCGCCACCCGCGGCGGCCCGTCGCGCAGGCGGCCGTCGGCGGTGACCACTGCGCGGATGGCGCCAAGCGGGCGGTGTATGCCGCCCGTTGCGAACGCACCGTAAGCCTGCGCCACCTCGATGGGCGTCAATTCGACCGCGCCAAGCAGCAGCGCAGGCACTTGAGCCGGTTCGCGCTCGAGCCCGAGCGCCCGGAACTTCTTTGCGACCGGTCCAAGGCCGATCTCGAGCCCGAGCTGCACGGTGGGGAGATTGCGCGATTCCGCGATCGCCCGCACCAGCGGTAAGGGTCCGAGCGTCTCGCGGTCGAAATTCTGCGGCCGCCAGTTCTTTCCGTCGCCGAACCGGACTTCAACCGGCCCGTCGTTCAGGATTGTCGCCGCGTGATACTTGCCCGTCTCGAGCGCGGCCAGGTAGACGACGGGCTTCACCAGCGAGCCGATCGGGCGCCGCGCGTCGAGCGCGCGGTTGAACCCGCCCGCCTGCTCGTTGCGTCCGCCGACCATCGCGACGATCTCGCCGCTGCCCGGAAGCGTAACGACGAGTGCAGCCTCGAGCGGGCCCTTGCGTGTCTTGTCCTTCTCCTTGATGCGAGACAGCCCGTCCCTGACCGCGCGCTCCGCGGCGGCCTGCGTCCGTGGATCGAGATTGGTGTAGACCAGCAGGCCCGGCGCCTTCAGGGTCTCTTCTCCGTAATCGCGCCTGAGCTCGCGCTTCACCAGGTCGAGATAGGCGTAGTGAGACGCGCGTGAAACCCGCGGCACGACACCGAGCGGCCGTTTCGCGGCCGCCGCCGCATCCGAAACCGTGACTACGGCCAGCTCCGTCAGCTTTGCGAGAACCAGGTTCCGCCGCAGCGTAGCGCGCTCCGGCTGCGTGCGCGGGTTGTAGTACGAAGGGCCGCGGACGATGCCCACGAGCAGGGCGATCTCGGCAAGGTCCAGTTCATCGAGGGGTTTGCCGAAATAGAAGCGGCTCGCGAGGCCGAACCCATGGATGGCGCGATCGCCGTCCTGGCCGAGATAGATCTCGTTGAGGTAGCCGGTGAGAAGCTGCGCCTTGCTGTAGTGAATCTCGAGCAACATGGCCATGACGGCCTCGCGTCCCTTGCGCCAGAACGTGCGCGGCTCGCCCACGAAGTAACTCTTGACGAGTTGCTGCGTCAGTGTGCTGCCGCCCTGCTGGACCTGCCCCGCACGCATGTTGACCCAGGCAGCGCGCAGGATGCCCCTGAGATCGACGCCCGAATGCGAATCGAAGTTGCGGTCTTCGATGACTTTGAGTGCGGCCGGCAGGAGGTCGGGCACTTCGTCGGGCGGGACGATGATGCGATCCTCGCCCCGCACCGGCTGCAGGCTCCCGATGAGGAGCGGCTCGAGTTGCACGACGGGCAGGTTGCGGCCGCCGGCGTCCTGCACCGCGTCGATGCCGGCCGAGCCGGCGAGGATGCGGACGCGAATCGGCTCACGCACGCGCTGCGCGAAGCGCAGCCGGCGCAGGTGCAGGTCGAAGCGCGCGCCGCGACGTGCGAAGCTGCCAGGCAGGTCGGCAGCACCTTTGCGGTAGCCGAGGCGCTCGAGCTCCTGCTCGAGCGCGCGCGCCGGCAGCGGCAAGCCCGCGCGAAGATCGAGGGGACGCGCGTACACCTGCGCCGGCACCTGCCAACTGTCGTCCGCGAAGAAGCGCGTGATGACGAAGTCAAGCCAGGCGACATAGATCAGCGCGGCGATCGCCGCGACGAGCGCCGAGTTAAGCAGCAGGCGGCGGGCGGCTGGGCGACGCATCGGGCGGCAATGATAGACTGCGACGAAGTGCTTGACGCAATTGTCATTGGCGCCGGCCACAATGGACTCACCTGCGGCGCCTACCTTGCGAAGTCAGGCAAGAAAGTCCTGGTGCTCGAACGCCGGCCGGTCATCGGCGGCGCGGCGGTAACCGAGGAATTCACGCCCGGCTTCAGAACGTCGACCTTTTCCTATGTCATGAGCCTGTTGCACCCGAAAGTCATCCGGGAGCTTGGCCTGCGCGATCTCGGACTGACAGTCCTGCCGGCGACCGACCTCTTTTGCCCGATCGGTACCGATGACTCCATCGTGTTCAGCGGCGACGTACAGAAGACCGCCGCAGAATTCGCCCGCTTCTCGCGGCACGACGGCGAGATCTATCCGGTATTCGACGCCTGGCTGAATGAAGCCGCGAACATCGTGCGGAAGCTCCTGCTCGATACGCCGGTCGATCCGTCGAGAAGCGATTTCCGGGGTCGTCGTGAACTCTTCAGCCTTGCGTGGAAATACCGGAAGATCGGCAAGGCGTTCTACCGGCTCGTCGACCTGATGACGATGAGCGCGGACGATTTCCTGGCACGCTGGTTCGAGCACAGCGTCACGCGCGCGGTCCTCGGCTACTACTGCTCGATCGGCACGTTCGCGGGACCGAAGACCCCGGGCTCGGCCTACGTCGTGCTGCATCACATCATGGGCGAGCATCAAGGCGCAGGCGGCTGGGGATTCATTCGCGGCGGCATGGGCGCGATCAGCGAAGCCATCGCCGAATGCGGCCGGCGCCACGGCATGGCCATACGAACCGATGCCGAGGTCGTGCGAGTCGAGGTCGCCGAGGGCCGGGTGTCGCGGGTGATCACCGCGAACGGCGACGAGTTCAGTGCCCGCGCCGTCGTCTGCAACGCAAGCTGCAAGCTGCTGTTCGACCGGCTGGTCGCGCCCGAGCACCTGCCATCCGAATTCCTGAAGCACATCCGGGCCTACCGGACATTCTCGACGGCATTCAAGATCAATGTCGCCGCGGAGGCACCGCCGCGATTCGCGGCCTTCGACGCGGCCCGATGCGGTTTCGACACGCCCAGCTATGTTCACATCGGGCCCACGGTCGAGTACCTGCAAGCTGCCTACGAAGATGCCTGTCATGGACGCTATTCGAGCCGGCCATTCATCACCGCCGTGGTGCCGACGACCGTCGACGATTCCCTGGCGCCGCCCGGCAAGCACGTCGTCAATCTGTTCGGCGGTCATGCGCCGTATACGCTCAAGGGCCGCGACTGGGACGACGCGCGACCCGCATTCGTGAGGAATGTCTTCGACACGATCGACGAGCTGGCGCCGGGCTTCAGCGACGGCATCATCGACAGCCAGGTCCTGCTGCCGCCCGACATCGAGCGCATCATCAACACGCCGCAGGGCCACATCTTCCACGGCGAGCTGGCGCTGGAGCAGCTTTTCTTCCAGCGGCCCGCACCCCATTACGCCGACTACCGCTCGCCGGTTCGCGGCCTGTATCAATGCGGATCCTCGACGCATCCCGGCGGCGGCGTGTCCGGCATTCCCGGGCACAATGCGGCCCGCGAGATTCTCAAAGACTGGAATTCACTGACACGGTAATCAATCGATGCAAGCCAACGGCAACTCCGGCCTGGACGAGCTGATCGCGTCACAGCGGCCCGGCTACGCGCTCGCCCGGGCGCTGTATGTAGACGCCGCGGTTTTCGAGCGCGATCGGGAACGCGTCTTCCGCAACCACTGGATTCTCGCGGCGCATGTGTCGCAATTCCCGAAGCCCGGCGACTTCCGGCTGTTCAACGTGGCGGGCGAAAGCATCATTCTCGTGCGCGACCGCGAAGGGGCCATGCACGCGCATTACAATGTGTGCCGTCATCGCGGGAGCCGCGTGCTCCTCGACCCCTGCGGCAACGCATCGGCGTTGACGTGCCGGTATCACGGATGGACGTATGCGATCGATGGCTCGCTCCGGGCCGCGACGCACATGCCGAAAGACTTCGATCGCACCGGATTCGGCCTGAAGCGCTGTCACGTCAGGATTCTCGAAGGCCTGATTTTCGTCAGCCTCGCCGAAGGGACGGCGCCGGACTTCGATGCCGCCGAAAACGGCTTGAAACCGTTTCTCTCGCTCCACGGACTCGCCACGGCGCGGATCGCCGAGCAGCGGATCTTTCCGGTGCATGCCAACTGGAAGCTGGTCATCGAGAACTACCTGGAGTGCTATCACTGCAAGCCCGCGCATCGCGAGTACTGCGGCGTCGAGATCAAGGCGGACAGCATCGGCGACGGATCGCCTGCGGCACTCGAGCGCTATCGTACGCGCGAGCGCAACTGGCGCGCAGAGGCGGGACGCTTGCAAACGCTGCTCGCGGAGGTTGGCACGAACCTGCCGCTAGATGAACGGCTGTCGAGGACGCCGATCGCCGCCGCCTACCGGGCGCCGCTTCGCGCGTCGCACATCA
>DAIRVV010000071.1:0-10690 GCA_036802645.1 Steroidobacteraceae bacterium
CGCGGTGCTCGGCGTCCCCTCGCTGCAGATCCGCAAGGCGACCGAGCGCCCTCAGCGGTGCCGGATCCCGGGCGTGAACTGAAGTTCGTCATGGACGCGATCACGCTGATCCGGCGCGAGCTCGCGGGGCGCGTGCCGCTCATCGGCTTCGCCGGCTCGCCCTGGACGGTCGCGACCTACATGATCGAGGGCGGCGGCAGCCGCGACTTCCAAGCGTCGAAGGCGCTCCTCTACGGCGAGCCGAAAGCGCTGCACCGCCTGCTCGCGAAGCTCGCTCGCGCGACCACCGATTACCTGAATGCCCAGATCGCGTCGGGCGCGCAGGCCGTGATGATCTTCGACACCTGGGGCGGAATACTTTCCACGCCGGCCTACCTCGAATTTTCGCTCGCCTACATGGAACAGATTTCCGCGGATCTCATCCGCGAGCGCGAAGGCAGGCGCGTGCCGGTGATCCTGTTCACGAAAGGTGGCGGCGCCTGGCTCGAGCGGATGGCGATGACGGGTGTCGATGCGCTCGGCGTCGACTGGATGACGGAGCTCGCCGGTGCGCGCCGCATGACCGGCGATCGCGTGGCGCTGCAGGGCAATCTCGACCCGGGCGCGCTCTTCGCTCCTCCGGCCGCGATCCGCGCCGAAGTCGCCCGCGTGCTCGAAAGCTTTGGTCACGCCGCAGGCCACGTCTTCAACCTCGGCCACGGTATCCAGCCCGGCGTCGACCCGGAAAATGTCGCCACGATGATTGCGGCCGTCCACGAGCTCTCACCGGCGTATCACCGCTAGCGATGCAGCTGCGGTCTACCCGGCACGCACGAAGTCCGCAACCCAGTTGGTTTCCCAGCTGGCGCCGCCGTCGACCGAAGCCGCCTGTTCCCATCGCGGCGAATCCGTATCTGTTCGTGTCCACAGCGAGCGGACCTTGATCTTCTTGCCGTTGAATTCGTCATCGCCTATGAGTGTTCCGCCGCCGTCGACGAAGCGACCGCGCACGGGCGCGCCGATATTGGCCGGATTTCTGCCGTCGAGCCACCAGCTCAGCCATTCGTTGCTGTCCGCGTTGAACGCGCGGATGCTGACGCCGCGGTACGGCTTGCCGGGTCCCGCGAACCGGTTGTCGCCGACGTTTCCCCGGCCGCCAAGCACCGGCCAGTTCGTGAGCGTGCTGTCGAATTCATCCCAGTCTGTGTTTCCCGTCAGGCGCTGTCGCAGCTTTTGATTGCGTACATTCCATTTGCCGACGAGGAAATCCCAGGCGCGCGCTTCGGGCACATCACCCTCGATGCGTGACAGCGGCGAGGGTGTCGCGCTCGTGCGCGTGAAGTAGTTGCGCCAGTTGATCTCCCAGCTCTTGCCGCCGTCGGTGGAGAAGGCCTGGTCCCAGTGCGGGCGTTTGCCATGAATCTCGTGCCAGCGGAAACGCACGGTGACCAGCGTGCCTTCATGCACATCCGTGCCGACGAATTCGCCTTCCTCGCCCGTGAAATTGCCGCGCACCGGCGGATCGATGTGCTCGGGATTGCGCCCGTCCAGCCACCAGATGGCCCAGCTACCTGTCTTGGGATCGAATGCACGGATGCCGAGGGCGCGATACACGCCCCCGGGCAGGTCGAGCGAGTTGTCGTCGATGGTGCCGAATCCGCCGAGCGTGAGCCACATGCTGCTCTTGCCGGCGAACTCCTGCCACTCGTTCGAACCGGCGAGCCGCTGCTTGAGTCGGCGATGCCAGACGTCCCAGTTGCCGACCAGCCAGGCCCAGTCCTGCTCGTGTGACGCAGCCGACGCCGGCAGGAATGCCAGTGCGCCGCCAGCAGCCAGCAGCGCGAGGCAATCGCGGCGATTCAATGCGTTGGATGCCGTCATGAACGCTCCGGGAGTCGAGGTCGCGCAATCATCCCGCTGTAATCGCGTGGTTGACCACGCGAAGATGCGGGCTCTAGGCTAAGGCAGACTTATGGTCGCCGAACCTCGCATACCATCGCTCGCGTCGATCCGCGCCTTCGAAGCCGCGGCGCGGCTTGGCAGTTTCGCGAAAGCCGCGCACGAGCTTGAGACCACCGCGGCTTCGGTGAGCTATCACGTACGTCAGCTCGAACGTCAGATCGGTGTCGCGCTGTTCCTGCGCCATCCGCACAAGGTGGAGCTCACCGCGTCCGGAAAGGTCATTGCCGAGGAGGCGACGAGCGCATTCGCGGCGCTGCGCGCGAGTTTCATCCGCGCGGTGGATCTGGACGAGTCGCGGCTCGCGCTGACGACGCTGCCCACGATCGGGACGAGCTGGCTGACGCCAAGGCTCGGGCGCTTTCGCGCCAGACATCCCGAAATCCACATCGATCTCGAGCTGTCCGCCGAGGCCCAGGATCTCAGCGCCGGCCGTTTCGACGCCGCAATCCGCAATGGCCACGGACGCTGGCCGGGGCTGCGCGCGGTCAAGCTGCTGCCCAGCATCTTCATGCCGCTGTGCTCGCCGAAGCTGCGCACGGTTGCATCGTTGCTCCAGGATCCGCGCCGCGCGCCCGAGGTGCCGCTCTTGGGGCGTGCGGACTGGTGGGCCCTGTGGTTTCGCGCGCTGGGTGTAAAGGATGTGTCGCTGCGCGGGCGCATTCGCGCGCATCTTTCTGCCGAGCATCTCGACATCGCCGAAGCAATCGCCGGGAGCGGCGTTGCGATCGGCTCACCGATCCTGTTCCGCGACGAGATCGACGCCGGCCGTCTCGTGCCGGCTCATGAACTGGTAGTGGCCGATGGCCGCAGCTTCTGGTTCACCTGCCCGGCGGCGCGCCAGTACAGCCGCAAGATCGTCGCCTTTCGGGACTGGTCAGGGGATGAGGCAGCGCATGACGTGTCCCGGGCGCGCGATGAAATCCGCCGCGCGAAGATCGCAGACACCGCGGAGCTCGCGGCCGTTGGCAGGCTGCTGGCGGCAGATGAGTTGGTCGCGGGCTGACGGATCGCTGGCGCGCGCGATCTCGCCAGCTTCGTCACGCGCCCGGAGTCGGCCGGTCCGCGCTCAACTCGTCCCGCAGCGTGCGGCGGAGAATCTTCCCGACGTTGGTCTTCGGCAGCTCATCGCGGAAGTAAACGTGCTTCGGAACCTTGTAGCCCGTCAGCTCGCGCTTGCAGAAAGCCACGACATCCTCGGACTTGAGCGCCCGATCCTTCCTGACAATGAAGACCGCGACCACCTCGCCGGAGCGCTCGTCCGGCTGCGCGACCGCGGCGACCTCGAGCACGCCGGGCATCTGTGCGACCACGCCCTCGACCTCGTTGGGGTACACGTTGAATCCGGACACGAGGATCATGTCCTTCTTGCGGTCCTCGATGAAGCTGCGGCCGCGCTCGTCCATGCGGCCGACGTCGCCGGTGCGTAGCCACCCGCCCGGTAGCATCACCTTCGCGGTCTCCTCCGGGCGGTTCCAGTAGCCGCGCATCACCTGCGGGCCGCGGAGACAGATTTCACCGACCGAACCGACGGGCAGCGCATTCCCGTCGTCGTCGCGGATCGAAATTTCCGTGGACGGGAGCGGGTAGCCGATCGAGCCGGTGAAATCGGAGGTACGCGGCAGGTTCACGGTTCCGACGGGCGAGGATTCGGTGAGCCCCCAGCCCTGGCAGATGTGCCGGCCGGTGACCTTGCGCCAGCGCTCGGATACCGCTGCCTGGACAGCCATTCCGCCGCCGAGCGCCACCTTGAGCGCGCTGAAGTCGAGCTTGTCGAAGCCGGGCGTGTTGAGCAGCGCATTGAACAGGGTGTTGACGCCCGTGATGAAGGTGAACTTTGTCTTCGCAAGCTCCTTCACGAAGCCGGTCATGTCGCGCGGATTCGTGATGAGCACGTTGTTTCCGCCGACCCGCGTGAACAGCAACATGTTGGTCGTCAGCGCGAAGATGTGGTACAGCGGCAGCGCGGTGACGACCGCCGGGTTCCGGAACTCGGTCAACTCGGGCAGGAAGGCCACGCACTGAAGCGTGTTCGCCACCATGTTGCGGTGAGTCAGCACCGCGCCTTTCGACACGCCGGTCGTGCCGCCCGTGTACTGAAGAAAGGCGATGTCCTCGCCGCCGACTTCGACCGGATCGAGCGTAAGCGAAGCGCCGCGCGCCAGCGCGTCGCTCCACCGGACGGCGCCCGGCAGCGAATACGCCGGCACCATCTTCTTGAGCTTGCGGATCACGAAGTTCGTGATCGGTCCTTTCGGGAAGCCGAGCATGTCGCCGATTCCCGTCACGACGACGCGCTTGACGGGCGTGCGCGCAATCACCTGCGCGAGCGTCGCGGCTGCGTTCTCGAAGATCACGATCACGGTCGCGCCCGAGTCCGTGAGCTGGTGCTCGAGCTCGCGCGCCGTGTAAAGCGGGTTGACGTTGACGACCGTGCAGCCGGCGCGATGGCAGCCCACGATCGCGGTCGGGTACTGCAGGATGTTCGGCATCATGAGCGCGACGCGGTCGCCCTTGCCGAGCCCGGCCTCTTTCTGGAGCCAGGCGCCGAATCGGCGTGACTGCTCGTCGACTTCCGCATAGCTCTGCTTGCGGCCCATGTTGACGTACGCGGTCGAAGCCGCGTGCTTCTCGAAGGCGTCTTCGTACAGGTGCTTCAGGGATGCAATCGAGTCCGGATCGATTTCCGCAGGCACGTCGGGCGGGTAGTCGCGAAGCCAGATCTTTTCCGCGGCCGGATTCGAGTCACTCATTGCTGCATCGCAAAATGGCGCGGGTCATCCCGTCCGGCCATCGTCCGGCTTTCGCGCGCCTTTGACTAGGGGCGAAGTAGCGGCGTGAGCTGGCCCCAGATGTTGTCGAGCAGAAGCGGCTGCGCCTTCGCGTTCGGATGGATGCCGTCGGCCTGGAAGTAGGCGAGATCGAGGGCGACTTCCGGGCTCATCAGGGCGGCGACTCCGATCTTGTAGCGTGTCTGCAAGTCCCGGTAGATCTTCTGGAAGGAACTGCTGTACTGCGGGCCGTAGTTGGTCGGCACGCGGACCGCGAGCAGCAACACCTCGGCGCCGGCGGCGCGGCTCTTGGTGATGAGGAGTCCAAGATTCGCCTGGACACGCGATACCGGGAGGCCCCTGAGCCCGTCATTCCCGCCGAGTTCGATGATCACGACATCGGGCTTGTGCGTCGCAATCGCTCGATCGAGTCGTGCGACCCCGCCATCCGTCGTCTCGCCGCTGACGCTGGCGTTGACGACACGGTGACCGTAACCTTCTTTATTCAATCGCTTCTGCAGCAGGGTGACCCAGCCCTGGCCGGGCGCGAGCCCGTAGCCGGCGGACAGCGAATCGCCCACCACGAGGATCACCGGCGGTTCGGCGGAACGCGCGGGCAGCGCCGCGGCGAAGAGGCACAGGGCGAGGATCAATACACGACGCATGGACAAAAAGACCGTACTCGAAGCCAGAAGTTTGCGGAAGCAGGTTACCAGTCCCGAGGGAATGCTGACCATTCTCGACGACGTGAGCTTCACGGTCACGGCAGGCGAGACGGTCGCCATCGTCGGCGCTTCCGGAGCGGGAAAATCGACCCTTCTCGCGCTGCTCGCCGGCCTCGACGAGCCGAGTGCGGGCGGGGCGTGGCTCGAGGGAATAGAGCTATCCGCGCTGGATGAAGATGGCCGCGCGGCGGTGCGCGCGCGACACGTCGGGTTCGTGTTCCAGTCCTTCCACCTCGTGCCTTCGCTGACGGCGCACGAGAATGTGATGCTGCCGCTCGAGCTTGCGGGCCGGGCCGATGCGCGCGTGGCTTCACGCGCCGTGCTTCGGGAAGTCGGGCTCGAGCCGCGGCTCGGCCACTACCCGCGTCAGCTATCAGGCGGAGAACAGCAGCGCGTCGCCATCGCCCGCGCTTTTGTCACCCGGCCCTCCGTGCTATTTGCGGACGAGCCGACCGGAAACCTCGATACCACGACGGGCGGCCGCGTGATCGAACTGCTATTCGACCTCAACGCCGCGAATGGGACGACGCTCGTGCTCGTGACCCACGACCGCGCGATCGCGGGGCGATGCAATCGCTTGATAGAGCTCGACGCTGGCAGGCTGGTGAGCTGATGCGCGCGCTGCGATTTGCGCTGCTCGCCCTGCTTCGCGACTGGCGCTCCGGCGAGCTCGCAGTTCTGCTGGTGGCCCTGCTCGTCGCGGTCACCGCGCTGACCGGCGTCGGTTTTTTCACTGACCGCATCGGCCAGGCCGTGAGCCAGCGAGCCGGGGAAGTCATTGCTGCGGACCTTCGCCTGCGTTCCGCCGAGCCACTCTCGGCGGGCTACGACCGGCTCGCCGCGCAGAACGGCATCGTGACCGCCCGCACCGTCTCCTTTCCGAGCGTCGTCTACTTCGGCGCCGAATCGGCTCTCACGGCGATCCGCGCCGTCGGCGCCGGCTATCCGCTGCGCGGGCGCATCAAGATCTCGGATGCGCCGTTCGAGGTGGCGCGCGAAACCACCACGCTCCCTGGCCGCGGCGAAGTCTGGATCGACTCGCGACTCCTCGCGCGACTTGGCGCCGCCATCGGCGACCGGGTGAGCATCGGCGCCGCGGGATTCGATATTACCCAGGTCCTGGACTACCGCCCGGACCAGGGCTCGGCATTCGTCGACCTCGCGCCTTCGCTCATCATTCCACTCGCGGACCTCGATTCGACGGAGCTGCTCGGCCCCGGCAGCCGGGCGACTTACTCGCTCCTGTTTGCCGGCAAGCCGGCCGAAATCCGCGAGTTTCGCACCGAGCTCGTGGAACGGAAGGCGAAGAGCGAGCGCCTGGTGGGTGTTTCCGAGGAAAGCCCGCAGATCCAGTCCTCGACCCGGAGAGCGGGGCGCTTCCTGAACCTCTCCGCGATGATCACGGTCCTGCTCGCCGCCGTCGCCGTCGCGATGGCGGCGCGCCGCTATACGGAGCGCCACCTCGACAGTGTCGCGCTGATGAAATGCATGGGCGCGCCGCAGTCGCTCGTGCTCTGGGTCACCGTCATCGAGCTCGTGCTGATTGCCCTGATCGCGGCAGTCTTTGGCAGCGCCCTCGGATTCGTGGCTCAGGAATTGCTGACCCGGCTTCTCGGCGACCTCGTACGCGCCGACCTGCCGCCACCGACGCTGGCGCCCGCAATTCTCGGCGGCGCCACGGCGCTCGCCATTCTCGTCGGGTTCGCCTTGCCGCCGATGCTGCAACTGAAGCGCGTGCCACCCGCTCGCGTGCTGCGTCGCAATCTCGAGCCGCCGCCGCTGCGCTACTCGCTCGCCTACGGCCTCGCGGTGGCGACGATCCTCGGCGTGCTGTTCTGGCTGGTGCGCGACGCCCGGCTCGTCGGCTACGTGGCGGCGGGAATCGGCGCGACGCTCGCGGTGCTCTATGGCGCGGGATTCGTGCTGGTGCGAATCGCCGGGCGGCTGCGCGGCGCGGTCGGCGTCGCCTGGCGCTATGGCGTCGCGAATCTCGCGCGGCGCGGGCGCGAAAGCGTCGTCCAGGTCGTCGCCTTCGGCCTCAGCCTCATGGTGCTCCTCCTGCTCGCGGTCGTGCGCAAGGACCTGCTGGAGGACTGGCGTGCGAGCCTGCCCGCGGACACGCCCAACTTTTTCATGATCAATATCCCGGCCTCGGATACCCGGGATTTCGTGAAATTCATCGAGGACCGCGGCCTGCCGACGCCACAGCTCTTCCCGATGATCCGCGCGCGCATGATCACGATCAACGGCCGGCCGATCGAGGAGATCGAGCCCGCGACCGACCGCGGCCAGGGCTTCGCCGAGCGCGAGCAGAACCTGTCCTGGGCCGAGAAGCCGCAGGTCGACAACCGGATTGTTTCAGGGCGCTGGTGGACCGAGGCGGATCGCGGCAAGGCGCTGGTGTCGGTCGCATCGGAATACCAGGAGGAGTTGGGGCTCAAGCTCGGCGACAAGCTGCAATTCGATGTCGCCGGGGAGACGATCGAGGCGGAGGTACTCTCCTTTCGCGAAGTGGAATGGGACAGCTTCCGCCCGAACTTCTTCCTGGTGTTCTCGCCGGGGACGCTCGACGGGCTCGCGGGCACCTGGCTCACGAGCATGAAGCTCGACATGGAGCAGCGAAAGATGCTCGTCGGCCTGGTGCGGCGCTTTCCGTCGGTGTCGGTCTTCGACATCGACGCGATCCTGGCCCAGGTGCGGGACGTGATCGATCGCGCCTCGCTCGCCGTCCAGTACGTCTTTCTCTTCACGCTCGCCGCAGGCATCACCGTGCTGCTCGCGGCGATCCAGTCGACGCGCGACGAGCGCCGCTACGAGAGCGCGATGCTCCGGACGCTCGGCGCGCGCCGGCGCGTTGTGCTCGCAGGCGTCGCGTCCGAGTTCACGGCGCTCGGCATGCTCTCAGGCGTGCTGGCGGCGATCGGCGCGACGCTCGCCGGCTGGCTGCTCGCGAGAGAAGTCTTCGAGCTTTCCTATTCGATCGATCCCTGGGTCTGGGTGATCGGGCTCGCGTCGGGTGCGCTCGTCGTCGGCGGCGCCGGGACGCTCGCGGCGCGCAGCGTGATCAATCACCCGCCGATCAATACCTTGCGGCAAGTATGAAGTCCGCTGCACGAATTGTCCGGCAGAGTCCTACAGCGTTATGGAAATCCGTCCCTTGTCAACGGCGCACGGCAGGCGCAGATTCGCCGCCTTAAGTAAAGAAGCTCCGGCCGGCATTCGATTCCGGGGTCGGCCGGAACTCATCAAGAAGGGAGATACGACATGCGCAATTCAGAACCGATGCGTCCGGCAGACTGCGTCTATGCGCTGGCGGGAATGCTGGCGCTGCTGGCTTTTGCGGTACCGGCCGATTCCGCAACGCCCAGTTTGAAGCCGAAATTTACGATAGCGGCGGCCTTCGACGTGTCACCCGCGCTGCGGGATGTAGCGGCCGCGACATCGCCTGCCGCGCGATCGTCCGGCGCCGCGGGTGCCGGGCTCCTTGAGGTCCGGCCGGAACCCGATGTCGTCGGACCGGCCGCCGACGATGGATTCACCGGCGATGGCGCGCTCTCCGGCAGCACGGCAGCGCGTTCCGCACTCGCGTCGCTGGCCATCAGCGCGCCGCTCGCGAACTTCGAGGGAATCAGCAACCAGGACAATTTCAACATTTTCGGGGGCCGAGTGAATCCGCCGGATCCGGTGGGCGACGTCGGGCCGAACCACTATGTCGAAATGGTCAATCTCGCGTTCGCCGTTTACGACAAGCAGGGCAATACGCTGGTGGCGCCGACCGACATCGGCGCGCTCTGGGCGGATTTCGCGATTGAGGACTGCACGGACGCCTCCGGCGACCCGATCGTCGTGTATGACCAGCTCGAGAATCGCTGGATCCTGAGCCAGTTCACGACGCGCGGGCTCGATCCACCGTTTACGGCTCCGTTCTATAACTGCGTCGCCATCTCGAAAACGGGCGATCCGACCGGCGAATACTACCGCTATGCCTTCATCACGCAGCCGGATCTCGAGGATGGAGGGTACTTCTTCCCCGACTATCCGAAATACGGCGTGTGGACGAATTCTTACATCATGACGACGCGTGATTTCGGTTTCGATGACCGCTACGGCATCAGCATTTACGCGCTTGAAAAGAACAAGATGATCGCCGGCAATCCGAACGCCCGCGCCGTGCAGTTCTTCCTGGAACTTGGCCCCGTTCCATTGAACCTGATCGGCGACGGCCTGCTGCCGCCGGACATCGACGGCACCCGCCGGCCGAAGGACGGCATTGCGGCACCGATCGTCGGCACGCAGGACGACGGCGGCGGCTATGGCGCAACCTCCGATGCGATCAACGTCTTTGACTTGAAGGTGGTCTGGAACTCTAAGCCCGTTGCGTCTCTGACCGGGCCCACGCAGTTGCCGGTAGCGGCGTTCGACTCGATCTTCCCCTGCGCCCCGACGTCGCGTGACTGCCTGCCGCAGCCAGGGATCGTGGACCCGGCGCAGTACCTCGACATCCTGTCGTACCGGCAGCGTCCGACCCACCGACTCGCCTACCGGAATTTCGGCAAGCATGAGTCATTCGTGACCAACCAGTCGGTCGAGGCACGCCCCGGCATCGCGGGCGTACGCTGGTACGAGATTCGCCGCACCAACGGCGTCTACACGGTGCATCAACAGGGCACCTACTCGCCGGTGACTGACAGCGTGCATCGCTGGATGGGCAGTGCGGCGATGGACCGGAAAGGCAATCTTGCGGTCGGTTACAGCGTCGTTGACTCCACCAGCGTGTTTCCGGGCATCCGCTACGCAGGCCGGCTCGCAAGCGATCCGCTCGGCGACCTGAGTCTCGGCGAGGGGACGATCATCGACGGCTCCGGCGTGCAGACCACGACCAACTCCCGCTGGGGAGACTACACGTCGCTGAATATCGACCCGAGCGACGATTGCACGTTCTGGTACGTAAACGAGTACTACACGGCCGCCGGGCAGGCGAGCTCACCGGCTGGCTGGCAGACCCGAATTGCGAGCTTCAAACTGCCAGGCTGTTAGGCGGCAGGCTATTGATCCGGCAGGCGGCACTCGGCCTTGATGGCCGGGTGCCGCCAGTGCGGGCTGCGGGAGCACTAGTCGGATCGGGGCAGGGCGAAGGCTACCAGGTAGTCGCCGGGGCCAAACAGGTCGCCGCCACCGGCCGCGATCACCACGAACTGCCGGCCGCCGGCGCGATAGGTGATCGGCGTCGCACGCGCGCCGGCGGGCAGCTCGACA
>DAIRVV010000072.1:0-10591 GCA_036802645.1 Steroidobacteraceae bacterium
GTTGCCGGGACTGGCGGGTGAGGCCACAGCGCGCACCTCTGAAGACGCCGCCGCGCAGAAAAGACATGCGCCGACGAGCAAGAGTCTCATTGCTGCGTAGGACATCGGATGCAAATCATGGCAGGGCCACCGTCGACGTCAACTCGTGAAATGCGCCGCCGCCGGACCATGCGCTCAGTCAGTGAGGACGCGGTCCATCCGGTACTGTCTGGCGCTTGCGCAGCTCTCGCCACCGTGCATTGCGCTCGGTCTTGCCGGCGTCGAGATCCTCCCGTCCATTGAGCCAGTAATCGAACCAGCCAATCGTGTACTCCATGGCAATAAGGCGATCGCGGGGCCGTACCAGCTCGTGCGGTGCGTCCGGTATCACCAGCATTTCGACGGGCCGCCCAAGGATCTTGAGGGCTGCGTAGATCTCCCACTGGCCGAGCACCGTGTCAGTCGTCAGCGCGATGATGCCGAGGGGCGCGCTGATGCGATCCGCCTGGAATCCCGGTGCGTGGACCAACCAGTTCCCGAGTCCCGACGCGAACGGCCTGCCTGAATTGAGCCGTTCAGCGAGCGTGCGCCATGCTTTGGCGAACGCATCGTCCGGGCTGCTTGCGCTCAGCAGGTACTGCCAGTAGCCAAAGTCCACGCCGTCGGCCGTCAGAGCCGCCGCGAACCTTCGCGGCGAGTGCGTGAGTGCGTACCTCACGTGGTAGCACGTACGGCTGAAACCCATCAGGCCGACCCGGCGGGCGTCGATCCAGCCTTCTTTCTCCAGGTAATCGATGGCGCTCTCATAAGCGGCCATGTGAGTCGGCGCTTCGTCGCCCGTATCCATGACGTCATGAGCGTCACCGATTTGCAGGACGGCGATGCCTCTGGCCGCGAGCCCCTGCGCGGCATAGCCAGTCGTCATCGGGCCGTCGATCAGGAATTCGTTGCGCGGAAATCCGTGGGTCTGGATCACGAGCGGAAATGGCCGCGCGGCCCTCGCGCCGGCAGGCGGTAGCACGAGCCCGCCCTCCCAGGCACGTCCATTGGCGTCTCTCCATTGAATCACCCGAATCTCGCCGAGCTGGACGTCCTGCAGATGCGCATTCAGCTCGATCAGCACGCGCGAAGTGCGGGCATCGCCGAGGTGAACCGTCACCCGAGGGGGCGTCGTGAGAGTCATCTCTTCGCCCAGGATTAGTGGCACTTGCGCCACGTCTTTCGAGTGCGATTTGAGTGCGGGCCGCTGCTTGTTGGTCGTCGTCTCGCTCCAGTCACCGGCTGCCGAGCGGACGAAGCGCCTGATCCGGCTCTCCTCCCTGGCGGTCCCGGCCGGCTCCGAAAGCGCGAGGTCGAGCGTCGTGCCGTCGTTCGAAAGGGCGATCGAGCGCACGTGCTCCGGCCAGCCTTGGTCGAAGTCTTCCGAGTGGAGCACCGGCAGGCGCGCGACCAGGCGATGGTTCAGGCTGCTGGCGTCCAGCTCAACGATTGCAGGGCCGGTGTGCGATTCGGCGGCAGGAAGGTACGTCGACGACAGGATCAGGGCGCGACCGTCCGGCGACCAGAACGCGTCTGTCGGGGCGTATGACCCGCTCAGCCAGTCTCCGGTCGGTGCGTCGATCGCCGGGCGCAGCGATCCGGCGGCGATGTCGACGAGCGCGAACTGCGTGTAGCGCTTGTGCTTCTCGTCGTACGCCGGTTCAAGCCGGTCGAACTCGCTGGCGATTTCATAGCGACTCCACTCCGGCTTGATCCGTTCGAGCGGCCAGGTGACGACGGCCTGCCTGGCGGTGGGCGACAGGCGGACTCTGAGCTGCTCGCGCGGGGTCTGCCCGACCGATTCGGCCACGATGCGACCCGGCGCGGCGCCTTCCCGTACGTAGACCGCTACGCGCACCGGCTGATCGCGATCGTCAGAACGTGGACCGAGACCCAAGGTAGCGCCGAGACTGTCTTCGACGACGTAGGCCGATCGCGTGTCAGCACGCTCTGAAGTCAGCGATTCGGTAGCGGTCAGGCAAAGCACGGTCTCGCCTGCGGCATCGCAGGCCAACACCTCGTTCGGCGAATCGGTGGCGAGATCGAGTGCGCCGGAATTCACATCGAGTAAATACAGTTGTGGCCGCTCTCCACCAGGTGCCGGCGACTTGCTGGCGCGCCGCTCTCCAATGATAGCCAGCCGCGAGTCGTCGTTCAGCCAGTGAAAATCGCGTACCGCCGGCAGGTTGCCGTCAGTCTGGAACAGCGCGATGTGCCGGGGCGGTGGCGCGGTTTCCCGGCCACTTGCAAACGCGCGTACGCGCGCCGCGTCATAGATGTAGATGCGGTACTCGATAAGCCCTGAGATCGCATCGCCGCGGTGCGCGACGAATGCAATCCATCGCTCGTCTCTCGAAACTCGAATCGTACCTTGGCCAGATTCTTCTCCAGGCACACGCTGGAGGCTCGCCAGGCCGATTGAGTCGCCGGGCTGGTACAGCCGCGCGGGCGGACGCGCGGGCTCCGCTCGGTCGGCGTGCGCGACTCCGACGCATGCGAGGGCGACGCCAGGCAGCCAGACTCCGCGCATCGATTAGAACGAATACGACAATTCGACGAAGTAGCTGCGGCCGCGAACGCTCGCACGGGAAGGGTCGTAGCCGAGCAAGCCCTGGACGAACGGCGGTTCCTCATCCAGCAGGTTGTCGAAGCCGACGCCGATGCGAAGTCCCTCGAGCCAGCCATCCCTGTTCTCGGGCGCGTACTGGGCGTTCAGGTCGAGCGTGCTCCAGCTGTCCACACGGTCCGGCGTCCCGAACACAACCGGGTCCAGGTCGTTGACATAGGAATCGACGTAGTTCCCGATCAGGTTTGCGGAGAGCGCGCCACGTGCCCAGCCGAGTGTGATGTGGCCGTTCACTTCGACGGGCCAGCCGATGGTCCCCAGCACGTCCTGAATTGGCTGACCGGCGATGATCTGATTCTCGTAGCCGAGATAGCGCACGCCGGCAACGGCCAGTGAGAGCTCGTCGCGCTGGCCGACGGCCTGGCGCCAGGTGAAAGAGAAATCGATTCCCTCGACCTGGGTCGCCGCGAAATTGAGCGGCAGCGCGACCAAGCGTTCGAGATTTCCCGCGTCGTCGCGAACGACCAGGCCGGGCGGCAGCAGATCTTGCGCCTCGAGCTGAAACAGTTGGTCGCTCGAGGGCTGGACGACTCTGTCCTCGAAATCGATGCTGAAGTAGCCGGCGTTCAATTCGAAACGCGCGCTCTGGCCGGCCCCCCAGTAGAATCCCGTGCCGAGCGAGAGGACATCGGCGGTTTCGGCGCGCAGGTCCGGATTGCCGCCGCCGCCCAGGACCGGAACGATCACGAACGTGGGACCGCCGGGCGCGTTCGTGTCGAATACGAACTGGTCGATTTCGCTGCCGCTCTTCAGCACCTCGCGCAGGAGCGGCGCCTTGAACGAGCGCGCCCAGGATCCGCGCAAGACCGCGCGCTCGCCGCCGACGACGAACCCGATCTTTGGACTCGTCCGCGAGCCGAAGTCGGAATAGTCCTCCCAGCGGCCCGCCGCGCTCAGGTCGATCCGCTCGAGCAGCGCGCCGGCGCGGTCTTTCGGCAGCAGCGGGATTCTGAGCTCGGCAAACAGCGCTGTGACATTGCGATCGCCCGTGAAGGTGTCGCCGAGCAGGTCGTTCTGGAACTCGTTGTCCTCGTCGCGGTACTCCGCGCCGACCGCGGCCCGCAGCGCGCCACCCGGCATCTCCAGCAGCGGGCCTTCGGCCTTCGCGCCCAGTGCGGAAAGCCGGCTGGTGCCGGAAACATTCGAGACGCGTATGAGGTCGGCGACGATCGCCGGATCGTTGCGTCCCTGGTCGCCGAAAACGTTGAGCGCCGTCGCCGGATCCGTCTGGCCGAGTGCCGCTGAGACGGCATCGGCATCCTCGAGGCGGATGTCGCCGGCGAACTCGTCCTCGGCGCGACTCAAGACGGTCTCCCAGACCCAGCCGGACCCGCGGCCGATGGATGCGAGCCGGCCGGTGAGACCACCCACGAGCGACATCGCCGAATTCTCGCGCTTGAACGGCAGCCCGAGCGGAAATTCCCGATTCATCGAATAGTTGACGAAAACGTCCTCGCCAAAAGGGTTGAACGGGTTCGCGGCCGGTACGAGGACGGCGAACAAGGACGGCGAAGTCGTGTTGAATTCGACGCTGCGATCCGTGTAAAGCGCCGTCACGAATGCGCTCAAGGAGCCACCGAGCGACAAATCGCCGTTCAGGAATCCGCTGTAGCGGCGCTCGCCTGGAGCGACCGCGAATGGAAACTCGTTCGGTCCGACGTTCGGCAGTGCGGCAGCATCGAAATCGGCCGGCGTGAGCGCGGTGCCGTCCTGGCCGGCGGGCACCGGCACCGGATCGAAGAAGATGTCTGTCGCGCGATTCAACGCATCTAGAAAGCCGTCTGCCGCCGCGACGTTGCCGGGTTCGGGAACGAAAATGGAGCGGTCGTCGCGTCCGCCGAACTGGCGCTTGTCGAAGCCGCTCGTCAGGCCTCGATCTGTGCCGTGCAGGGTTTCCTGGTCGAAGTACTCCAAGCCGCCCAGGAGGCGCGCGCGCGGCGAACCGAAGCCGCCGACGAGGCTTGCCGAACTTTCTCCCGTGACGCCGCCGTTCATGTCGTTGCTGTAGCGCAGATTCGTCTCGAACCCCTCGTATCGGTCGCGCAGGATGACGTTGACGACGCCGCCGATCGCATCGGCGCCGTAGATCGCGGAAGCTCCGTCAGGCAGCACCTCGATGCGCTCCACCGCCGCAAGCGGAATCATGCTGATATCCGTGATTGCGCCGGCGGAGCCACCTGATGGGGCGATGCGCCGGCCGTTCAGCAGAGTCAGCGTCGAATCCGCGCCGACACCGCGCAGATTGACGCTTGACGCGAATCCAAGGTCGGTATTGCCGACGGTGAGCGCGGTCGCGTCGAAGAACGCGGTCTCCGGCACTGCGCTGTTGTAGTTCTGCGGAATCGTTCGCAGGAACCGCGCGACGCTCGCCGAGCCCCTCTCCTGGATGTCTGCCCGGCTGTAAGTCTGCACCGGAGAGGGTCCGCGGCCCGCGCGAATCCAGCTGCCGGTTACGACGATTTCCTCGAGCTGCTCGAGAATCCGGTCTTTCGCATCACCGGTGACGTATCCGGCCCCGGCACCGCCGGGCCGGCCTTGCACGTCCGGTTGTGGCCGGTCGACGAGGAGCGTGTCATCGGCCGTGATGCGATAGGTCAGTCCCGTTCCTTTCAGCAGTGCGCGCAGCGCGGCCTCGGGTTCGAGTTCGCCCTTGACGCCGCCGGTGCGCTTGTCCGCGGCGACTTCCGTCGAAAACAGGATCTGGCGGCCGCTCTGGCGAGCGAACTCGCCCAAGGCCGTCGCCAGCGGTTGCGTGGCGATATCGAAGTGCTTCGCATTTTCGTCTGCGGCCGAGACCTGAGTCAGCATGACCAGGGCCAGCGTCATCGCCGCGACATTGATCTGGCTCATATTTGGTTCCCCCCTTACGGAGGAATAACGCAGCCAGAGCCGCAATCCGCCTGTTCCAGGCGGGAACGCTGAATCAGCGACGGCCTGCGAGGACGATTTCCTGGCTGCCCCGATGCTCGACGGCAATAGCGAAATAGTCTTCGAGCGCAGCGGCAAAAGCCTCCTGCTCGCCGGCATTGAACATGCCGTTGACCCGCAGCTGCTCAAGTCGTGGATCGCCGATGGCAATCTGGACCTGGCTGTGGCGATTCATTTCCGCGACGGCTTCGGCGAGCGTCAGGTCGTCCAGGAACACATGTCCCTCCCGCCAGCCGGTGACTTTGTCGACATCGATGTCGCGAACAACGCCGGACCTGCCGGAATTCCGCGCTTCCTGGCCGCGAGACGCCCGAAGCTGCTGCCCGGGCGCGAGGAATACGGCGCTCTCGTCTACGCGAGATGCGGTGTCTGCCTTCGCGTGTTCCGGCTGCTCGACGCGTACTCTGCCTTCGATCAATGTCACTTGCACCGACCCGCCTTCGAGACGCACGTCGAATTGTGTGCCGACAGCGACGATGTTGCGATCGCCGGCGCGCACGATGAATGGCCTTTGAGTGTACTTAGCGACGTTGAACAGGGCCTGGCCTCTGACCAGCTCCACTCGACGCAGGGATTCGGAGTAGTCCACGACGATTCGCGTCTGCGCGTTGAGTTCAACTGAGGTGCCGTCGGCCAGCGTGAACGTGGATCGTTGCCCGATGCCGGTGGCGTAGGACTCGGCGCCTGCCAATTGCTCGGCGAGATTGCCTAAAGGAGCTCGAAGCCGGTCGCCGCCAGTCAATGTCCACACCGCGATTCCGACTCCGACTGCGAGCACGCTCGCGGCCCAGCCCATTCGTCTGCGGCGTTGCGTCCCCATTGCACGCATGGCCTCATCGCGAAGCGCGCGGATGTCGGCGCGCGCGCGATCGTGACGCAGGCTGGCGACGATCGCCTGCGCCTTTTCGAAAGCGGCATGGTGGGCAGGATTGGCATTCCGCCACTCGGTGCAGCGGCTGCGATCGGCATCCGTGCAGTCGGGTGCACGCAGCCGTGCGTCCCAGCGGCCGGCCTTGTCGGCAATCGAAGCGCGATCGGTCCTCTCGTCGGCCTTTCCCGCGCTGTTCATGGCCGGTCCAGCCTGCCCAGGCAGTGGGCAATCGCGCGTGCCATGTGTTTCTCAATCGTGCTCACGGCGATGCCGAGCCTCCGGGCGATCGTCTCGTGTGACAGACCTTCGAGATGGTAGAGCGTAAACACCACGCGCGTGCGTTCAGGAAGATCGTAAAGCGCGGCGACTAGTTGCTCCACGCGCTGTGTGCCAAGCAACTCGCGCTCCGGTCCCGGCGTCATGTGGAGGCCGCCATGCACGACTTCGTCATAGGGTTCGTGAGCGTCGGCAGCGCGCGCGCTTCGGCGCCGGTGCCGATCGCGCAGCAAATTCGAGGCGGTCGTGAACAGGTACGCTTCGGGCCGTTCCAGGGGTGTGAGATCGGCTCGCCCGGTCAGGCGAAGAAAGACCTGCTGTACCAGGTCCTCCACCTCATGCGAAGGAACGTCGCGCCGCTCGAAGAAACGCCGCAGTGGACCCCGCAGCCGGGCGAATAAAGCCTCGATCGCCGATGCGTTGGGCCGGTCCGGGTGGATTCCGGCCGGATGCAAGCTCTCAACCCGGTGGTTCATGGCGGTCCTGGCCGATCGCAAGCCCGGTCGATTGTCCGTCGCCCCATACTATTAGAACGCACTCCGACTGCTGACCCGCCTGTCAGAGAAGGTCCGCGGCCGGCGGATTGTAGTGCACTGCAAAAACAATGGCTTAAGTCAGGCATTAGCCTCCGGCTTAAATCACATTGAACCCGGCTTGACGACCCTCCGGCCCAGTCACTAGAATCGCGGGCCTTTTCGGCCCCCGCCCCCAATACGGGCGGGTTGTTGATTGAGAATAAACAGACGAATCCGGGCCGCCACAGGGCGGCCCGGCGTTTCATGCGTCCGGCAATTACGCCGGTGCGGGGCAGTAGGACGGTATGTCGACGACTAACCAGCTGATCCGTGGCGGCCGCGTGGCTGCCACTTACAAGTCCAAGGTGCCGGCGCTGCAACGCTCGCCGCAGCGCCGCGGTGTTTGCACGCGCGTCTACACGACGACGCCGAAGAAGCCGAACTCGGCGCTTCGCAAGGTCTGCCGCGTACGCCTGACGAATGGCTTCGAAGTCACGAGCTACATCGGCGGCGAAGGGCACAACCTGCAGGAACACTCGGTCGTCATGATCCGCGGCGGCCGCGTCAAGGACCTGCCAGGTGTCCGTTACCACACGGTCCGCGGCACGCTCGACTGCGCCGGCGTCGGCGACCGCAAGCAGAGCCGCTCCAAGTACGGCGCCAAGCGCCCGAAGAAATAACGAGGTCCGTCAGCAATGTCCCGTCGTACATCAGCGCCGACCCGCGTCGTGCTCCCGGACCCGAAGTTCGGAAGCGAGATGCTGGCCAAGTTCATGAACATGGTCATGACGAGCGGCAAGAAATCCGCCGCCGAGCACATTGTCTATGGCGCGATCGACCGCATTTCGGAAAAGACGAACCGCCAGGGCGACGCGGCGCTCGAATTGCTCTCGACCGCGCTCGAGAACGTGAAGCCGGCGGTCGAGGTGAAGTCCCGCCGCGTCGGCGGCGCGACCTACCAGGTGCCGGTCGAAGTGCGGCCGTCCCGCCGCCAGACGCTCGCAATGCGCTGGCTGATCGAGGCCGCGCGTGCGCGCAGCGAGAAGTCGATGGCGCACCGCCTCGCGCACGAGCTGATGGACGCCGCGGAGAACCGCGGCACGGCGGTCCGCAAGCGCGAAGATACGCATCGCATGGCGGAGGCCAACAAGGCCTTCGCTCATTACCGCTGGTAAGAAAGCTGACACAGAGAAGGCCATGCCTCGCACCACGCCCATCGAGCTCTATCGGAACATCGGCATTTCGGCGCACATCGACGCCGGAAAGACGACGACGACCGAGCGCGTGCTGTTTTACACGGGCGTGTCGCACAAGATCGGCGAGGTCCACGACGGCGCCGCCGTGATGGACTACATGGAGCAGGAGCAGGAGCGCGGCATCACCATCACCGCCGCGGCGACGACCTGCTTCTGGAAGGGGATGGACAATCACTACCCCGAGCACCGCATCAACATCATCGACACTCCAGGGCACGTCGACTTCACGATCGAGGTCGAGCGGAGCCTGCGCGTGCTCGACTCGGCGGTCGCCGTGTACTGTGCGGTCTCCGGCGTGCAGCCTCAGTCCGAGACGGTCTGGCGGCAGATGAACAAGTACAAGGTGCCCCGTGTCGCCTTCGTCAACAAGATGGACCGCGCCGGCGCGAACTTCCTGCGCTGCGTGGACCAGATCCGCACGCGCCTGAAGGGCAACCCGGTCGTGATCCAGCTGCCGGTGGGCGCCGAGGAGAACTTCACCGGCATCGTCGACCTGATCCGCATGAAGGCGATCTGGTGGGACGACGAGACCCAGGGCATGCGCTTCGAGTACCGGGACATCCCGGAGGACATGAAGGCGCAGTGCGACGAGTACCGCCTCAAGCTGGTCGAGGCGGCCGCCGAGGGCAACGAGGAACTCCTCAACAAGTACCTGGAGGAGAACACGCTCTCGACCGAGGACATCCGCAAGGGGCTTCGCGAGCGCGCGATCCGCAACGATATCTGCATCGTGACCTGCGGCTCCGCCTTCAAGAACAAGGGCGTGCAGGCCGTGCTCGATGCGGTCATCGACTACATGCCGTCGCCGGTCGAAGTGCCCGACGTCAAGGGCCAGTCCGAGGAAAGCGAGGAAATGACGCGCCCGCCCACGGATGAAGCGCCATTCTCCGCGCTCGCGTTCAAGATCCTGAACGATCCCTTCGTCGGCAACCTGACCTTCTTCCGCGTCTACTCCGGCACGCTCTCATCGGGCGACCAGGTCTACGTGCCGAACCGGTCTCGGAAGGAACGCATCGGCCGCCTGCTGCAGATGCACGCGAGCGAGCGCGAAGAGATCAAGGAAGTCCGCGCCGGCGACATCGCCGCGGCCGTGGGCCTCAAGGACGTGACGACCGGAGACACGCTCTCCGATCCGGACGACATCATCGTGCTCGAGAAGATGGAATTCCCGGCGCCGGTGATCTCGGTCGCCGTCGAGCCGAAGACCAAGGCCGACCAGGAAAAAATGGGCATTGCGCTGCAGCGCCTGGCCAAGGAAGACCCGTCTTTTCGCGTATCGACCGACCAGGAGTCGGGACAGACGATCATCTCCGGCATGGGCGAGCTGCATCTCGAGATCATCGTCGATCGCATGAAGCGCGAGTTCAAGGTCGATGCGACCGTTGGCAAGCCGCAGGTCGCCTACCGCGAGACGATCCGCAGGTCCGTCGAGCAGGAAGGCAAATTCGTGCGCCAGTCCGGCGGCCGCGGCCAGTACGGCCACGTCTGGATCCGGCTCGAGCCGCTAGAAGAGGGCAAGGGCTACGAGTTCGTCAATGAAATCGTCGGCGGCGCGATCCCGCGCGAGTACATACCGGCCGTGGACAAGGGCATCAAGGAACAGCTGGGCAACGGCGTGATCGCCGGCTTCCCGATCGTCGACGTCAAGGTCGCGCTGACGGACGGCTCGTACCACGATGTCGACTCGAGCGAAATGGCGTTCAAGATCGCAGGTTCCATGGCGTTCAAGGAAGGCTTCGCCAAGGCGAAGCCCGTGCTGCTTGAGCCGATCATGAACGTCGAAGTCGTGACCCCCGAGGAATACTCGGGCGACGTGATCGGCGACCTGAATCGCCGCCGCGGCCAGATTACGGGCATGGACGAAACCGTGTCCGGGAAAGTCGTGACCGCCGACGTTCCGCTCGCGGAGATGTTCGGCTACGCGACGACCGTGCGCTCGATGAGCCAGGGCCGTGCGACGTTCACGATGGAATTCAAGAAGTATGTCGAGGTGCCGAACAACGTCGCCGAGACCGTCCTGAAGAAAGCCTCCTGAGGAAAAGACGATGGCTAAGGAAAAATTCGTTCGTTCGAAGCCGCATGTGAACGTGGGGACGATCGG
>DAIRVV010000073.1:0-10373 GCA_036802645.1 Steroidobacteraceae bacterium
ATTCGGAGTTTTGTCCCTCTGGCGCTCCGGGACTGATGGCCCGTCTGCGGCCGCGGCGACCGCTGGCGGCGTGATTTCTTTCTTGAGAATTCGGCGGCGACTTGTCGCCACCCTCCTCCTGGCCTTGGGCTTCATGTCGCCGGCGACGGCAGGCGAGCGGAAACCCACGGAATTCGGTGTTTGTTTTCACCACGGTGCCTTCGGCGACGAGTACACGCCGGCGGCAGCTTCCGTCCTGGATGACTTGCGCTCCGCAGGAGAGTTCTGGATCCGCGGTGATTTTCAGGATCCGGCAAAGGATGCTCCTTTCGCCGCCGACATGAAGCGCAAGGGCATCCGCGTGCTCGCGCTCCTGCCCTGGTATTCCACGAACACTTCGGGGTGGCCGGCCTACGTAAGAAAACAGGTGCTGGCAACTCCCGCTGTGCCCGCCTGGGAAATTACGAACGAACCGGAGATGACTTGGTGGGGCGGTCCGATTCCCGCTGCGGACTACATGAACATGCTCCGGGAGGCGCACGCGATCATCAAGGAGGCGAATGAAGACGCCCACCTCGTGGGCCCGGCCGTCGGAGCAACTTCAGATGGCGTCGCCTTTCTGAAATCGCTGATCGACATGGGTCTCCTGGAATACGTGGACGCCATTTCCGTGCATTACTACATCTACCACCAGAACACGCAGCTCGAGGAAGTGAAGCGAATCGTCGCCGGCCGCAAGCCGATCTGGATCACGGAGACCGGGTGGACCACGGCGGACCAGGAAGGCGGAGAGGAAGCACAGCGAGCGTATGTCCGGAGCCACTACGACCGGCGCGACGGCATCCTGGGCGCGGATCCGGCCGTGGAAGTGATCTTCCATTACGAACTCAACGATGAACGCTATCCGGCGCTTCCCGGCAAGGACGGCGGCTGGGGACTGACGTACGGGCCCGAGGGCGGATTCGGCAAGAAAGCGGCCTATCACGAGCTCTGGAAACTGCTGGTCCGCAATCCTGAAGCCCGCTGACGATCACGATCAGTATTGATGCTGCCTAGTTGGCCGCGCGGGTGTAGGTACGAATGTAGTCCACCAGAAAGCTCTGCGGCAGATATGCATCCACCGGGTCGCCCAGGTGGCCTTCAAGGCTCAGCACCACGTGACGGGGCATGTTCACAAATGAAGGCTCGGACGGCGTAACTTCCCAGGCCAGGTTTCCGTTGAAATAGAAGCGAAGTTTCCCATTGCTTCGTTCCAGGCCATAGACATGGAAGTCCGCACTGACGTCCACCCCTGTCGTGTATTCATTCGGGGCAGTCTGGGTATGGATGTAATCCTCCGGGGTCGTCGGGGCAGGAGATTCGGGGTCGATGGCCCAGGTGTGCAGGGTGCTGATCACGTCGTGGTACTTGAAGGTTTCCTGAATGTCGATTTCGGGATTCGGATTGTTGGCCGTGGTCAAAGGTGACGACTGCAACCAGATGGCGCTCAGCACATTCGACTTCCGATCGAGCGCCTTGGCCCGAACCTCCACGTAGCTATTGACACCCGGCACATCAAAAAGGGATTCCACAGCACCAAAGGTGTAGAATTTTTCATTGAAAGCTTCTTTTTTTGCAGTCAGAACCAGATTGCCGCCGGATACGGCTATGTTTTCCGGCCTGAACGCCAGAACGCCCGATATGTCGTACCACAGGCCCTTCTTCCACTTGGCAGCGTCGAGAGTGGAACCGTCAAATTCATCCGACGCTGCGGCGACCAGATTCCAAGTTCCCACGGGTGTGGCTTCAACGTTCGCCGGCACTGCGCCCGCGGCAATCACAATCGCAGGACACAGGTACAGAGTAGCTGTCCTGGCCCAGTGACGTATATGAAGTACCCTGAACTTCATGCTTTTCATAGAATATTCAAGTGGGGGGAAGTCAAGTGTCGTTACTCCACATCGCCTGGCTGCGCTTCAAACCAAACGTAACGCCGGAGAGAATCGAGCGCCACCTCGCAGCGTGTCGCGGCCTGGTAGGCAAGGTGCCGGCGGTATTGAACTTGCAGTGTGGTTCCAACCTTTCCGACCGGGCTGCCGGCATGACACACGGCATTGTAGTTACTCTGGCAGACTACGCGGCCTTGACCGCTTATCTCGACCATCCTGCGCACCAGCCCGTGGCGACTAGCCTCAAGGATGATGTCGCCGAATTGCGCGTCATGGATCTCCAAGTTTAAGAACTTAAATTATGCAAAATTTGCGCGCCTTGAATAGATTTGCGCCGGCGATGCTCGCCGGCCTTCTCATCCTGCTTTCAATCCCGGTCCGGGCGAACGACGTCACTGCGATTCGCTGCGGTCGGCTCCTCAATCCGGTGGACGGCACCTTTACCCGGAATGCCCTCATCGTCGTGCGCGGCGATCGCATCGAGCAGGTCGGGGCAAACGCGAAGGTTCCCGAGGGCGCGCGGCTGATCGACCTCTCGGCATACACCGTGCTGCCCGGCCTGATCGACAGTCACACCCATATCCTGCTTCAGCCCGAGGACGAGCGCGGCGCGCCACCCGTCATCACGAAATCGCAGGCCTTTCGCACGGTTCAGGGAGTCGCCGCCGCCAGGAAGGACCTGGAAGCCGGATTCACCACCCTGCGCGACGTGGATAGCGAAGGCGCCGGCTTCGCCGATGTCGCCATACGTGATGCGATCAATCGTGGAATCATTCCGGGTCCGCGGTTGCTGGTTTCGACGCTCGCAATCACGATCACCGGCGGCCACATGAACAACGCCGGCCTGAATCCCGACATCTACATTCCCGAGCCCGCGGCGCTCGCGGACTCGCGCGACGCGATGATTGCTGAAGTGCGCCGGCAGGTGAAATACGGAGCCGACTGGATCAAGCTGTATGCGACGGGAACGCTTCGACACGTCGACCCCACCAGCCTCGAAACACTGAGCCAGGTCTCGATCGAAGACGTGAAGGCGGTCGTCGCCGAGGCGAAGCGATGGCGCCGCGATGTTGCGGCACATGCCTACGGCGGCGATGGCGCGAAGAACGCCATTCGCGGCGGCGTGCGCTCGATCGAGCACGGGATGATGCTGGATGACGAGGCGCTCAAGCTCATGGTCGAGCACGGAACCTACTGGTGCCCGACCCTCTCAACCTATGTTCCGCAGCAAGCCGAAGACGATACCGAACTTGCCCGGAAAATTGTCGCCAGCCATAAGAATGTGTTCCAGAAAGCCACGCGTATGGGCGTGAAAATCGCCTTTGGCACGGACGTCGGGGCCTACGAGCACGGCACGTCTGCACGGGAGTTTGTTCGCATGGTCGAGTACGGGATGCAGCCGATCGACGCAATTCGATCGGCAACCGTTCGCGCCTCCGAGCTGCTGCGGATGGAATCGCAGATCGGCACGATCGAGCCGGGCAAGTTCGCGGATGTGATCGCGGTCGAAGGCAATCCGCTAGATGACATCGGCGCGCTAGGCCGGGTCGCATTCGTAATGAAGGCGGGACAGCTCTACAAGTCGCCGCAGGACGCGGCTCAAATCAAACCTTAGATCAGCCCGAGTCGGCAACTGCCTTTCTTTTCATCGTTTGCGTTCGACTGCGAGCGTTTCAAAGGCAATGCGCTGTAGTGCAAGCGCGATGTCGGGGGAAATCCCCAGTTGGGCCGCGGCCTGCTCCTTGCCTCCCAGGCTGCGCGGATCGCGACCGGTGACGCTGCCGAAGATCACGAGCGCCTCGAGATAGTAGCCGTACACGCTCGCATGGTAGCCGTCGGCGGCCCAGAGATTGACCTGCCGGGGGCCGATTCCCCGATAGGGATTGCGAACCGCGATTCCTTCGGCGATGGTCCGGTTCCAGGCCTGTCCCACCGGTATCACGCCACGGATGTGTGGAGAGCGCTCGGCCGCCTGGTCGTATGCGGTGCGCACATCGATTGCCATGGCTTCGATCGGCTTTCCGAACCAGTGGCCGGATGCAAGATAGGTTTGATCGGCGCGCGACCAGGTCGCGGCCAGGCGCACGTCGACCTCTGGATTCTCCGCGTGGAACAACTGGGCGAGCCGCGCCGAGTAGCCGATGATCTTGCCGGCATCGCCGGGCGCGTCGGCATCGAGCGTGCTGTAGCCCTGCACGACCACGTGGTCCCAGGCGCCCCCGATGAGCGCCCTCTTCTGTTCATAGTGAAAATCCAGGTTCATGCCGGAGGCCGTTTCCAGACTGACGTCATAGGCAAGCCCCGACTCGCGCGTGAAGGTCTTGAACAACGCGGGCACTCCACCCATGCCCTCGCGATTGAGATCCGTGACGGTCTCGGGCTGATAGCCCTGTACCGGCGGCGAGTCCCCGCCAAATGTGAAGCTGTTGCCGATGAAGAGGATTGTTTCGGCGCATGCAGCGGCCTGCAGCCAGGCGATTCCGAGCAGCAATGCCGCGATTCGGACGCGATTCAGAGCTAGCCAGCTCATTAAAAACTGCAATCGTCACACTCGTCGCGCACGCGCCACGAGCGTCTGCAGCAGGGTGTGCGCGCCGGCCGCCAAATGCGCAGGGGTGGCGCTTTCGGCCTCATTGTGACTGAGCCCATCCTTACATGGCACGAAAATCATTCCAGCGGGCACGACACGAGCGACATTCATGGCATCGTGTCCGGCCCCGCTCAGCATGTCCATGGTTGAATAGCCGCACTTCCGCGCCGCCTCGCGGATCGTATCGATCAGTTCACCGGCGAAGAGTACTGGCGGCTTGTCCATCACGCGCTCGATCTCGATTGCAAGGCCGCTGCCCTTTGCAATGCTGCGCATAGCCTGCTGCATTCGGCTGTCTAGTGCCTCGAGCGTCTCGGCGTCCGGATGCCGCAGGTCGCAGATGAAGACGGCCCGGCCCGGAATGGTGGCGCCGGAATTCGGCTCGATCTCGAGCCTCCCGTTCGTGAGCCGGGCCCAGTCGTCCTGCTCGCGAGCGATCCGGTTGATCGCGAGCAGCATTTCAGCCGCACCAAGCAGTGCATCGCGGCGGCGGTTCATCGGCGTCGTACCGGCGTGCCCGTCCATGCCAGACACGGTCACCTTCAGCCAGCGCAGACCCTGGATCTTGGTGACGACGCCGATCACCTTGCCCTCGGCTTCGAGGATCGGGCCCTGTTCGATGTGGGCCTCTACGAAGCAATCGAGCTTTCGTTCACCCGGGCGATCCTTGCCGAGATATCCCGTAACTTCGAGGTCCTGCCGGACCGTCGTCCCCGCCAGAGTTACCGCGGCATGGATCGTGCCGACGTCCACTACCCCGGCGAATGCCGAAGAACCCGCCAGCGGCGGACTGAAGCGCACGCCTTCCTCGTTGGTCCAGACCACGACGTCGATCGGCGCTTCGGTCTCGACGCTCGCATCGTTCAGGGCGCGCACGACCTCGAGTCCCGCAAGCACGCCATAAATGCCGTCGAACTTGCCTCCGTGCGGTTGCGTGTCGAGATGACTGCCGGTCGCGACGGCCGCCCGCTGCGGGTCGCGTCCGGGTCGGCGCGCGTAGATGTTGCCGACCTGGTCGAAGTCGATCGAACAGCCGGCTTCACGACACCAGCCCACGAATAGGTCGCGCCCGGCCTTATCCTCGGCGCTCAACGCGGTGCGACAGCAGCCACCATGCGGCAGTGCGCCCACCTCGCCCATGTCCATCAGGCTCTGCCACAACCGTCCTTCGTGCACCGGAATGTCCGCGCTCATGAGGCTCTCATGCGATTCTGCTTCACCCCCGCGCCTATCAGGCGTCGCCCGGCGGGCCGCAGCCGTGCGACTGGCGGATCCTCGAGGTAGATGGCGCGATACCACATGACCGCCAGGATGTCGGCGATATCTTCGGGCTTGCCGCCCATGTCGACGAGATCTTCCGTCTGCCGGATCAATGCCTGGTAGACGACACCTTCGGTCATTGCGCCCAACATGAATCCCATGCGACGTGCATGGGCTGCATTGCAGCGGATCTCGCGCCTCAGATATTCCGCGACGCGGAGGTTCCACTGGTGGGCGTTCTGTTTCCAGATCTGGTCGAATTCGGCGTAGTCGCCCGCCAATCCGAACAGGCACGCGAGGATGCCCGGATTCTGCGCGAACCTGCGCACGACATTGCTCAGGTTTTCAAAGATCCAGTCGTAGCGGTGCTCGCTGGATCTTCCCGGATCGACCCCGGTGAGCAGTTCGGCGAAGAAATCCCGAGCGATCTCCTCGACGATCTCCCGCAGATCATGGAAGTAGCGGTAGAAAAGCCCGCTCGCGACGCCCGCGCGCGCAGTGACGTCCTGCACGCGCAGATTGTTGTACCCCCGCTCGTTCAACAGCTCGCGCGCGGCCCGCTTGAGCCGCTCGCGGCTTCTCAACCCGCGCGGGTTGAGTGCCGCGAGCGGCTGAACCGATGCCCGGCGCTCGGTGCGCTCCAGGCGCGGACTACGCTTCGCGAGCGCGTTCAGAACCGGTACTCGAACTCCAGGCCCCAGGTCGTTGGAATGCCGACGACGATTTCGGAGAAGCCGAGCGAGAGCGCCAGGTCCTGCGCGGCCGTGCGGTATTCCTCGTCGTTGAGGTTCTTGACCCAGGCCGACACCGACCACCGTTCGTCCTGCGACAGCAGCGACAGGCGCGCATTGGCGATGAAGTAGCCATCCTCCGCAAGGTAATCGCGGTTGTTGGGCTCGAGGAAGTGTTCGTCGACGACGTGGAAGTCCGTCTGGGCTGCCATGGCGAGCGTCGCGCCGATCGGCCACTGGTAACGGATGCGGCCGTTGGCCGTGTAGCTCGGGGCGTTCGGGATCTCGTTACCCTCGATGGTCGTTTGCGGCCCGCCGTCGAGTGGGGGCAGCACCACGTCGGTTTCCACGATCTCGCTATCCATCACGCTGACACCGAGCCCGACCGTCAGGTTTTCGACCGGCAGCCATTCGATCGAGGCCTCGAGCCCCTTGATTTCGACGTCGCCGGCGTTCTGCAGCCGTGCGCTTGCTTCTGTCGCCCGCACGAAAGTCGCCTGGAAGTCCTCGAAATCGTAGAAGAACGCGCTCGCGTCGAAGCGCAGCCGATCGTTGGCCAAGGCAAGCTTCGTGCCGATCTCGTAAGACCGCAGCGTCTCGGAATCATAGGGTTCGAGCGCTTCCTGCGAGAAGATCACTGCCGATGAGTAGCCGCCGCTGCGAAAAGCCTCGCTGATGCTCACGTAGTACATGGCGTCTTCGTGGGGACGGTAGCGCAGCACGGCCGAGAAGTCGGCTTTTTCCTCGTCGATGCTGGTCGGAAAGTCGAGCGGGCCACCTTGGCCCGGATCGCCGTCCGGCAGCGGCAGCTGCGACAGGCGCGGTGCGCCGCTTGCAAACGCCGCATCGAGGGTCGCGAACGTGCCAATAAAGGTCGCACCCGTCCAGTCGCGCGTCTCGTTCGTGAAGCGCAGGCCGCCCACGAAGTCCACCTTCTCCGTCAGCGGGAACGTCATCTGCCCGAACACCGCCCAGGTCTCGGTCTCCTGCACGGCGCCGTTGCTGGTCGGAATCCCCGCAAGGTCGGTCAGGTCGATCGTCTGAAACCAGTCGATGTCGGTCGTGCCGTAGTTCGCGCCGACGATCCAGGGAAACTTGAAAGAATCATCTGACGTCAGCCGCACCTCCTGCGAGAGGTTCTCGACGTCATTAAATGTGAAGTTGTCGGCGCCCACGGCCGGTGAGGCGTCTATGTCCTGGCTCTGGAGCTTGGAGAAGTCCGCGTACCCGGTGATCGAGGTCAGCGTGGCGCGGCCGACGTTCCAGTCGATGGTCATCGTAACGTCGTCGGATTCGAGGTCCAGGGCCGGATCGATGCTCGCATCGCCCGTATAGATGTCGCCGTCATCGTCGAAGTAGCCGAGGAGATCCACGCAAGGACCCTCATCGACGCGCCCGGCGATCACGGGTGCGCAGATGGCAGCCGGATTGCCCGGATCGCGCGTGCCGACGTGCTGCAGGAGCGGCATCTCCGATTCCGAGTCGCCGTGGCTGTATGACAGGCGCACGGTGAGCGCATCGCTCGGTTGCCACTCGACCTGGCCGCGCACCGCGATCGAATCAACCTTGCCGAGCTCGTTGCCCGTGAATCGGTTGAAGGCATAGCCGTCGCTGCTCGAAGCATTTACGGCATTGGCCGACAGGCGAGCGCGCACCGTGTCGCTGAGCGGCCCGCTCAGCGCGCCGGTCAACGAGAACGTGTCGTAGCTGCCGTATCCCAGTCGCGCAAATCCCTCGTGTTCTTCGGTCGGCTTCGCGGTGATGAAGTTGATGGCGCCTCCCGTGCTGTTTCGGCCGTACAGCGTGCCCTGTGGCCCGCGTAGGACTTCCACCCGGGCGATGTCGTACAGGGCGAAGTTCAGCATGTCCGGTGTCGGCTGGAACACCTCGTCGACGTAGATGCCGACCGAAGGATCCACGGTGCCGGTGAAATCGTTGATGCCGACGCCGCGCACGTAGAAACCGACGGTCGCGAGGCCGTTCGGCCCGTACTTGGCGAGCAGCCCTGGCGTCTGCTCCGCGAGGTCCAGCGGCTGGAGCACCCGCAGCTCCTGCAAGTCCTCGCCGGAGTACACGGCCGCGGACATGGCGACGTCCTGCAATCGCTCCTCGCGCCGCGTGGCCGTCACGACGACCTCCTCGAGCGCCGCTTGCTGCGCGACAACGCGGCCAGGCAATCCCGACATCACGGCCAGAATAAGGGCCGGAACGATCTTGAATCTCATGACACGCTCTCCAATCGCTTCAGGATGATGGAACCGGACTCGTGGACCTCGGCCGTGCACTCGGGCGGCACGACCGTTGTCGAATCGATTTGCAGGATTATCGCGGGGCCGCGGATCGGCTCGCCGACGGGCAGCTTGGCGCGGTCGTAAAAGGTTGTCGCAAAAGTCTTGAGCTCGACGCCGACCCGGAACACTGCATCGTCGGTACGCAATTTCGCCGCTGTGAGCGAGCCTCCTTCAGGCTTCGGCGGCACGCGGATCTTCGGCACCTGCGCCACTGCCGTGACCCGCAGGTTGACGAGCTCGATCGGCGACTGCGCGAAGTGATGGCCGTACTCGCGCTCGTGCAGCGTATGGAAGTTGTCGAGCGCCGCTTTCAATTCGGCGGTCCGGATGTGCGACGGTGGCAGCTCGAGTCGAAGCTCATAGCCCTGGCCCACGTAGCGGGCATCCGCAGAGCGCTGAAAGCTCACGCTGGCCGCGTCGAGCCCGTCTGCCGACAGCTGTTTCTTGAGCACGTCCTCCATCGCCGCGAGGTCGTCGTTCAGCCGCTCGACGTCCACGCTGGTCGACACCAGGAAGGCCGTGCGGACGACGTCGTATTTGAGATCGGTCGTCAGCAGTCCGATCGCGGAGTTGATGCCCGGGTAAGGCGGCACGACGACCTCGGGGATGCCGAGCATCTGCGCAACCTCCGCGCCGTGCAGCGGCCCCGCCCCACCGAAGGCTACAAGCGCGTAATGGCGCGGATCGATGCCCTTCTGCACCGTGCGCGCGCGAATTGCGTTCGCCATGTTCGAATTCAGCACCGTGACGACGCCCTCGGCGGCCTCGAGCAGCGGCAGGCCGAGCTGGTCCGCCAACCGTTGTACGGCCTTGAATGCCGCCGCGCGATCGAGTTGCATGGCGCCGCCCAGGAAGTTCTGTACGTCGAGCCGGCCCAGCACGATGTTTGCGTCCGTGACCGTCGCATCCGCGCCGCCCTGCCCGTAGGCCGCCGGCCCCGGTACTGCGCCGGCGCTCTGCGGACCCACGCGGAACGCGCCGGCCACGTCGACATGCGCGATCGAGCCGCCGCCCGCACCGATCGTGTGCAGGTCGATCATCGGCACGAGGATCGGGTAGCCCGCGACGAAGGTGTCGCGCGCCGAGGCTTCGGCGAAATGCCCGTCGGTGACGACGCCGATGTCCGCGCTCGTCCCGCCGATATCCAGCGTCACGACATTGCGCCGCCCGGCGAGTTCGGCCACCCAGGCGCCGCCGAGCACGCCCGCAGCGAGTCCGGACATCAGCGTATGCACCGGAAGATCGGACACGGCGCGCGCCGGCGCCACGCCGCCATTCGACTGCATGATGTGGACTTCGCCGTGGAAGCCCGCCTGGTTCAGGTCGCCAGAAAGGCGGGCGACGTAGTCGCGCACCAGCGGTCCAATGAAGGCGTTCATCGCCGTGGTCGTGAACCGCTCGAACTCGCGGAATTGTGGCGAAACCTCGTGCGAGCAGGTCACGAACACGCCTGGACACAGGCGCTCGACGATAGCCTTGGCGCGCTTCTCGTTTACCGGGTTGATATAGGAGAAGAGAAAGCAGATTGCGATCGAGGCGACGCCGGCTTCTTTCAGCTCGAGCGCCGCCGGTCCGACTTCCGCCTCGGCGAGCG
>DAIRVV010000074.1:0-10305 GCA_036802645.1 Steroidobacteraceae bacterium
GAATGCGCCGCGGCCGACCCGGAACAGCGCAGTGGCGGCACAGGCGGCGGCGAGCATCACCGTCAGGCGGCCATAAGTCTTGCCGCCGGGTGGCGCCACGATCCGATCGACGACTTCCTTCTGCAGCATGAAATGCATGTCGGCGATGACGGCGCGCGACTCGAGCAGGTGGAAAATGAGCGGTGTCGAGATGTTGTAGGGCAGGTTGCCGCAGACGCGGAGCTTCAGGCCATCGGAGTGGAGCTTCACGAAATCCACTTCGAGTACGTCGGCCTCGTGCACGACGAGCTCACCGACACCCACCACCCGCTCGTGCAATTGCGGAATCAGGTCCCGGTCGATCTCGATGGCTTCGACCCGCCCGCATCGTTCGAGCAATCGGATCGTCAATGCGCCGCGGCCCGGGCCGATCTCGACGATCCGCTCGCCGGGGCGCGGGTCGATCGCCGCGGCGATGCGTCCGAGCACGGCGGGATCGTGTAGAAAATGCTGGCCGAAGCGCTTGCGCGCACGAATCATCCGAATGAACTTGCGAGCCGGATCGCCTCGAACAGGCTTCCCGGATCCGCGCGGCCGGTACCGGCCAGGTCGAGCGCGGTGCCGTGGTCGACCGAGGTGCGGCGAAAGGGCAGGCCGAGCGTCACGTTGACCGCGTGACCGAAGCCGGAATGCTTGATCACCGGCAGACCCTGGTCGTGGTACATCGCGAGCACCGCATCCGCGCCCGCAAGCGAGGCTTGCGTGAACGCCGTGTCGGCGGGCACCGGACCCGTGACGGCGAGGCCGCTCGCACGGAGCGCCGCGACGAGCGGCGCAATCACCTCGATTTCCTCCCGTCCAAGATGCCCGCCCTCGCCGGCGTGCGGATTGAGGCCGCAGACGAGTATGCGTGGCGCAGGGATACGGAACGACTCGCGAAGCCCTTGCTCGAGCACGGCGATGGTTCGCCCGAGCAGTTCGCTGGTAATCTGCCGCGGGACGTCGGCGAGTGGCAGGTGCGTGGTCACGAGCGCGACGCGGAGCTTGCCCGCGACGAGGAGCATGACGGGATGCGAGCCGCCGGACTTTTCCGCGAGGTACTCCGTGTGCCCCCGGAAGGCGATGCCGGCGTCATTGATGGATGATTTCTGGACGGGGCCCGTCACCATGGCATGGAAGCGGCCGGCGATGCAGCCCTCGGCCGCCGCGTCGATGGTCTCGAGCACATAGCGGGCGTTGTCCGGGTCGGGCCGCCCGACTGTCGCGTCCCGGCCGAGCCTGGCCGGCAGGACCTTCAGCATTCCGGCCCGGTGCGGGATCGGCGATGCGCCCTCATGCCAGACGACTGGCCTGAGCTCGAGCTTGAGCAATGCTGCACGCGAGGCGAGGAGTCCCGGATCGCCGGCGAAAACGAGCTCAAAGGGCCAGTCGGCGAGCGCCGCGGCCAGTGCGAGGTCGGGGCCGATACCCGCGGGCTCGCCGGTCGTCACGATGATGCGGCGGGTGATCAGGGATTCCTGATCTCGACGTAGGCCTCGTCGCGGAGTCGTCGCAGCCACAACTCGGTCTCCTCGTCGACCTTGCTCTCCCGCAATGCCGTCACCACCCGCTGCCGGCGCAGCTCGTCGCTCTGGTCGTGGGTGCGACGGCCCAGGAGCTGCACGATATGCCAGCCGAACTGGGTGCGGAACGGCTCGCTGATCTCGTCCTGCTTGAGTGTCGACAGCGCGCTCTCGAACTCCGGATCGAAGGTGCCGGGCGCACTCCAGCCGAGGTCGCCACCGCGCGAGGCGGAGCCGGGATCTTCCGACGTGACGCTCGCCAGCGCACTGAAGTCCTCTCCCGCGAGGATGCGATCTCGAAGGGCCGTCAGGCGCTGGCGGGTGGTCGCGTCGTCCTGCACTTCGTTCGGCCGCATCAGGATGTGCCGCGCGTGGATCTGCTCGACCATGACCGGGCCGCTGTCGCCGCCGCGCGTATCGTCAAGTCGCACGAGGTGGAATCCGGTCGGCGTGCGGACCGCTTCGCTGACGTCGCCTGGCTTCATTTTGGCGACGAGATCGCCGATGAACTGAGGCAGCTGGTTCATGCGCCGCCAGCCGAGCTTGCCGCGCTCGAGAGCGGATTGCGCCTTCGAATAGGTGAGCGCCAGCTGTCCGAAATTTTCGCCCGTGACCGCTCGCCGGTGGATATCGCGAGCGAGGTCCTCGACCTTCGCCATCTCTTCGGTGGTCGCGGCCTCCGGCAGCGACAGCAGGATGTGAGAGACGTCGTACTCCGCATTTGTATCTGCCTGGCCTGAGTCGCGCTCGAGAGCCTGGTCGAGCTCGCGCGGCGATACATAGATGCGCGGAACCACATCGCGCTGCCTGAGAAGGGAAAGCATGATCTCGCGGCGCATCTCTTCGCGGTAGGACGCATAGTCGAGGCCCTGTCGCTCGAGCACGAGCGGCATCTCCTCGAAAGGTATGTTGTTCCGCTTGGCGACGTCCCGGAGCGCCTCGTTCAGCATTTCATCGGAGACCTGCACGCCGAGCCTTGTGGCGCGCTGTACCTGGATCTCCTGCAGCACCAGCCGCTCGAGCACCTGCTCGCGGATCACGTCGGGAGCCGGGGCCTGCCCGGACTGTTCCCGGAGCCGCTCGGAGATCAGCGCCGTCTGCGTGTCGAGCTGGCTCTGCAGCACGACGCCCTCATTGACGATGGCAACGACCCGGTCCAGGGCGACTCCGCTCGAGGACAGCTCGCGCGTTTGCGCGTGGGCCGCGCCCGCGAACAGGGCTATGCACAGTAAAGCGGTCAGGATTCGGCTCATTTTTCGCCCGGGTCAGGGTGGGGTGTCCGCGGAGGCGGGGGAGTATCCCCGAATGCCGCGTTCCAGGAAAGTATCGCTGCGGGTTCCGACCGAGGAGAGCCCGTTGAGTTCCACCTGCAGCAGCACCGAGTTGTCGCTTTCGCCCGTCCGGGTCGACACATAGTTGCGGCCCAGCAGGCGGAGCCGCCAGCAGCAGCCCCCGTATTCGAAGCCGGCAAAGCGGTCGATCGACTTGTTCTCCTTGGTCGAATAGACCTGGCGCGCAAACAGCTGCCAGTCCGGCGAGAGCCTCCACGCGAATCCCGCGTCCCATTGCTCCAGCAGTCCTTCGCGATAGCGATAGCCCATGTTGACGACGGTATCGGGGCGGGGCCGGTACTGGATGCTCCCCTCGCCGCGAAGCGTATTCGACTGTTCCGCGTCCCACTCCATCGCGACGCGTGCGCTCCAGTCACGCCACGCAGTCAGCTCGACCTCGCCGACGAGATTGGACGCATCCCGCCTTTCCGCAACTTCGCCGGGAAGCACCACCTCGGGGCTCTCGAAGTAGAAGCGCTGGCCGATCGTTGCGGTCAGGTACTGCTGGCCGCTCTCTGCGCGCAGGAGCCGTGTCGTCAGGCCTGCGGCGAGCTCATTGGCGTCGCCGAGACGATCGGCGCCGACATAGCGGTTGGTGCGGAAGAGCTGCACGAGATTGAGGTCGGGCAGGGCCGTGTCGAAGACCGGCAGGTCGTCCTGATCGCGGAACGGGATCCAGCTGTAGCGCAGCCGTGGCTCCAGCGTGTGCACGAGATGCCTGCGCGACCCTGCCTGCCGCTCGAAAACGAGACCGGTGTCGAGCGCGAGGACGGGCGCGAATCGGTCGGGCTTGTCATCGGCCGTGGGTTCGGTGCCGTCGAGGTCATAGGCGGTGGCGCGCCAGGCCGCGCTCGGCTCGAAATGGTAGCCGGGGCGGCGAAGCGGCCACGCGACGCGCGGCATCGCATCGGCGCGCAGCCCCGTGACGCCTTCGCTGCGATCGAACCAAACCGTTTCCGCGTCGAATGTGGCTTCGAAACCGGCAGGCAGCGGCCAGAGGCCCGTGAACGCGATCTGCGGCAGCCTGGAATAGGGCCGGTCGAGCGGGTCGACGCCGAGGTCAATCGTCTGGAAATCCTGCACGAGCCCGTCGAGCCGCCAGCCATTTCCGAGCCTGGCGAGATGTACATACCGGTCGAGGAAGGTGATGCTGGTGCCGTCGGGACCGAGCCCGAAGTCCTCGAAGTATCTGCTGTCACTCGCATCCGCGAGTTCCGCATCGATGCGCAGGCGGTCGGACAGGTCCGTGACGTGCCGGAGCGTCGTGAGCCGCCGGTCGCTGCCCTCGAGATCGTCTCCCGGCAGATAGTCGGTGTCGAGCTTGCCGCGGCTCTGCGCGGTCAGGTAGCGGTACTCGAGACCGAGGCCAAGACCGCGCCGCGAGAGCAGAAAAGGCGTCAGCGTCAGGTCGTAGTTCGGCGCCAGATTGAAATAGTAAGGAACGCCGATCTCGAATCCGCTCTTGTCGGAATTGCCGAATGAAGGAAACAGGAAGCCGGACTTTCGCGCATCGCCGACGGGGAAAGAGATCACGGGCGTGTAGAGGATCGGGATACCCATGAGGTCGACGCGGACATTGCGGCCCTTGCCCTGCTGGGATTTCTGGTCGATGTCGATGGCTGAGGCCCGCAGTTCCCAGTCGGTGTTGCCCGCCGGGCAGGTCGTGAAGCGCACGTCGCGCAGCTTGAGCTTCCCATCCGATGTCATCTGCAGCGAATCCGCCGAGCCGCGCGCTGGGCGCTCTGGAAGCTCGAATTCCGCGCTCGTGAACTGGCCGGTACCGAGGGCGTTCCAGCTGCCGGACCCGCCCTTCAGGCGGATATCCGGGGAGCGGTATTCGACATCGCCCTCGACATCGAAATGCCGCTCGGATGCATCGTAAGTCGCCGAACCGGCGGACAGCTCGCGATCGCCCTGGACGATCGTGACGCCGCCCGTGAGCTTCGCATCGCCTTCGCGCGTGACCTCGCCGCCACCGCTTCGGATCTCGATCGGCAGCTCGTCAGGCCCCTTGACCACGACTTCGTCGGCCGAAGGCGCGGTGACGGCTGCGGGCGCGGGCGGCTCCGGCCACACGCATTCGTCGGCGGCGGCGGGCAGCACCCCGGTTGTTGCAAGCAAGGCGATGATTTGTCGGGAAATCACTGGAGTCGGGAAGTCTATAATGCGGGTACCCCGGCCGTCGCCTCTGCATGACAACAAACGACAACGCCGATCCGCGGCTGCAAAAACTCGAACGATGGATCGCGGGTCTGCCCGGCCCGCCGGTGGATCGCATCGCGCCCGCGTCCGCCGATGCAAGCTTCCGCCGCTACTTCCGCGTTCACCGCGGCGGCGGCACGCAAATCGCAATGGACGCGCCACCCGAGCGTGAGAGCCTCGATTCGTGGCTCCGCGTCGCGCGCATCCTCTCCGCAACCGGAGTGCATGTCCCGCCGGTGCTCGCGGTGGACACGGAGCAGGGCTTCGTCCTGATCGGCGATCTCGGGCGTCACCATTACCTCGAGGCGCTTGGCCAGGGCGCAGATCCGGAGCCGCTCTACACGGACGCGGTCGATGCGCTCGTGCGCATGCAGTCGGGCGACTCCTCCGAGGCGGATGAGCTTCCGCCCTACGACCGGGACCTCCTGATGCGCGAGCTCGAGGTCTTCACGGAATGGTTCGTCTCGCGGCACCTCTCGCTGTCGCCCGGCGATGGAGAGCGCGCCGTGATCGCAGGCGCCTTTGACTGGCTGTGCGACCAGGCGCTTTCCCAGCCCGTCGTGCTCGTGCATCGCGACTACCATTCGCGCAATCTCCTCGTTCGCCCCGAGGGCAATCCGGGCATCGTCGATTTCCAGGACGCGGTGCGCGGGCCGATCAGCTACGACCTCGTCTCACTGTTGAAAGACTGCTATGTCGTCTGGCCGCGCAAGCGGCTGCTCGCCTGGCTCGACCGCTACCGCGAGAAGGCGGGCGCCGCCGGCCTCGATGTCGCCGCGAGCCGCACGGAATTCCTCGCGTGGTTCGACCGGATGGGACTGCAGCGGCATCTCAAGGTTCTCGGCATCTTCTCGCGGCTGTGGCATCGCGACGGCAAGTCCGGCTACCTTGGCGACCTGCCGCGTGTGCTCGACTACACCCTTGATGTGACATCGTCTGTGCCTGAACTTTCCGACTTCGACGCTTACCTGCGGCGGCAGGTCGTGCCGGCGTTCTCGGCAGCCACCCGCCGTGCGGGTCAATCGCGGTGAACGCCATGATCCTCGCCGCGGGCCGCGGCGAGCGGATGCGGCCGTTGACCGAGAGGCTGCCGAAGCCGCTGCTTGAAGTCGGCGGACACCGGCTGATCGAATACCACCTGGCCGCGCTATTCGAGCTCGGAGTCCGCGACGTCGTCATCAATCTTTCCTGGCACGGCGAGCGCATCCGCGAGGCGCTTGGCGATGGCAGCGCGCGCCGTCTCGCGATCCGCTATAGCGAGGAAGGCGCCGAGCCCCTCGGAACCGGTGGCGGCCTGTTCGCGGCGCTGCCGCTTCTCGGCCAGGCGCCATTCATCGTCGTCAATGGCGATGTCTGGTCGGACTTCGCACTGCGTAGCCTGCGGCCGCCGCCCGGTTCGCTCGCGCATCTCGTGCTCGTCGAAAACCCGGAACACCATCCGGGCGGCGACTTCGGCCTCGATGTGGACGGACGCGCGACCACAGGCCCGGACCGCCTGACGTTCTCCGGTATCTCGGTGCTTGACCCGGGGCTGTTCGATGGTTGCGAGCACGGAATTTTCGCGCTGAAGCCCTTGCTCGACCGTGCGCTCGGGGAAGGCCGGCTCACCGGCCAGCGTCACGAAGGCGCCTGGCGGGATGTCGGCACGCCCGCGCGGCTCGCCGCGCTCGATGCGGAACTTCGTCTCGGAAAGGCGAGGCACCCCGTGCTCGCGTCGCCGGTCGGATAAAATACCTATCCCGCCGGCGTGACGGGTTACAAATGGCTGATCTGAAAGGCATTCCAATCGAGGTCGAGCGGCGGCCGGTCAAAAGCGGCGAGAAATTCGTCACGCCGCAGGGCTTCACTGCGATCCGCGATGGCATCAAGCGAAGCCACTCGTCGTTGCCATTCGCGCCGGGAGCGAAACCGCGATGGCTTCGGGCGCCGCTCGCGACCGGCGAAAGATTCGAGGCGCTGCGACGGACCGTGCGCGAGCACCGGCTGAGCACGGTCTGCGAAGAAGCGCACTGCCCGAACATCGGCGAGTGCTGGAATGCGGGTACGGCGACGCTTCTCTTGATGGGCTCGGTCTGCACGCGCGCCTGCCGCTTCTGCGCGGTTGACACCGGCAATCCGCGCGGCTGGCTCGATGCCGAAGAACCGGCGAACGCCGCCCGCACTGTTTCGCTGATGGGACTTGGCTACGTCGTGCTGACATCGGTCGACCGCGACGATCTCCCCGACGGCGGCGCGGCCCACCTCGCGGCCTGCGTCCGCGCGATCAAGGTGGCGAATCCGGAGACGGCGGTCGAAGCCCTGACACCGGACTTCCAGGGTGTGCTCCGCGACGTCGAAACGATCGTCGATTCCGGAATCGCGGTCTTCGCCCAGAACGTGGAAACGGTTGAACGGCTCACGCATCCCGTGCGCGATCCGCGCGCCGGATACTGGCAGACACTCGATGTGCTCGCGCATGCCAAGCGTCACCGGCCGTCGGTGCTCACGAAGACGAGCCTGATGCTCGGGCTCGGTGAGACCACGAATGAGCTGCAGCGGACGATGGACGAGCTGCGCGCAATCGGTTGCGACCTGCTTACGTTGGGTCAGTACCTGCGACCGACGGCGAATCACTTGCCCGTGGAGCGATACGTGACGCCGGAGCAATTCCTCGAGCTTCGTGATGCGGCGCTCGAGCGTGGATTCCTCGAATGCGTTTCCGGGCCGATGGTGCGCTCGAGTTATCGCGCGGAGCGGGCGCTGGCGGGGAATAACTGCGGCATCCCGGCCGCGTGATGCACCCGTTCCCGCATCGCTACAAGGTCCGGATCGGAGCCCAGCCTGCCGGCGAGCTCAGCCTGAATGCGGAAGGGCTCGCGGAAATCCGGTCCTTGCCGCCGCCCGAATTCGGCGGGCCAGGAGGCTACTGGTCGCCCGAGACCCTGCTTCTCGCCGCCGTCGGCGACTGCATGATGATGACGTTTCGTGCGATCGCAAAAGCATCCCGCTTCGAATGGCGCGAGCTGTCGGCCGAAGTCGAGGGACTGCTGGAGCGCATCGACGGCAACGGCCGCTTCACCGAGATCAGGACGCATGTGCGGCTCGTCGTTCCGCCGGGCACGGACGCGGCGCGGGCCCGGAAGCTCCTCGAGAAATCGGAGCAGGGCTGCCCGATTTCCAATTCGCTGTCGGCGAAGAAGCAGGTCGACTGCGAAATCGTCGAGCAGGCATGAGCGCGCTCGTCCGCCAGCTCGGCCGCGTGGACTTTGCGCCGACCTGGCGCTCCATGCAGGCGTTTACCGACCTTCGCGATGCCGACACGCCAGACGAGCTCTGGTTCCTCGAGCATGAACCCGTCTTCACGCAGGGCCTGAATGGCAGGCCCGAGCACCTGCTCGCGACCGGCGATATTCCGGTCCTCGGTATCGATCGCGGCGGCCAGGTGACATACCACGGGCCCGGGCAGCTTGTGATGTACGTCCTCGTCGACCTTCGCCGCCGCGGCATCGGCGTGCGCGAGCTCGTCGTCGGACTCGAGGATTCGGTCATCGCGCTCGCGGCGCGCCATGGCATCGAGGCGGCCGGACGGCGCGAGGCGCCGGGCGTCTATGTGCGCGGCCGCAAGCTTGCGAGCATTGGCCTGCGTGTCCGCCGCGGCTGCAGTTACCACGGTCTCGCGCTCAATGTCGACATGGATCTCGAGCCGTTCCAGCGCATCAATCCCTGCGGCATGGCGGGCCTCGCCATGACGCAGCTGTCGGAAGAGGGTGCCGCGACGGACGTCGCGCGCGCGGCACTGGCACTCGCGCCGCTCGCCTGCGGGGCGCTCGGCCTCGGCTGGAATGGGAAATGGCTCGGCAGGACTGCCGATCTCGCCGCGCCGGCTCAGAGCACGACGAGCACGACGCCGCTGTCCGTCAGGTCCTGGTAGATCTGGTCGAGCTGCCGACGGCTTTCGGCGCGGATCGTGTAGGTCAGTGCCAGGAAGCGCCCCTTGCTGCTCATCCGCTCGCTGATCTTGTCGGGCGCGAGCGCCCCGGCATGGCGCTCGACGATCGCGAGCGTAAGGGTCCGGAAAGATTCCGAGTCGCGGCCCATCACCTTGAGCGGAAAATCGCAGGGGAACCTGAACAGTTCGTCAGAGGCGCTCATGCGGGCAGGGCGGTCGAGAATTGGCGCTGCGTCGCCTTGAAACCCGCGTAGATCCTGCGGAAAACGGGCCCGGGTGCGCCGCTGCCGACAGGCAGGCCGTCGAGGGTCGAGATCGCGCGGATTCCACCGCCGGCCGAGGCGATTATCAGCTCGTCGGCGGCACGCACTTCTGCCTCACTGACCGGCCGGCGCTCCGAGATGACGCCGAAGCGGCCGGCGAGGTCGAAGATCACGCCGCGCGTCGTACCCGGGAGGATGGCGTTGGTCTGGGGCGGCGTGACGATCCGGCCGTCGTTCACGACGTGCGCGCTGCTTGCGCTGCCCTCGGTCAACAGGCCGTCCCGCAGCAGCAGCGTTTCCGTGGCGCCGGCATCGGCGGCAAGCCAGCGCAGCAACACGTTGCCGAGCAGCGAAGTCGACTTGATGTCGCAGCGCGACCAGCGGATGTCCTGCGCGGTGACCGCCGCGACGCCCTTTTCGATCGAGGCCGCGGAGATCACCGGCAGCGGCTGAACGCTTGCGAATATCGTCGGTCGGGTCGCAGGCTGTGGTACGTGATTGCGTTCGGGCTCGACTCCGCGCGTGACCTGCACGTAGAGCAATAGGTCGCCGCCGCCGTTGCCGTTCACCAGGGCGCCGAAAGCCGCGAGCCATGCAGCGCGGTCGAGCGGCGGCTTCATGCGGATCTCCGTGAGGCTCCGGTCGAGTCGCGCCATGTGCTCGTCGAAGCGGTAGGCGCGCCCGTCATAAACGGGCAGCACCTCGTAGGCGCCGTCGCCGAACAGGAAGCCGCGATCGAGGGGCGAGATCCGCGCATCCGCAAGCGGCATCAGGCGGCCGTCGAGCCAGACGAGCGGTAGCGGCACCGCGGCCCCTCAGGCGAACCAGGACAGGATCGTGTCCCAGATCCGGCGGAAAATATTGCCGCGCGGCACGTCCTCCACCGGTTGCAGCGGCGCCTCGGCGATCACCTTGCCGTCCACGAGCGCGCGCAGCACGCCGACACGGTCGGATTTCGTGAGCGGCGCGAATACGCGAGGCGCGAGCTCCATCTTGTATTCAACGCGATCGGCGAGCCCCCTCGGCAGCGTGACCAGCAT
>DAIRVV010000075.1:0-10013 GCA_036802645.1 Steroidobacteraceae bacterium
AGTTGGCGCCGAAGACGGTTCGACGGGTGATCCGCGCGGCGGCGACCTCGTTGAGCGTCGGATTTTCGGAGAAGTTGCTGACGATATCGTCGTCGATGTTGGACATGCAGACTCCCCTGCCAAGTTCGGAATGAGACCGGCAGCAGGGAGGCTAAGGATCTGTTGTTACGGTAAATCGAGTGGATTCGTGACGTTTTCTTGAACAATTCCGGTCATTGCTACCCAATCGTCACCGCGCGGCGACTGACCGCAAGACCCCGGGCACCTAGCATGGCTCCCGATCGTGCATTGCAACTGGATTGGGAGGTCCGCGAATCACATGGGCAACAAGAATCTGCTGCGCGCCGGAGTGTTGGCAGCACTGGCCGCGCCGCTTGCCGCACAGGCACAAGTGACGAATGAGGAATTACTGAGGCGCATCGAGGAGCAGGAACAGAAGATCCTGGTGCTCGAGCGCAAGCTCGAGATTCAGGACGAGACCAGTGCATCGGCCAAGGAAGCGACACCGGTCGTAAGCGCCGGCCCGAAGGGCTTCAGCCTCAAGTCGGCGGACGGCAAAAACCAGCTTCGCCTGCGCGGCACCCTGCATCTCGACGGCCGCTATCTCGAGGGTGAGGACCCGGGCGGCGTCGTGGACAGTTTTCAGGCGACCCGGGTGCGCCCGACGATTGAGGGCACGTTCGCCGAGATCTTCGACTTCAAGTTCATGCCGGACTTCGGCCAGGGCCGCACCTTGGTCCAGGACGCCTACGTGACGGCGCGATTCAACCCGGCCGCACAACTCACCGTCGGCAAGTTCAAGTCGCCGGTCGGCCTCGAGCGCCTGCAGTCGGCGAGCGACATCCGCTGGGTGCAGCGCGGCTTCCCGACCAGCCTCGCGCCGAACCGCGATATCGGTCTGGCGCTCGGCGGTGAACTGGCGGAGGGCCGGTTCTCGTACCAGGCCGCCTTCCTGAACGGCTCGAACGACGGCTCGAGCAGCGATACTTTCTTGGACGCGGACATCAACGACGACAAGGAATATGCGCTGCGGCTCTTCGCGCATCCGTTCGCCGAGAGCGACCAGTTCGCGATCCGTGGGCTCGGCATCGGGATCGCGGGCACCTATACGGACCAGGCCGGCAGCGCGACGCAGCCGCTCCTGCCGTCGTTCCGCACGCCGGGCCAGTCGACGTTCTTCCGCTATCGCCAGTTCAGCACGACGGTCGGAGCGCCGGCAGGCGCGATCGCCGACGGCGAGCGCACCCGCCTCGCGCCGCAGCTCTATTACTACGTCGGCAGCTTCGGGCTCCTCGGCGAGTACACGGAAGTGTCGCAGGACGTCTCCCGCGTCGTGACGGCGGGCACTCGCGAGGGCACGGTGGACTCCGATGCCTGGCAGATCGCGGCTTCGTACTTCCTCACCGGCGAGGAGGCGTCGTACCGCGGCTTCAAGCCGAAGACGACATTCTCTCTGTCCGAGAACACCTGGGGCGCATTCGAAGTCGTCGCGCGCGCACAGTCGCTGTCGGTCGACGACGAGGCATTCGAAGGCGGCGCGGACTCGTTCGCGGACCCGCTCGCCTCGGCAAGCCAGGCCGACTCCTGGGGCATCGGGGTAAACTGGTACCTCAACGAGAATGTGAAGTGGCTGCTCGACTACGAGCACACGACTTTCGACGGTGGCGCTGCGACCGGCGACCGCGAGGACGAAGACGCCGTCCAGCTGCGTCTCGCACTCGGCTTCTGAAAAGGAGACAGGAATCATGAAACACAAGAGACCATGGAGCCGGATCCTCGGCGTCGTCGCGGGCACGATGGCGTTCATGGCGAGCGCCGGAGCGGCGGAAACGGTACTGATGAACGTGTCGTATGACCCGACGCGCGAGCTGTACACGGACTACAACAAGGCGTTCGCCGCATACTGGAAGAAGAAATCGGGGCAGGACGTGACGATCCGCCAGTCGCACGGCGGTTCCGGCAAGCAGGCCCGCACGGTGATCGACGGCCTGCAGGCCGACGTCGTGACGCTCGCCCTCGCTTACGACATCGACGCGCTCGTGAAGCAGGGCAAGCTCCTGCCCGCGAATTGGCAGTCGCGTCTGCCGAACAACAGCTCGCCGTATACGTCGACGATCGTGTTCCTGGTGCGCAAGGGCAATCCCAAGAAGATCAAGGATTGGGGCGACCTCGCGAAGCCCGGCGTCGCGGTCATCACGCCGAATCCGAAGACCTCGGGTGGCGCGCGCTGGAACTACGTCGCGGCCTATGCCTGGGCGCTCAGGCAGCCGGGCGGCAGCGAGAAGACGGCCGAGGAGTATCTCCAGAAGCTCTACAAGAACGTGCCGGTACTCGACACGGGTGCGCGCGGCTCGCTCACGACTTTCGCCCAGCGTGGGATCGGTGACGTGTTCATCTCCTGGGAAAACGAGGCCCACCTCGCATCGAAGGAACTGGGCGAGGGCAAGTTCGAAATCGTGGTCCCGTCGCTCAGCATCCTGGCCGAGCCGCCGGTTGCGGTCGTCGACCGCATCACGCTCAGGCGCAAGACGACCGATGTTGCGCGGGCCTATCTCGAGTACCTGTATTCGCCCGTGGCGCAGGAAATCATCGCGAAGCACTATTACCGGCCGCGGAACGAGGCGGTACTCAAGAAGTACGCGAAGATCTTCCCCGACGTGAAGATGGTGACGATCGCGGACTTCGGCGGCTGGAACAAGGTGCAGGACCTGCACTTCAAGGACGGCGGCGTGTTCGACCGCATCTACACCAAGAAGTAGGCCAAGACCCGAGAAGAGTTTTTACCGCAAGATCCGGGTCGCATCCGGCGCTCAGCCGCAATTAAGCTGGAGCATGAGTAGCGATCGCACCGTCGCTGCCATGACTCGCGCGTTCGCGATAGCGACTGCCTATGTCGAGTCACTGGAGTCCGCCCCAGCGGGCGCAACAGCCGACCTCGCGACCCTGCGCGCCCGGTTGGCGAAACCGTTCGTCAGCGAGGGAATCGATCCGGCGCAAGTCATCGACGATCTGGCCGCTGACGTCGCGGGGGGTTTGCTCGGCTCGGCCGGTGGACGGTTCTTCGGATGGGTGATCGGCGGTTCGCTGCCCGCCGCCATTGGAGCGGACTGGCTGGCATCGACATACGACCAGAATTCGGCGCTCTACGCCTGTGGTCCCGCGGCGGCGGTCGTGGAAGAGGTGGCGGGCTCGTGGGTCAAGGACCTGCTGAATTTGCCGACAGACGCGAGCTTCGCGCTCACCAGCGGCTGTCAGATGGCTCATGCCACCTGCCTGGCGGCCGCCAGGAACGCCCTATTGAGCGATCGTCAATGGGACGTTGAAGAACGGGGCCTCGGCGGCGCACCGCAAATCACGCTTGTGACCAGCGACGCAGCGCACGGCTCGGTCGAGCGTGCGATACGGCTGCTCGGGATCGGAAAGCGATCGATCATCGCGCTGCCCGCGGATGCCTCCGGTCGGTTGCCGCCGGATGAGCTTGCCGGCGAGCTATGGCATCGACACGGTGATCCGCTCATCGTGCTGCTGCAGGCGGGCGACATCAATACGGGTGTGTTTGACGACTACGAGACGCTCATCCCCATGTCCAGGCGTGCGGGGGCATGGGTACACGTCGACGGCGCATTCGGACTGTGGGCGGCGGCGTCATCGATGAAGCGTCATCTCGTCGACGGCATCGGTCTCGCGGACTCCTGGGCGACCGACGGGCACAAGTGGCTCAACCTGCCTTATGACTGCGGTCTCGCATTCGTGGCCAGGGCGGCCGCACATCGCGCGGCAGTCTCGCACCGTGCGAGCTATCTCACGCACGATGACCACGCTCGCGATCAGATCGATTGGAACCTGGAGTGGTCACGCCGCGGTCGCGGGTTCGCACTCTATGCGGGCCTGCGCGAACTGGGGCGCACCGGTGTTGCCGAACTCGTTGACCGCACCTGCAGGCACGCGGCCGCGCTCGTGGATGGCATGAGTGAAATTCGCGGCGTCGAAGTGCTGTGGCGGCCAACGCTCAATCAAGGATTGGTGCGGTTTCCAGATGATCGGCCCGATGCCACGGGCTCCGACCACGATCACCGCACTGATGAAGTCATTGCGCGCATCGTTGCGAGCGGAGAGGCCTTCTTTGGGGGCACGACGTGGCGCGGGATGCGCGCGATGCGTATCAGCGTGTGCAACTGGCGTACCGATGAGCGCGATGTCCAACGCGCAATTCGCGCCGTTGCTGAAGCGGTCTGTTGACTCAAGCTTTCAGGCGGTAGCCGACGCCGGATTCCGTGTGCAGCAGGTCGGCGCCGGCGGGATCGCGCTCGAGTTTCTGCCGGAGCCGGTGCACGAGCTGCTTCAGGAGCTGGCGGTCGCCGCTGCCGCGATGACCCCAGACGTGCGCGAGCAACCGCTCCGCTGAAACCACATGACCCGCCTGCGCGACGAGGATCTGCAGGAGCCGCGTCTCCAGGCGCGTGAGACGGAGCGGCGCGCCGCCCCCGATCGAGATCGCGTGGGCCTCGAGGTCGAGCGACACGCGCCCCGCCTCGACCTTGTCGCCGGCCTCGATGCCGGCGCGGCGCAGCAGGGCCTTGACGCGCGCGAGCAGGGTGCGCGGGCTGAAGGGCTTGGTCAGGTAGTCGTCGGCGCCGAGCTCGAGCGCGCGCACGAGATCCTCCTCTTCGCCGCGCGCTGTCAGCATCATGATCGGCACTTCCGAGCGGCCGCGGATGCTCTTGCAGACGTCGAAGCCGCTGCCCGAGGGCAGGTTGATGTCGAGAATGACGAGATTCGGCAGTTCCGATTCGAACTGACGCAAGGCTTCATGGGTGTCCGCGGCCTTGATGACCGAGTAGCCCGCATTGGTCAGTGCGAAGGCGACGAGCGCGAGCAGGTCCGGATCGTCGTCGACGACGAGGAGCTTCATGCCGTCTCCGCCCGGATCGGCAGCGTGACGATAAAGCGCGTGAAGCCGGCCGGTGTGCGCTCCGCACGGACTTCGCCACCGTGGCGCTCGACGATCGACTTCACGATCCAGAGGCCGAGACCGAGTCCGCGCGGATCGGGCTCCTGGTCGGCCGCGCGGTAGAAGCGCTCGAAGATCGAGGTGCCTTCGAGTTCCGGCGCGCCAGGTCCGGAATCCTCGACATACAGTTCGACTGTCCCGGCCTTGTCCGTCGCACCGATCGTGATCTCGCTGTCCTCGGGTCCGAACTTGCTGGCGTTCGCGAGCAGGTTCGTCACGACCTGGGTCAGGCGTTGTGCATCGCCCGTGATCACCGGCAGGTCCTCCGGAAGCGCGAGGCGGACACTTTGGCAGCGCTGCGTCAGGAGCCCTGCCATCAGGTCTTCGGCATCCTCGACGACCTGGGCAAGCACAACCTGCTGGCGCCGGATGCCGAGCTGGCCCGCTTCGATGCGCACGCTTTCGAGCAGGTTGTCGATGAGGCGAGTGAGGCGGAGCGTCCCTCGCTGAAGCGATTCGAGGAGCTCGCCGAGCCGCTCGCGCGGCATGGACTCGAGCCCGTCCAGCATCAGCTCGACGGAAGCGAGCTGCGCCGAGAGGGGCGTCCGGAACTCGTGCGATATGTTGGCGAGCACGGAATCGCGCGCGCGGCGCACGGCCTCGAGCTCGGTCTCGTCGCGCATCACCTGCACCTGCAGGCCGCCCGCGGGCGCGGCGCTCGTGATGACGACGGTGCGCGGCACACCGCCTGCATCGAGGTATTCGGTCGACAACGCCTTGCCGTCGTCGCGCGCGGTGTAGATCGGGCAGTTCGTGTCGCAGGGACGCCGGCCGTTGACCTCGCGCGGCTTCAGCACATCGCCGCAGAACCGGCCGATCAGCGCGTCCGCCGGTTCACCGAGCATCCGCGCCGCCTGCGGATTGAGGTAACGGATGCGGCGATCGCTGTCGACCGCGTAGACGCCCTCGACGACGCCCTGCAGGACCGCCTGCGCTTCCGCTTCCCGGTGGCGCAAAGTCGCAGTGAGATCCATGAGGTTCCGGCGCATGTCCTCCATCGTGCGCGCAAGCGCCTCGACTTCCTGCGTGCCCTGCGCCGGAATGGAGGAGGAGAAATCGCCCTGTCCGAGGCGTTCCGCAGAGTTCGCGAGCGCCTGCAGCGGCGCTCCGATCCGTCGCGCGAGGATGAGCGAGACGAAGAGGACCACTGCGGCCAGCAGGATGGTCACGAACACGAGGCGGCGAATGAAGCTCGATACGACTCCCGCAACCTGTTCCGCCGGGAGTCGAGCCTCGATGAGCAGGATCGCCTCGCCGGTCGATGCAAAGAGCGGCAGGCTCGCCGCGAACTGCTCGCGTGCGGGGATTGGCGCGACGGCGATGTCGCCGGTCGCGAGCGCCTCGGAATGCACGTCGCGGTACGCGGGCTCGACCGCTTCGAGCCAGTCGGTGACCGGCAGCAGATGGATCTCGACGCCGACCTGCTCTGAAAGCTCGGCGGCAAGCCGCTCGTCGAGCTTGCGAATCGTCATGACCCGCCCGCCGGGGAGCCCTGGAATCTCGACGAGGGCGCCGACCGGCCCGCGCTCGCGGCTCGCGATCATGAAGCCCTCGCCCTGCTCGGCAGCCGCGTCGAAAGCCTGCTCCCAGGGAATCGGCGCGCCAGTCGCGACGACGAGCCCCGTGTCGCGAAACAGCGCGCAGGCGTCGAGTCCCGCGGTGTCGCAGAAGCGCCGCATCACGAGTTGCAGCTGGAGGCTGTTCTCCTGCTCCACGAGCCGTGCGAGCGTCGCGCGGCTGGCGAGCAGCCGCGCCGCCGTGAGCGTCTCTTCGCCAACGCGGCGGATTTCGTAGCGGGCGGCGTGCGCGGCCGCCCGCACGCTCGAAAGCGCCTGCCCGGAGGCCTGCCCCCGCAGGAGGCCCAGCGAAGTGAGCGCGATCGCGGCAATGGAGAAGAGGACCATCCCGGCGATCGTGAAGAGTATGAGCCGCTCGAGCGAGCGCGGCCACGCGACGAGGCGGCGCAGGCCCGCCTTCCACTGCTTGGCGAGCCGCAGCGAGGCGGCTTTCCACTTCCGCAACACCGGGTGCAAGCTCAGTGCCCTCCGATCCCCGAGCGCCATTCCACCAGAGTTTTGGCTATGAGTGTGAAGATCGCGAGCATCGCGAGGAGCGAGGCGACTGCGAAGGCGGCGACGAAGTTGTACTCGTTGTAGAGGATCTCGACCTGCAGCGGCATGGTGTTTGTCTCGCCGCGAATGTGGCCCGAGACAACCGAGACCGCGCCGAACTCGCCCATCACGCGCGAGTTGCAGAGGATCACGCCGTACAGGAGTCCCCAGCGGATCTTCGGCAGCGTGATGCGCAGGAACGTGAGCCACGGGCCGGCGCCGAGCGAGAGCGCCGCGACCTCCTCCTCGCTGCCCTGCTGCTGCATGAGCGGGATCAGCTCGCGCGCGACGTAGGGAAAGGAGATGAAGATCGTCGCGAGCACGATGCCCGGCACCGCGAAGATGATTGAGATATTCCGGTCCAGCAGCCATTGGCCGAACCAGCCGTTGGCGCCGAACAGGAATACGAGCACGAGACCCGCGATGACCGGCGACACGGCGAAGGGCAGGTCGATGAGCGTGACGAGGAGGCTCTTCCCCCTGAATTCGAAGCGGGCGATCGCCCAGGCGGCGCAGATGCCGAAGATCGTGTTGGCCGGCACCACGATCGCGGCCGTCAGGAGCGTCAGCTTGATCGAGGCAATCGTGTCCGGGTCGCCGAAGCTCTCGAGCCAGGCGCCTACGCCCTTTGCGAGCGCCTGAACGAGCACGGCGCCGAGCGGCGCGAGCAGCAGCAGGCCGAGGAATCCTACGGAGATCGAAAGGAGGACGACGCGGGCGAGCTTCGCGCCGCGCGACAAGGGCCGCACTTCCGTTGCGACGCTCGCTCCCGCGGCCATCAGCGCGACACCCCGAGGCCGAGCCGCCGCTGGCCCCAGCCCTGCACCAGGTTGATCGCGAACAGCATCACGAATGACATCACCAGCATGAAGAAGCCGAGGGCCGCCGCACCGGCGTAATCGTACTGCTCGAGTTTGATGACTATGAGGAGCGGCGTGATCTCGGTCTTGAGCGGCAGGTTGCCGGAGATGAAGACGACGGAACCGTACTCTCCGATGCCGCGCGCGAAGGCGAGCGTGAAGCCGGTCGCGAGCGCCGGCAGCACGGTCGGCAGTATGACCCGGCGAAAAATGTGGAGGCCGCCGGCGCCGAGCGACTCCGCCGCGTCCTCGAGCTCTCTGCCGACCTCGATGAGCGCCGGCTGCACCGAGCGCACGACGAAGGGCAGGCCGATCAGGACGAGTGCGACGACGACGCCAATCCAGGTGTAGGCAACCTGCACGCCGGCGAGTGCGAGCTTCTGTCCGAGCCATCCCGTCGGCGCGAACACGGTCGCGAGCGCGATGCCGGAAACCGCTGTCGGCAGGGCAAAAGGCAGGTCGATCATCGTGTCGAGGAGCCTGCGGCCCGGAAAGTCGTAGCGGACCAGCGACCAGGCGACGATGAAGCCGAACACGGCATTGATCGCGGCTGCGAGCGCGGCGGCGCCGAATGACAACCGGTAGGACGCGACCGCGCGCTCATCCAGCAGGAGGTCGATGAGCTCGGCGGGCGGGATGCCGAGTGCGCGGATCACGAGCGCCCCGAGCGGCAGCAGGATGATCGCGCTCAGGAAGAAGGTCGTGAAGCCGAATGTCAGGCCGAAGCCCGGCAAGGGGCTCGCAGCGACGAAGCGCTGGCCCGCCACGCTCAGGTACCTGCCGCGCGCACGATCAGGACCGGCCTGAGACGCGGCCCTTCGAGCAGCGTGTTGAGCCGCGCCGTCTCGCCGGCGGCCAGCGAATCGAGCCCGAGCACGAGCATCGAGTGCGGATCGATCGAGAGTTCACGCTCGACTTCCTCGTCGGAATCGCCGAAGCGCAGCTCGGTGCGAAGATCAAGCCCGTGTTCTGCAAGTGCCGTGGAGCGCGCGTCGAGCAGGAGCCGGAGGCGCGCGGCGCGCTCGCGATCCGGGGTACTGGCTTCGTGAATCGCGAGCAGCACGGATTCGGCCGGGATGTGGCGTAGCAGGCTCGCGGCAACCCCCAGTGCGCCAACGCCCGCCTCTGCGCCGGGCAGCACGACGATGCGCGTGGGAATCTGCGCGCCGGCCGGCAGCACGAGGAGCTGCGACGCGCCGTGGCCGAGGTTCCAGAGCGCTGTCGCGCTCGCGCCTGGCCCTGCGGCGAGCACCGGCATGCCGGGTGGCGCGCTGCCGGAACGGGTGACCTGCATCGTGATTCGCGTCTGCATGCGCGCGGCGAGCGTCGCGAGCAGCGGCGTCGCGCGCAGCGCTTCCGCCGAAGCGATCTCCCGAGCGATGACGGTGAAGCTCGAGACCGGCGTCGGCAGGCTGTGGATGCGGCGCGCGCTGACGGTCACGCGCTGGCCTACGGAAAGCGGATTCGCGCGCTGCTCCGGAAACGTCCGCGAGGCATCGAGCAGCCAGCTGCTCCCGTCCGCGCCTTCGCGGTCGGGCGTCGCGGGCACCGGGCCTCCCATCGGCATGCGAACGCGCAGCCGCTCGGTCGGCCCGGAGAACTGCAGCTCCTGGATCGTCCCGCTGCCGACATGCGTGAGGTTGTCGGGAATGCCGCCCGTCGTGAGCTCGACCTCCTCGGGGCGGATGACGGCGACGATCTCGCGCGGCGTGACCGCCTCGGCGCCCGGGCGCTCGAAGCTGAGCAGGTTGCCCTTGCGGTAGCCGAGCAGGAGATTCGCCGCGCCGAGGAAGGTGGCGACAAAGCGCGTCCGTGGGCGCGCGTACAGGTCGTCGGGGCTGCCGACCTCGAGCAGTCGTCCCTGGTGCATGACGCCGATGCGGTCGGCCATGGCGAATGCTTCGTCCTGGTCGTGCGTGACGAGGATGGTCGTGACACCGAGCTCCTGCTGGATTCGCCGAATCGTGCGGCGGAGCTCCTCGCGGATCTTGGCGTCGAGCGCGCCGAAGGGCTCGTCGAGCAGCAGCACCT
>DAIRVV010000076.1:0-9994 GCA_036802645.1 Steroidobacteraceae bacterium
GTCGTGGCGTCGGGCACCACGTGACCGTGCGGTCCGCGCTCGCCGCGCGTCGCGATGATCCGGACCCGGTCGTGCGCGAGCACGTGCGCTGGGCGCTCGCGCGCCAGGAGGCTAGCCGCGAACCGGATTGACGTAGTGCCGACCGCTGGTCGTGTGCCTGATCGTCTCGAACAGGTCATCGAAGTCGCGCGAGTTATTGGCCGGGTCGATCTCTGCCGTGTTCACGATCAGGAGTGGCGACGCCGTGTACTGATGGAAGTAGCGTGTGTAGGCCTCGCCAAGGCGCTCGAGGTAAGCGGCGTCGATGTACTTCTCGTAGGGAATGCCGCGCTTGTCGATGCGCGCCAGCAGGATGTCGATGGGCGCTTGCAGGAACACGACGAGATCCGGCACCGGCGCGTCCATCGCGAGCCGCGTATAGACCTGGTCGTAGAGCTTGAATTCCTCGTCGTCGAGCACGATCCGCGCGAACAGGCGGTCCTTGTCGAGCATGTAGTCGGCGACACGCACCTGCGCGAAGAGGTCGTGCTGGCGCAGTTCCGAGAGCTGCCGCGAGCGCTGGAACAGGAAGTAGAGCTGGGCGGGAAACGCCGCGGCGCGCCGATCCTTGTAGAAGCGCTCGAGAAAAGGATTCTCCATCGGCTGCTCGAGCACGGTGCCGGCGCCGACGGCCTCGGCAAGCTTGGTCGCGAGGCTCGTCTTGCCGACGCCGATCAGGCCTTCGACGACCACCAGCCGGTGCGGCCAGTTCTCGCGTTTTTCTTCAGTCGTCACCGGATCCCCGTGCGGCCAGCCGCTCGATTCCCGCACCCGAAACTCGTTCACGGAGCCGGCTGACACGAGCGAGTCCCGGCACCCAGAGCTCCGCGGCGATTTCCGCCAGAGGATACAGCACGAAATTGCGCTGGTGCAGGCCCGGGTGCGGAAGGACGAGCCCGGGCTCATTCACAATCAGGTCGCCGAACACGAGCAGGTCGAGATCGATCAGCCGCGGGCCCCAGCGCACGACCGGCTCGGCGCGTCCCAGGCGCCGCTCGATCCCCTTCAGTTCGTCGAGGAATGCGCGTGGCGCTGCCGTGGTCACGAGGCCCGCAACGGCGTTGACGAATTCCGGCTGGTCCTGCGGGCCCATCGGCGAGCTTCGCCAGAGACTCGACCGCTGCACGAGCCTCGCGTCGCGCATGGCCGCGAGCGCCTCGAATGCCCGATTCACTTGGCGCCGCGGCCCGGATAGATTGCTGCCCAGCGCGACATAGGCAGGGCGCCAGGTCATTAGTAAGGCTCAGGATTCGCTGACGGGAGCTCGATTACGCCGGCCACCGCGCCGCCTGCGCCGGCGACGGCCGGGCCCGCCTTCCTGACCGCCGCCCGATTCCGTGCCGACTAGTTCGAGTTGCTTTTCCGGCTGCATCGTCTGGATCTCGGTCCACCAGCGCGCGATTTCCGGATCTTCCGCGCCCGCCTCCGCACGCAGCAACAGGAAATCGTAGGCCGCACGGAATCTTGGATGCGCGAGCAAGGCCAGCGCCCTTCGGCCTTCGCGGCGATGGAAGCGCGGCTGCATCGCGAGCAGCTCGCGCATCGGGATGGAGAATCGCTTCGGGATCCCGATGCGGCGATTCTGCGAGGAGACGACCTCGTCGACAGCTTCAGCGATCGCGACGCCAGGAGGCACGCCGGACTCAAAGCGCTGCTGCGCGCCCGCTGACACCGGGCCGAAAAGCATCACCGCGAACAGGAACATGGGTGTGACAGGACGGTCCTCGGCGACGCGCCGGTCGGTATTCGCAAGCCCCGCGCGGATGAGAGCGAGCGCCATGCCGCCAGGATCATTGGCGAGATGTTCCGCGGTTGCCGGAAAGAGGTGTTCGAGCAAACCGTGCGCAAGCAGCAGGTCGAAGGAGCGCTGTCCGAACCCCGCGAGGAAAAGTTTCTGGAATTCGTCGAGGAGACGCGCGGGCGGAATATGCTCGAGCAGGCCAGCGAGCGTCGCAAACGGCGCCCGCGCCGATTCATGAATCGTGAAGCCGAGTTTCGCTTCGAAGCGCACGGCTCGAAGCATCCGGACCGGATCCTCGCGATAACGGGTTTCGGGATCGCCGATCAGCCGGATGGTGCGGGCGCGGATGTCCTCGACACCGCCGACGTAATCCCAGATCGAGAAGTCCTCGATGTTGTAGTACAGCGCGTTGCAGGTGAAGTCGCGGCGCCAGACATCCTGGTCAACCGTTCCGTAGACGTTGTCGCGAAGCAGGCGCCCATGATCGCCGTGGACGCGATCGATCGACGCCGGTACCTCCTCAGGCTCGAGCTCGGCCTCGTCGTCGGAGTCCTCGGACTCGCCGTCGTCCTCGTCCATGCCTTCCGGCACCAACGGAACTCCGGAGGCGCGGAATGTCGCCACCTCGATGATCTGCTGGCCGAAGCGGATGTGCGCCAGGCGGAAGCGCCGCCCGATCAGCCGGCAGTTCCGGAACAGCCGCCGAATCTCCTCGGGCGACGCGTCGGTCGCGATGTCGAAGTCCTTGGGCACGATGCCGATCAGCAGGTCGCGCACGCATCCGCCGACGAGAAAGCCCTGGAACCCCGCGTCCCTGAGGCGATAGAGAACTTTGAGCGCATTGCCGGAAATCTGTGCGCGCGAGACCGGATGATCTGCGCGTGCGACGATCACCGGCACCGGTGCCCGGTCGTTCTGCTGGTTCAAGGAGCTGGCGTCCGCTTGAGGTCGAATGATGGGCCGATATAATACCAGCCCCCTTGCGTTCCACGGCCGGCAGCAAAGGCTTCGCTCCCATCGTCTAGAGGCCTAGGACACAGCCCTCTCAAGGCTGGTACGAGGGTTCGAATCCCTCTGGGAGCGCCAACTATGCCGTTGCCTTACCGGTTTGCTACGAGCGCGAGGCGTCACGCTGCGACGTTTGGCTTCGCGATGTTCATGCTCGCAGTCGGCGTCGCCTGCGCATCCTCGGTTGGCCGCTACGCGCGAACCGCGGCGGAGACGGTCGCGGGGGCCAGAATCTCGGACGAAAGCTATCCCGAGCTCGATATCCGTCGCTACGGGGCGAAGGGCGATTACGACACTGGCAGCGAAACGGACGGCCAGGTCCCGGATCGAGCGACGAATAATCTCGCCGCGATCAATGCCGCGGTGAAAGTGGCAGGCGCGCGGGGCGGCGGCACGATCCGCATCGAAGGCGGCGACTATTACGTCTCCAATTCCATCGACGCTCGCGGCGTGTCGAACCTGTACTTCGACATTTCGCCGGGCACGACGCTGCGCGCCACGCGCTACACGCGTCTCGGCGGCCTGCTGGTGCTCGGTCACACGGGGCCGGTCGGATCCGGCGTATCGAATGTCGGCGTCGTCGGCGGTGGCACGCTGCGCACTTTCCGGCCCGACCATGACACGGTGCCTGCACACCAGACGAGCCACGGCTATGTGGTCGGCGAATATGTTCTGTCGACCGACAGGAATGGCAATGAGCGCGCCTACTACTGCAAAGTCGCGGGGAAGTCGGGTGCGGGCTCGCCGCCTGACGTCATCAATGGATCGGACAAGGATGGCACGATCGTCTGGCAGGACGCCGACAACGACAACGTGATCGGGGCTGCAGCCGACGGCGTGCGCATCGAGGGGATGAGCATCCCTGCGGCCTCCGGCAAGCCGATCACAGTCCAGATCCCGAACTGGAAGAACGTCCGCATCCTGAACAACAGGATCGGCATGACCAACGACAAGGGCATCGAGGTCAAGGGCAACACGGCAACGGCAGGCCAGGAAAGCGCGTTCGGTGACGGCGTCCAGATTGCCGGAAACACGATCGAGTCGGCCGGCCACGAGGGCATTGAGGTCGAACAGTCCTCATTCAGCTCAGCGCTGAACCGCAACTGCCGGGTGGTCGGGAACCTGGTACGCGCGGCGGGCGTGATTGACCGGGATGCGTCCGGCATCCGCGTCAATCGTTGCAGGCGCGTGGAGGTACGCGGCAACCAGGTGCTCCATTCCAGTGGCCATGGCTACCACATCCGGCGCTCGACCGAGATCAGCGGCGATCTGCATTCGGAAAACGCCGGTCTCAGTGGGGTCTTCCTGCAGGAGAATGACGGCTTCGATTTTGATTCGATCCATGTAAGGAACGCGGCAGGCTCCGGCGTCGCCGAATCCGGCGACATGCGGGGAGGCCGTGTGGGCCGGCTTGTCGTCGCAGGCGGGCAGAATGCCTGGAAAGCGTCGCGACGCAAGGGACGGTCACCTGAGATCGAGAGCGTCGACGTTTCGAATCTGAAATCGTCAACATTCTCCGGGCCGCCGCCCTCGGTATTGCCACGGCGATAAGCGCGCCCCGCCGAGTTCGCCTACGGAATCTCCGGTTCTCGCCAGCCGTCCGGCGGTACCGGGTCGATGTCGTGGGCCACGAGCTGGGCAATCATTGCATCCTGCTCGCGAGGATGGGCCTTGATCAGGCGCAGATATTTCTGCGCGCTGATTTCATCCCAGTCCTCAGTCGACTCAATTTTGCCGAGAGCCGTGCTCCGGTACCGGAACACACGCCGGGCCTCCGTCGCGGCTCGCCACTGCGGCGAGTCGACCGGCCAGGCACGCTTCGCGATACCAACGCCTGTCATTTCCGCGATCAGCGTGTCGCTGTCTATCAGCGAGGCCGCGAGCTGCCTGCACGAGTCTGTGAGGCCCGGTCGCTGCATTCTCTCGACCGCGCAGCCCTTCGAAATCGCCGGGTAGTTTGGCAGGCCGAATCCCGCAATTTCGCCGGATACGGCGATGATCGCATCGTCGATTGGCATCGACTTCGATTTCGCGGTTGCCTCGCTCAGGCTCGCCACGAGTTTCATGAAGTAGCTGTTGAACTGTCTCGCGCGACCGGCTGCGGCGATCGCGGCATCCAGCGCTTCCTCTACTTTTGCATCGTAAGCGCGGGACAGATCGCCGGACCAGCCGATGCCGTTATCTGGATCCTGCTTTCGCATTTCGGACTCGACCGCCTTCGGGTCACACCCGGTCGTGCGCACGCAGATATTGACATGCAGCAAGGTGAGTTCCGGCCGGTCGCGGGCTTTCGACCTGGCCTCGCCGATGAGGCGTAGCGCATCGGCAGGATCGGTCCTGACTGAAAAGAGTGCGGCGGCCGCCAGTGAATTGGCGTCACGGTGCTTGCGAAGGTTTTTGGCCGCGCGCAAAAGGCTTTGCTGGTAGACAACCAGCTCCTGTCCATAGGCCGCCAGTTCACGCTCCGGTGTCTGTGCGTACCCCGCGATCGGAATAGCAATTGCCAGCGACAGGCAGGCTCGCGAAATCCATCTCATCTTGCGGCCGAGTATATGATTTCGCATGACTCGAATCGCCATGTGGTCCGGCCCGCGCAACATCTCGACTGCGCTGATGCGTTCCTTCGGCAGCCGGCCCGATACCGCCGTCACCGATGAACCCCTTTACGCTCACTACTTGAGAGTCACCGGAGTTGCGCACCCCGGGCGCGATGACGTCCTCGCTGCGCACGAATCGGACTGGCGCAAGGTCGCCAAGCATCTGACGGGACCCGTGCCGGGCGGACGAGCGATCTGGTACCAGAAGCAAATGGCCCATCACCTCCTTCCGATGATCGAGCGCGGATGGCTCGACGGTCTCACGCACGCTTTCCTGATCCGCGAACCGGACGAGATGGTCGCCTCTCTCCTGAAGACTTTTCCCGGCGCCGGGCTCGCGGACACCGGCCTGCCCCAGCAATGCGAGATATTCGATCGCGTCTCGGGCCGAATCGGCCGCCCGCCTCCTGTCGTGCTCGCGAGCGAGGTGCGGAAGGATCCGCGCGCACAGCTCGCGGCGCTCTGCGAGGCGCTCGGCATTCCATTCCTGCCGGTAATGCTCGCCTGGTCCGCGGGACCTCGCGACACGGACGGCGCCTGGGCACCGCACTGGTACGCAGCCGTCGAGGCATCGACGGGATTCGAGCCCTACCGGCGACGCCCCGTTGATCTCACCGCCGCGCAGGAGCGGCTCGTCGACGAATGCCGGCCGTGGTATGAGAAGCTTCATGCCCTGCGCCTTCGCGCCTGAGGATTGTCGATGCAACAGAAGTTCGACGAGCGCAACCGCAGCCTGATCGTGAACGTGAACGGCAAGCTCTCGCACCGCGATGAGGCGGGCGTGAGTCCGTTCGACAGCGCGGTCCAGGGCGGCGATGCCGTGTGGGAGGGACTCCGGGTCTACCAGGGCCGGATCTTCGCGCTCTCTGAGCACCTCGCGCGACTGCGCTCGTCGGCCCTCGCACTCGCTTTCGAGGGCGTTCCGTCCGACGAGGAGATCATCAGCGAAATACGCCGGACGCTGGAGGCGAACAAGATGACGGACGGCGTCCACATCCGGCTCACGCTGACTCGAGGCGTGAAGATCACCTCCGGCATGGATCCGCGCCTCAACCAGTCGGGCCCCACGCTGATCGTGCTCGCCGAGCACAAGCCGCCCGTCTATTCGAAGAAAGGTCTCAGGCTGGTCACGAGCAGCCAGCGCCGATCGCCGCCGGATTGCCTCGACCCGAAGATTCACCACGCCAACCTGCTCTCCTCGATTCTCGCGAAGATCCAGGCGAATGCGGCCGGTGCCGACGATGCGATCATGCTGGACCTGCGCGGCTTCATCGCGGAGACGAACGCAACTCATCTGTTCATGGTGCATGCCGGGGTCGTGAGCACGCCGACACTCGCTGCCTGTCCCGAAGGCATCACGCGCGCGACGGTCCTCGAAATCTGCCGCGCGGAAAAGATCCCGCACGTGGTTGCGGACCTTTCGCTCACGGAGCTGTACCGCGCGGACGAGGCCTTTTGCACCGGCACCATGGGAGAGCTGGCGGGCGTGACGGAGGTCGACGGCCGCGTGATCGGGAACGGCAATGTTGGCCCGATGACGGAGCGGTTGTCCTCGCTCTACTCGAAGCGCACGGCGAACGGCGGAATGCGCGTGGTGGATTGAATGAGGCCCAACCGAGCCGCGCTCGCCTGGCCGGCGCTCGCGTTTCTGGTTTCTGGCTGCGCGATGCAAGCCCCTGCGCCTGCATCGTCTCCTGCGTCAGCGTCCGCTTCAGCGGGCAATCATTGCGGATCGGCGCCGATTTTTGCCGCGGGCGGCGAGCGCGCGGCGCTCTGGGTCCGGAGATCGGCGGAATTTCGCGCGGCGAGCGAGTCGACCTATCGCGCGGCGCTGGCCGCTCTGGAAAAGGGGCTCGCAGATCCGGGGTGGACCGCAGAGCCGACGCAGGCAGGCGATCTGTCCGCGCTGCCTCCCGCAGTCGTGATGGATCTCGACGAAACCGTGCTCGACAACTCCGAGCCGCAGGCGCAGATGCTGCTCGATGGCACCTGCTTCGAGCAGTTTCCGGCGGTGTGGGACGCCTGGGTCGCGAGGCGGAGCGCGCCGGCTGTTCCGGGCGCCGTGGAATTCATCCAGGCGGCCCGCAAGATGAATGATCCCAAGGGGCGTCCCGTTCGCATTTTCTTCGTCACCAATCGGGAGTGCATCCGACGCGCGGCCGGCGACGACACCTGCCCGCAGCAGGAGGACACCGCGACAAATCTCCGCTCGCTAGGGCTCGGGGCGTCGACACTCGACGACGACCTCATGCTCAAGGGCGAGCGTCCGGCATGGGAAAGCGAGAAGCAGGCGCGCCGGCAGGAGGCCGCCCGTGATCACCGGATAATTCTAAACATCGGCGACGACCTCGCGGATTTCCTGCCCGATGTCCGGCGCGCCACACCGCCCGCGCGCGAGCAGGCGCGTTGCGCGCACGACGCGTACTGGGGCCGCCGCTGGTTCATGATTCCGAACCCGATGTACGGCTCCTGGCTGGTCGCTCTCGGGCAGGATCTGGCGTCGGCGCTTGCGGCCGAGCCGGGGGTGCAGGCGGTCTGCGAGCGCTGACGGGCGGCGCCTCACTGTGACGGGCGTCAAGGACTGCGGCGATTCAGGTGCGCATGCCGCAGCCGTGATTTATGTTGATTCGTCATGACGCCCGCCGATGACCGCGTACTGCAACTGCTGCAGAAGTGGCAGAAAAGTCTCGACCTGCATGCCCGCTATGCGGACTTGCCGGAGGACCAGTATTGGCTCGTCCAGCCCTGGCCCAATCACCAACGGCCGACGAAATGGGTCGTGGATCTCGCGCGGCAGCGGCTCGCGGACCTGCAGAACATCGTCAAGACCCGCCTCGCGACCGCGGACCCTTCGCTCAGCGAAGCGCTCGAGCTCATGTCGTTCCTGACGAATCTCGTCGGCTCGCAGCATGTCGAGCGTTTCGTGCCGATCGCCGAGCCCGAACGCGAGCGCCAGCTCGACAAGTCGCGCCCGGCGAAAGCGACGAGTTCGACCTCGACTGCCACGGTCCTGAAGCCCGCGCCGCCGCCGAAACCCGCGCGCGCGGCGAATGGCAAACCGAAGGCCGCAAGCAGGGCGCCGAAGTCCATCGATGACACGACCGTGACCGCGGTTGTCAAGGACGCCGCGCGACTCCTGACCTGGGGCCGTGACTGGCACGAATTGCCGGAGGCGATTGCCCGCATCGCAGGAAGGCCGAGCGTCCAGCAGGTGCGCCAGATACTTCGCGGCTACAAGGGCGAGATAGAGCAGCGCATTGCCCAGCAGGACAAGCACTGACACATTAAGATCTGCGCCCGCATGGATGAAGAATCCGCGACGGGCAAGAAAGCAGGACTCCTCCGCCGACTCGCGGCGCTCCTCTACGACCTGCTGCTAGTAATCGCCCTCGCCTTCGTCACCTCCTTTGCGATGCTCCCGCTGACGGGCGGCGAAGCCATCCTGACGTCGACACAGGGTTCAATCGGTCACCTCTACCACGCCGTGCTCGTGCTCACCGTCGGCGCTTATTTCAGCTGGTGCTGGACACGCGGCGGCCAGACGCTCGGCATGAAAGCCTGGCATATCCGGCTCGAATCCGCGGACGGCGGGCGCCTCAAGTGGGCCGGTGCGCTGATCCGGTTTGCTCTGGGCGCCGCTGTGTCCTGGATGGCGGCGGTCGGCGGCTGGTATCTGCTCAATCGCGTCGGGACGCTCCAGACAGCCGGCGCTTGCGTGATGCTTGCGCCTCTGGTCGGCAATTTCGCGTTGATACCATTCGATTCAGCGGGTCGCAGCCTCCTCGACCTCGCCGCCCGAACGCGCGTCGTCCAATATCGCTAGCGCGTCCGCCAGATTGCGACCGCAGAAACCGCCAGCAATACAAGCGTCGGCCCCCAGGCAACCATCAGCGGATTCAGGCCGTAGACCTGCGCGCTGTTCTCCAGTGTCTGGGTCAGCAGGACGAACAGGACTCCCGCCAGGATGCCGAGCACCGTGCGCGCACCGGCGCCCGCGGAGCGCAGCGGGCCGAAGGCGAACGGGACCGCGAACACGCAGACGACAACTGCCGCGACGAGCCTTGAGATGCGCGACCAGAATGCGATCTCCCAGGCGGACGATTCGAGGTTGTTCGCCTCGAGGTGCTCCTTGTATGCGTAGAGATCGGCGAGCGGCAGCGAATCCGGCTGGGTGACGGCGACACCGAGGAAATCCGCATTGAAGCGCTGGTCGGTCACGAGCTGCGCCAGGTTCCGCGCGTCCACGCGATCCTCGCCGAGGCGGCTCTCGGCATAGTTTGTAAGCACCCAGCGACCGGTGGAATCCTGCGTCGCAGTCTCCGCGCGCCCGACGAGCTTGAGGCGCCGCTCCTCGTCGAGCTCGTAGACAAAAACGCCGCCGTACAGATTTTCTGCGGCCTGCCGGCGCACGTTGATGAACCAGGCTCCTTCGCGAACCCAGGCACTGCGGCTGCCGGTGAACTCGAGCTGGGAATAGCGGCTGAAGATCTTGTACTGGCGCGCGTACTGATCCGCAGGTGGCGCGAAGTATTCGCCGATCACCCAGAGGAGCGCGGCGACGACGAGACCCGCGAGCGCCGCCGATACCGCGATGCGGCTGACCGACACG
>DAIRVV010000077.1:0-9974 GCA_036802645.1 Steroidobacteraceae bacterium
TCGATGGCCAGGCCTGGTCGCCCGCCGTCGCGATCCGGCGCCGCGCGGACGGTGGCTACACCGTCGCGCACGGCCACTCGTCCCTGCATTCGGTCATACCCGCGAGCTTCCGCTACGCGCCAAAGTTCCTGCCGGCGTTTCGCGAAGGCCACGACTCGCTCAGGATTTCGATCGGCGGCGAGTTTTTCCGTGCGCTCGCGACACCCTCGCGCTGGCCGCTCGATGGGCTGTCGCCCTTCGAGCGCGAACGTGTGCTGAATCCGAAGCCCGAGGCCCGCGTGCTCCGCCAGATGCGCGAATCGCTCGATCGCTGGGTCCCTGAGCTTGCCGGCTCGCCCTTCGTCGAATCCTGGGGCGGCATGATCGAGGCATCGCCCGACGTCCTGCCGATCATCTCGCCTGTGGATGCCATCGGCGATTTCTATGTCGCGACGGGCTTCAGCGGGCACGGCTTCGGCATCGGCCCCGGTGCCGGTAAACTGATCGCGGGGATGGTCAGCGGAACCGCGGACCCGGCGGCGCTCGCGGGATTCCGGCTCGGCCGTTTCTTCGACGGGTCGCCCATCGTACCGGGACCTGCGATATAAGTGATTGGGGGGCGGCATGGCGGCCGACGACAAACCGGTCCAGGCTTCGGAAATGAAGGCGGCGCTCGCGTCGCAGTTCTATCTGAGCCCGGAGATCTTCGCGCTCGAGTCGCGTCACATCTTCCACGGCCAGTGGTTCTGCGCCGGGCGTCTCGACCAGATTCCCGACAAGGGCGATTGCCTCGTGGTCGAGGTCGCGGGCGAGAGCGTGATCGTGCTGCGCGGCCGCGACGAGTCCGTGCGCGCCTTCTACAACGTCTGCCGCCACCGCGGCAGCCGCCTCATCCGCACGAGTCCGCTGCCCGACGTCGCGGAACCGGCGGCAAGGCGCTCGAGCCGCATCGGCGCCGCGGTCGTCTGCCCGTATCACGCCTGGAGCTACAACACGGACGGGACGCTGCGTGCCGCACCCTTCGTGCAGTTCGACGCGGCCTGCCCGAAGGAGAATTTCTCTCTCGTGCCGGTTGCGCTCGAGACTTGGGGCGGATTCATCTTCCTCAACCTCGGGGAGAAGCCATCGCCGCTCGCCGGCCAGGCCGAAAAGGCGACGCGCATGCTCGGCCGCTATCCCTTCGCGGACATGCGCCGCGGCGCGCAGATCGTCTATGACGTGCGCGCGAACTGGAAGGTGATCCTCGAGAACTACAACGAGTGTTACCACTGCGGTCCGGTGCATCCGGAGCTCTGCGCGCTCGTGCCGGCGTTTCGCGACAAGGGCGGCGCCGGCCTCGAATGGGAGGACGGCATCCCGCACCGCGCAGGCGCCTGGACCTTCACCGCCTCCGGCACCTCGACGCGGGCTCCGTTTCCAGGCCTTTCGGAAACCGAGCGCACCCACCACAAAGGCGAGGTCATCTACCCGAACCTCTTGCTCTCGGCGGCGGCCGAGCACGTCGCGGCCTTCACGCTTTGGCCGAAAGCGCCGGACTTCACGCGCATCGCCTGCGAGTTCCTGTTCCACGAATCGGAGGTCGCAAAGCCGGACTTCGACCCGACGGACGTCGTCGAATTCTGGGACGTCGTGAACCGGCAGGACTGGCACGTCTGCGAGGGCGTCCAGCTCGGCATGCAATCGCGCGGATTCCGCGGCGGCTTCTACGCGCCGATGGAGGACCCGAGCCTCGACATCCGCCGCTACCTCGCGCGTCATCTCGGCCCTATGGCCGGAATTCCGCGCGACTGAAACTGCAACCGTGACAGCGAAACGCTACGACGTCGTCGTCATCGGCGGCGGACACAATGGCCTGACGGCCGCCTTCTACCTGGCGCGCGCGGGGCTTTCAACGCTCGTGCTCGAACGGCGAAAGATCCTGGGCGGTTGCGCGGTGACGGAGGAGATCGACCCCGACCTCGCACCGGGCTGCCGCGTGTCCACAGCCTCGTACATGGCGAGCATGCTGCGGCCCGAGGTGATCCGCGATCTCGAGCTCGACCGCCATGGCCTTCGCATGGTCGCGGCGAACCCGACGGTTCAGGCGGTGACGCCGGACGGCGTCGTGCTCCCCTGGTGGGGCGATCACGCCCGCATGCGCGAACTGCTGTGCCGGTTCGCGCCCGCCGATTGCGAGCGATTTCTCGCGCTCGAGGGCCGGCTCGGCGGGCTCGCCCGGCACCTCGAGCCGCTCTTCATGGAAGCGCCCCCGGACCTCGCGCACGGCGGATTCGCGGGATTTCGCGAGCTCCTCCGGCTTGCACTGCGCTTCCGGGGAATCAGCGCGCGGCAGATACCGGATTTCGTCGCCTTTATGACGGGGAGCCTCGGCGAGTTCCTCGACCGTTCGCTCGAATCGCCCCACCTGAAGTCACTCATCCTCGCGAACAGCCTCTACGGAAAGCACGGCGGGACCTACGACCCGGGCACGCTTTTCGGCCTGTTGTTCCACCTGCTCGGTGGCGGCGCGGAGTCGAAGCAGGGTTTCGTCGGCCATGTCATGGGCGGCATGGGCGCGATCACGGCGGCGATGGCGGAGGCCTGCCGCGGGCGCGGCGTCGAATTTCGCACCTCAGCCGAAGTGGCCGGGATCCGCGTGATCCACGGACGCGCCCATGGAGTCACGCTCGCGGACGGCAGCCTCATCGACGCCGGCATCGTCGTGTCGAATGCCGATCCGAAGCGCACTTACCTGAAGCTCCTGCCTGAGGCCGCACTCGACCCGGAATTCCTCGCGGCCGTGCGCGGCATCAAGATGGATGGTCCCTGCGGCAAGCTCAATCTCGTGCTGTCGGAGGTGCCGCGGCTCACGGGCGAGGATCCGGCGGCCGATGCGCTGCAACGCTCCCAGTTCACGCTCGTGCCCTGGCTCGACGGCGCGCAATCGGCCTATGGAGAGGCGCGGCGCGGCCGCGTCGCCGAAGAGCTCTGGATCGACTGCCTCGTGCCCTCGCTCGTGGATCCCTCGCTCGCGCCGACGGGCCGCCACGTGATGACCTGTTTCGTGCAATACCTGCCATACCGGCTCGCGGGCTCCGACTGGAGTCTCGAGCGCGAGCGCCTCACGGCACAGCTCCTGCGCCAGATCACGAAATTCGTCCCGGCCGTCGGGCGCTCGCTGGTCGCGAGCCGCCTCTTCACGCCGGCCGACCTCGAGCAGGTCTTCGGCATCACCGAGGGCAACATCTTTCACGGCGACCTCCGGCCCGACCAGCTCTTCTTCATGCGGCCGCTGCCGGGATATGCACGCTACGCGTCTCCGATTGCAGGGCTCTATCTCTGCGGCGCGGGCACGCATCCGGGCGGCGGCGTCACGGGCGCGCCGGGCCACAACGCCGCGCACCGCATCCTCGACGACCTGAAGCGAGACCGCCGGCTCCGCCGCGGGCTCGGCACTTGAGACGCCAATGAGCATCCTGCGCGGCATACCGGTTCGCTGGCGGCTGTTGTTCGTGCTCTTCGTCGTGAGCTTCGTCAACTACCTTCTGCGCAATGCGCTGTCGGTCGCGGTCCCCAGCATTCGCAGCGAGTTCGGCTTCACGAGCGCCGAGCTCGGCTGGATCCTCGGGGCGTTCAATATCAGCTATACGCTGATGATGATTCCAGGCGGCGTCTTCGGCGAGCGATTCGGGCCGCGGCGCGCGCTCGGCAGCATCGCGATCACCTGGGGCGTCTTGACGGCGCTCACGGGCTTTGCACCGAGCCTGATGGCAGCGTCCGCGGCGGGCGCGATGGTCTCGCTGGTCGCGGTGCGCCTGCTCGTCGGCGCCTCCAATGCGCCGATATTCCCGATCACGACGGGACTGATCGAGGGCTGGTTCCCGCCCGGTCATTGGGCACTCCCGAACTCAGTGACGAGCTCCGGGCTTGCGCTCGGACAGGCGGCACTCGGGCCTGTCGTGACGGCGCTGATCGTCGCCTACGGCTGGCGTGAAACCTTCTACATCCTGGCGCCGCTCGGCGTGATCGCCGGGCTCTGGTGGCTCTGGTACGCGCGTGACAAGCCCGCCCAGCATCGGTCGATCACGCGCGAGGAAGTCGAGTTCATCGACGCGGGCCGCTCGCGGGCGCCGCCGTCGCCCGCGGCGCCCGCCTCCTGGCGCGCGGCGCTCGTGAACCGCGACGTCATGATCCTCGCCGCGAGCTACTTCTGCCTCAACTACGTCTTCTACACCTTCTCGCAGTGGCTCTTTACCTACCTCGTCGAGTCGCGCGGCTTTTCGATGCTCGAGAGCGGCTGGCTCTATGTCGCTCCATTCGTGACCGGCGCGATCCTCACGGCCGTCGGCGGCTGGGTCTGCGACGCGCTGTGCCGCCGCTATGGGGGCCTCCGCGGTTGCCGCATCACGGCCATGACCGGTCTCGTCCTCGTCGCGATCTTCCTGGTCGCGGGCGTCTACGCGCCCGATCCCTATGTCGCCGTCGGCCTGCTCTCGCTCTGCTTTGGCTTTACGCTGTTCGCTGACACGCCCTATTGGGCCGCCGCGACTTACGCATCGGGCGAGCACACGGCGAGCGCCTGCGGCATGCTGAACTTCGGCGGCACCACCCCGGGCCTGCTGGCGCCGCTCATCGGTTACATGGTCGACCACGCAGGCTGGCTGCCGACCATCGCGAGCGGCTCGGTATTCGCGCTGATCGGCGCCGGACTCTGGCTGTTCGTTCGTCTGCGAGGCGCGGAAGGAGCGCATCCATGATCGATTTTCCGAAACGGCATCGCGTGCCGTACGAAGGCCGCTTCTCGGTCGACAGGCTTTCGTGTGAACCACCGAAGGGCACGCCGTCGAAAGACGCGCTCGAGGAGGAACTCGACGACCTCGTTGGCCGCCTCGACAAGCTGCAGCAGCGCCTGTTCGCCGACGAGCGATTCGCCCTGCTGACCGTGTTCCAGGCGCTGGACGCCGCGGGGAAGGACAGCACGATCCGCAAGGTCTTCTCGGGCGTCAACCCGGCGGGCTTTCGCGTCCACGCCTTCGGCCCGCCGGGCGAGCTCGAGTTGCGGCACGACTTCCTCCAGCGCGTGGCCGTGCGCCTGCCGGAGCGCGGCAAGATCGGCGTATTCAATCGCAGCCACTACGAGGAAGTGCTGGTGGTGCGCGTCCACCCGCGGTTCCTCGAGGCGCAGCGCCTGCCGGACGTCGACCTGAAGCGGATCTGGAGCGACCGCCTCGAGTCGATCCGCAGCTTCGAGGAGCATCTCGCGAAGAACGGCACGGTGATCCTGAAGTTCTGGCTCAATGTCTCGCGCGACGAGCAGAAGCAGCGCTTCATCAGCCGCATCCGGGAAGCCGGCAAGAACTGGAAATTCCGTCTCGGCGACCTGGACGACCGCGCACGCTGGGATGACTTCCAGCAGGCATACGAGGACGCGCTGCGCGAAACCGCGCGCCCATTCGCGCCCTGGTACGCGATCCCGGCCGACAGCAAGGCCTACATGCGCGTGGCCGTCGCGCGGACGATCGTCGAGACGCTCGAGCGCGTCGACCCTAAGTTCCCGAAACTGGACGCGGCTCATCGCCGCGAGCTGAAGCAAGGCCTCAGCCGACTGGAGCGGGAATAGCCTCTTTCCGGCCGTGGGCGGCTTCGTGCCCTCGCTGGCCCGCCCGGTGCCAGAGCGCGAGCGCAAACAGGAAGCCGATCGCGCTCGAAGCGAAGAAGTACCACATCATGGGCTGGTAGCCGCCCGGGTTTTCCGGCCCGGCGCTGAAGCTGTCGTTGAGCCAGCCGGCCATCAGGTTCGCCCCGGCGATGCCGGCGTTCTGCACGACCCACATCAGGCCGAGCGCCGTGCCGAGGCGGTGCGCCGGCACGAGCCTTGCCGTCAGCGGCCACATGACGGCCGGCACCAGTGAATAACTCACGCCGATCAGCAGCGTTCCGACTCCAAGCGATCCCTGCGGCATCGCCATGACGAAGATCGATACGGGCAGGAGCAGGCTGCCTGCCGCGAGGAGCGGCGCAAAGCGGCCGATGCGATCGCAGAGCCAGCCGAAGGCCGGCGTCGCGAAGAGTGCTGCCAGGAAGACATAGCTGTTGATCGCGCCCGCGGCCGCGAGGTCGAGCCCATGCGCATGCTGGAAATACTTGATCGAGAATGTGCTGCGGAAGGCGAAGATCACCGAGTACCAGAGCACGCACAACACGAGCAGGTACCAGTAAGCCGGCCCGAACTGCCAGGCCTCGCGCAGCGAGAAACGTGGCGCGGTGATGGCCGGCTTCTCGCGCCAGCCGGCGCGCCTGTCGGCCCACCCGTAAATGGCGCAGGCGGCGAGCGAGGTGGCCGCGAAGAACGCCGCGATCTCGAGCGGCGGCTGCCAGCCCGCGGCGTATGAGTCCGCAAACCAGGTCGGTGACATGTCGACCGAGAACGCGCCGCCCCGGCCGAGCGCCATGCTGAGGCCCAACGCCAGCGCGAGATGCCGGATGGGAAAATAGCGGAGGACCGCGCCGATGGTCGCGATGTTGAATGTTTCCGCGCCGACACCGAACAGCAGGCGGCCACCCGCCATGCCCGCGAATTCCGGCGCATAGGCCGTCAGCAAGGCACCGGCCGTACAGATCGCGGCGGTCCAGGTGAGCATCCTTGCGGCGCCGAATCGATCGACCAGCATCCCGCCGACCAGCAGGAGGACGATGTTCGGGAGGTTGTAGATCGCATTCAGCAGGCCGATTTGCGTGTTGCTGAATCCGCGCTGGCGCTCGAGCAGGTCGGCGACAGGACCGATCGAGTCGTAGACGTAGAAATTGCCGAAGTTGGCAAGCGAGACCAGCGCCAGCATCAGCCAGGGCAGGTATCGCTGCGGGATCAAGGCCTCGGCTTGCCGTGCTGCTTCATCCAGCCGGGCCAGGCGGCTTCGAAGCGCGCAAGCTCTTCGTCGGCTTCCGTGTCGCGGCCTGCTTTCCTGAGCGCGACAATCCGCGTGTACCACTCATCGGGCGTTTTCTGCCAGGACGCCGGCCTGGCGAGACTGCCGAGTGGGCGCGGTTCCGCAGTTTCTTTGGCAGCGTCGTCGGATTGCTCCGGTGCCGCCGCCGTCTCCGGCAGATCGATCGCCGCCGCCGGTGGCGGGCTCGTCACGTATTCCTCCTCCGGCGCTTCGCTCGCCGCCCGGCGCTCGCGCTCCGGTCCGCCGATGCGCGAGCCCGTCACTTCAACCTCCGGCACTTCGCCGGCATCGGGCTCGGCATCGTCGTAGGTTTCGACCGTTGCGGCCTCGCCTGCCGCCCGTGGCGCTTCCTTCCGCTGCGGGGCAGCCGCCGCACCCGGTGCTGGCGGGGGGCTGATCGCCTTTGACCGATCGAGGAGATCGACCTCCACCCGGGATTCGCCGGCGGGATCCCTGCCGCCCCCGCCGAACAGCGCCTGCGCGATCACGACCGCGACCACGAAGCTTGCTGCGAGGCCGGCATGCACCCACCAGCGCGCGGCATGCGGCGTCAAGGCCTTGCGTGCGCTCGCGCGGATGCGAGCGTCGGTCGTCTCCGGCGGCGCATCGCCCGCAGCCTCGAGCAGCCGTTTCCACGGTCCGCGAGGAAAGGGTGCCTCGATGTCTTTCTGTTCCATGTCCTCAGTCCGGTGCGTCGCTGCCGAGCGCCTGCTTGAGCCGCGCGACCGCGTAGCGCAGCCGGCTCTTGGCCGTTTCCGCATTCACGCCCGTGGCTTCTCCGATCTCGGCCACGGACAACCCGCCTTCCACATAGAGCAGGAAGGCACTGCGCTGTTCCTGCGGCAGGCGCTCGAGCGCCGCGGCGAGCCGCTCGCCTGCTTCGCCCCCGAGGACCGCGTCGAGGGGTTCCGCGGTGGACTCGTCGGCGGCAGCTGAGATCGCATCGTCGTCCATCGACTCGCGCCGGTCGCGGCGCCCGCTCTTTCGCCAATGATCCATGCAGCAGTTGTGCGCGATCCGGTACAGCCAGGTCGCGAAGCGCGCCTCCGGACGGTAGCGCTCCCGGTTCGCGATGACGCGCGACCAGCATTCCTGGAACACGTCGTCGGTCGCCGCGGCGTCGCGTACTGAGCGCCGGATGAATCGCCACAGGCCGCCCCGATGGGCGGCGTAGAGCTCATCGAACGCGCGTGCCTCGCCCGCGGCGTAACGCAGCATCAGTTGCGCGTCGGCGTCGCCCACTCCCATCGCCGGCACTCTACCCGCAAGGCGGGCAGGGGCAGTGGATAGAACGCCCGAAAGGCCCGCCGGGTGTTCGGTTTCCGCGCGATTTTTGCCGGCGGCGGCGCCCGAGACTTGCTGCCGAAGCCCGGCACGGAAGAATTGCGCGATCTAACTGGTTGATTTATAGGGTGTATTGCGACTCCGTGAGTTCGATCCTCAAAAACCCCTTGCAATCGAGTCGGTGTTATAGTCAACTACAACACCAGAGGGCCACATCAGTACATCGGGACAGCCATGGCGGCACCCCGAACCCAGCAAGAGGAAAGGAGAAAGTCATGTTCACGATGGTTGCAGAGAGCACTCGGAAGACCGTAAGCAGCGTGGCAGCAGTCGCGATCGTCTCATTCGGCGGTCTCGCCATGGACCAGTCGTACCTGGCCTCGGCCCCCCGCGGCACGATCGAAATCGGCGAACTGACCAGCCTCGACGACAGCGCCATTGTGCGGACCCGGTTGCCCGAGGTGGTCGTCATCGCCAAGCGCGAGTCCGGTGCCCAGTTCGCGGCGACGCAGCTGCCCGAGATCGTCGTGGTCGCCAAGCGCGTCGCGCACATGGTTGCGAAGAAAGAGCAGGGCGAGCGCCAGCAGTCCCCGTCCATGAGCGTCGGTTTCTAAGGGCGCTCGTGGTGCTCTGCTAAAGTAGTCTGGTAGCGGGCTAGCTCACTTATACGCACGCATGGACACAAACTGGAACGACAGCCTGCCGATCTACCGCCAACTGCGCGACCGCGTGGTGGCGATGATCCTGGAAGGCGTACTGAACGACGGCGACCCCCTGCCGTCGGTGCGCAGCGTAGCGGCCGAGTACCGCCTCAATCCCCTCACGGTGCTGAAGGGCTACCAGCAGCTCGTCGACGAGCAGCTCGTCGAGAAGCGCCGCGGCCGCGGCATGTTCGTGACCGAAGGCGCGCGCCGCGCGCTTCTCAAGGACGAACGACAGCTTTTCCTGGAGGAGGAGTGGCCCAAGATCGCGGGCCGCATCCAGCGACTCGGCTTCGAGCCCAAGGAGCTCCTCGACAAGCTCGACAGGATTCCGCCCGCGCCGGCTCCCACGCTGACGCCTGCGCGCGATGCGGAGGCGGAAAAGGAGGGCGAGAGTGAGTGATCTCATCACCGCGCGCGGGCTCGGCAAGAGCTTCGGCACGACGCGCGCCCTCGACGGCGTGACCTTCCGCGTCGGATCCGGCCGCATCGTCGGGCTGATCGGCCCGAACGGTGCCGGCAAGACGACTGCGCTGAAAGCGCTCCTGGGCCTCACGCGCTTCGACGGCGAGCTGTCCGTGCTCGGCCTCGACCCATACCGCCAGCGCCACCGGCTGATGCAGGACGTCTGTTTCATCGCCGATGTCGCCGTGCTGCCGCGCTGGATCCGCGTCAGCCAGCTGATCGAATTCGTCGCGGCGACGCACCCGAAATTCCGCCGCGAAGTCTGCGAACATTTTCTCGCGCGCAGCGATATCAAAAAGACGAGCCGCATCAGGGAGCTGTCGAAGGGCATGGTGACGCAGATGCACCTCGCGCTCGTCATGGCGATCGACGCGAAGCTCCTCGTCCTCGACGAGCCGACCCTCGGCCTCGACATCCTGATGCGCAAGCAGTTCTACGAGACGCTGCTCAACGAGTACTTCGACCAGCAGCGCACGATCCTCGTGACGACCCACCAGGTCGAGGAGATCGAACACATCCTGACCGATCTCCTGTTCATCGACCGCGGCCGAATCGTGCTGGATGCGGCGATGGACGAGGTCCAGGAGAAATACGCGCAAGTGTCGGTGCGGCCCGGATC
>DAIRVV010000078.1:0-9965 GCA_036802645.1 Steroidobacteraceae bacterium
GTGCATCCGGCGCCCGCCAGCAGCTCGCCGAGCTTGCGGGCGACATCGTGGTATTCGGCGTCGCAAGCCTGGCTCGACGCGCAGTAGACGCAGACGCTTCGCTGCATGGCGGCCGTCATCCCGTCGCCTGCAGCGCAAGCGCAATGCCGGAGACGCTCGCCAGCAATGCGTCGAAGAGTGCGGGGTCCTTCCGGTCCGTTGCCCGCCACCGGCGCAGCAGGTCGACCTGCATCAGGTGCATCGGGTCGCCGTATGGCGCGCGCAGGATTGCGGCGCGCTGCATTTGCGGCCTGTCGTCCAGCAGCTCCTTTTCGCCGCTGATGGTCGTGACCCAGTGCTTCGCGAGCGCGTACTCACGCCGGATCTCCGCCGCGATCGCGCCGGCGTCGCCGCTTGCGAGACCCTCGTAGAGGACGGCGATGTCCAGATCCGCGCGCACCAGGTCCATCTCGACGTCGTCGAGCAGGTTCGCGAAGAATGTCCAGTCGGCCCGCGCCTTCGCCAGCGTATCGGCCCCGTGTTCGCGCGCGGCCGCCTCGAGACCGGAGCCGATACCGTACCACCCGGGCAGCACGTGCCGGCTCTGCATCCAGGCAAAGACCCAGGGCACGGATCGCACGGCCGTAATCCCGCTGCCGTAGCGTGTGGCGACGCGGCCACCGATCTGCATGCGCTCGATGACGTCGATGGGCGTGACGTTGCGGAAGAACTTCAGGAACTCCGGCTGATCGTGGACCAGCGCGCGATAACGCGCCCGGCTCGCCGCCGCGACACTCGCCATGAGGCCCTGGAATTCGCGCTCGCGCGCCGCGGCCTGCGGAATCTCGGTGCGGTCCATCGCGACGGCGAACACGGCTTTCTCGAAACTCCTGAGCGCGATGCGACGCAGGCCGTAGCTGTTGCTGATGCCCTCGCCCTGCTCCGTCGCGCGGAGCCTCCCGCGCGTCGCGCCTTCGGGTGCGCTCTCGACGAGGCGCTCGATCGGGCCGCCACCGCGGCTCGACGGCCCGCCACGCCCGTAGAACAGAGTGAGGTCCACTCCGGCCTTCCTCGCCGACGCGATTAACTCGACCTGGGCCTGGTAGATTGCGTGGCGCGAGGACGCGATTCCGGCCGCCTGGTTGCTTTCCGCGAACCCGAGCAGCACGGTCTGGCGGCCTCCCCGCGCAGCGAGGTGGCGCTGGTAGGAGGGTTCCGCCAGCAGCGACTCGAGCACGGATCCCGCGCCTTCGAGCGCGTTGACTGACTCGAGCAACGGCACCACGTCCAGCGGCACCTCCCCGCTTTCGCGATCCGTGATATCCGCCCAGCGAGCGAGCAGCAGCACCGACTGCACGTCGTCGGCCGATTCGGTGCCGCTCACGATGTAGTCGCCAATGGCGCGCTCGCCGTACTTGTAGCGCGCCTGCATCATCGCCTCGAACACCGCGAGCGTACGGCGCCCCACGGCGTCGAAGCCTGCGGCCGGGCCGCGGTCGCGCGAGATCGATTCGCAGAGCGCCATGCTCCGGTCGCGAGCGGCAAGTCCCTCCCAGTCCTCGCGGCCGAGACCCTGGGCGATGACCTCGCGATGAACGGCCGCGTGTTGCCGCACATCGAGCGTAGCCAGGTGAAATCCGAAGGTGAGGGCGCGGCACAGCAGCCGCTCCACCGGAAACAGGCCCGCGTGGCGGCCGTGGTTTTCACGCAGGCTCGTCGCCATGAGCTGGATGTCGCGCACGAACTGGTCCGACGACTCGTAGTGATTCGGCTGGCCGTCGTAAGTCGTGCGGAGACGCTCTGCCAATTGCGCGAGAAAGATGCGGTACGGCATCCGGTCATGCCGGGTCGAGGCAGCCTCCCGCGCCTTGGGCAGCAGGATGTCGTACTCCGCGATCCGCGCCTCGAGCTCGCGGCTCGCGGCCACGCGGCCCGCGCTCTGCGAGAGCTTGTCCGCCAGCGCCCGGCATTCCTGGTAGTACGCGGTGATCACGCGCTGCTGCTGGCGATGCGCGGTCTCCCGGATCGTCTTCGCATGCACCTCGGTATTGCCGTCCATGTCGCCGCCCACCCAGCTGCCAAAGCGCAGGATGAGGGGCATCCGGCCGAGCTCCGGCGGCAGCCCGAATACGGTCTGCATCCACAGGGCGATTTCCTCGTAGAGCGCGGGCACGACGCGGTAGATGACTTCCGCGAGATAGAAAAGCGCGTGCTCTCGTTCGTCGGCGACCGTCAGCCGCTCGCGCGGATGGGACTCTGTCTGCCACCCGGACGTGACTTCCATGCGGATGCGCTCCCAGACCGCGCGCTGTTCGAACGGGGTGAGCGTCGGGTCGAGCCGTTCGATCATCATGTCGGCAATCTGCTGCTGCTTGCGCAGCATCGTGCGGCGCGTCGACTCGGTCGGGTGCGCGGTGAAGACCGGGTAGATCGTGACGCCGGACAGAAGCTCGATGACACGCTCTGCGTCGTATCCGGCCGCTTTCAGGCTGTACATGCAGTCGCCGATCCCGCCGGGCTGCGGCTGGTCGTTGCGCACGAGGTACTCGCGCCGGCGCCGGACGCGATGCACGCGCTCCGCCAGGTTCACGACTTCGAACCAGGTGCTGAACGCGCGGATGAGGTCGCGGGAATCGCCGGCATCGCGCCCGGATGTGCGCGCCACGAGCTCGACCGCGGACTTGCCGCCGCCCTCGCGGCGCGCAATCGCGGCAACGCGGTCGCCCTCGACAAGATTGAAGAGCCGATCGCCGCCCTGGTCACGGAGCACGTCGCCGACCAGGCCGCCCAGCGCATGGACATCCTCGCGGAGCGCTGTGTCCTTCTCCGGAAACTGCAGGTTCTGGCGGTGAATCACGCGGGAGCCGAGGGTGCCAGCTAGTGCTGGTGGCCGCCAGGCCCGTGCACATGACCGTGCGAGACTTCATCGTGCGTTGCCTTGCGCACCTCCTCGACTTCGACGGAGAAATGCAGCGTGCGTCCCGCCAGCGGATGATTGGCGTCGACGGTCACGAAATCGCGCTCGACGCGCACGACCGTCAGCATGCGCGGCCCCTTCGGGCCACTCGAGCGGACCTGCATGCCCGGCGTGATTTCGCTGAGCCCGGTGAACTTGGTCCGCGGCAGGATCTGCACGAGCCTCTCGTCCCGCCGCCCGTAACCCTGCTCTGGCGCCACGGTCACGTCGACCTTGTCGCCCGCGGCCCGGCCGGCGAGCGCCTGCTCGAGCCCCGGGATGATGTTGCCCTTGCCGTGGATGTAGCTGAGCGGCCCGCGGCCGCTCGAGGAATCGATGACGGCGCCCTGCTCGTCACGCAGCGTGTAATGCAGCGTCACGACGCGGTTCTTTTCGATGTTCATGTCGGCCCCTGGGATCTCCGGGTTGATCCCTGCATGGCGGGAGCCGAATGTTAGCCGTTTGGCGTCAGGCCGGGAAGAATTCGATCGGTTTAGTGGTGGTCATCGCTTCGACTTCCTTCTCTTCGAAGCGGAACATGCGGATGCGCGCGAGCAGCTTGCGCTCGAGCTCGGCGTCGTGCAGTTCCGTCGACACGATGCGGCAGTCGGTGACTTCGCCCGTCGGCGCGATCGTGAGCTGCACGACGACCTTGCCCTGGAGTTCCGGTTGCTCGCGCAGGGCGCGGCTGTAGAGGGAATAGATCGCGGACTTGTTGCGGTCGAAGACGATCTCGATCTCTTCGCGGCTGCGCGAGGCCCTGCCGCCCGAGCCGCTCCGGCTCGCCGCAGCCCTGTCATCGCCGATCTTGTCCGCAAACGACGGCGAAGCGGCGGCCGTCGCATGACCTTTCAGGTTTCCAGGTCCGCTGCCGAATCCGGAGGAGAGCTTCCCGGTGTTGATGCCGCCGCTGCCGATGCCGGTGCGCGAGGTCACGAGCGAGCGCTCCGCACGGCTCTGGCCTTCGACCTTGCCGATCAGCGGGGCCGAGCTCATCTCGGTCGGCTCGAGTGCCTGGCGCAGGTCCTCGAGCTGGTCCTTCATGGCGAGAAGGCCCGATTTCTCAGCTTTCTTGCGTGCCTCGGCCTGGCGGTCCACGGGCTTCGGAACCGGGACCGGCTTGACCTCGGGCTTGGGCTCGGGCTTCGGCTCCGGCTTCTTGACCTCGGGCGGCGGCGGTGGCGCTGGCGGTGGCTCGAGGATGAGCCTGACGACTTCCTCCGGCAGCGGTGGCGGCGGCGGCCGCTCAGACATCGGGATGAGCGGAATGACGATGCCCAGCAAGGCGAACACCAACAGGAGTGCGCGCGCGGTCTTGCGCAGGCGCTTCTGTTCGTCCTCGTCGGGCGTCCACGGGAGGTCGAAGATCCGGTAGTTGGCGGCCAGGGCAGTCACGTGATTCTCAGACCGCGCCCGGACCGCTGTAGGCGCGCTCGCGCTCGAGCACCGCCAACGAGACTTTGCCGTATTCCGCGGCCGTGCAGGTCGAAAGGATCTTCTTCAGGAAGCTGTATGGAAGGTCCTTGTCCGCAAGCACCGTCACCTCGTGCGAGGTCGGGTCGTCCTTGTCCTTCAGCATGCGCTTGCCCGCCTCCGTCACCAGCACACGCCTCAGCGGCTCGATCACGGACTCCGGCCTGCTCCTGAGCTCGGCGACGCTCGCCACTTCGGCACCGTTGACGAACAGTGCGTCTTTCGTAATCAGAACGGTCACTGTCTCGCGCGGCTTGGTCTCCGACGCCGACAGCGGGATCTGGATGCTCTTCATGTTCGGCAGGATCTCGTAGTCCGCCGCATGCACGAGCAGGTACACGACCAGGATCGTCAGCATGTCGATCATCGGGATGAGCGAGGACATGCCGTGGGATGCGCGATCGCCCTTTTGGCCGCGGCGCCCGGGCTTGCGGTTCTGCCTGAGCCGCGCGGAGATCATCGCTGCGCCACCCGGTCGGCCTGGGCGGCGACGGGCGCGTCGCCGACGGCGATCTGCGGGAACAGCTCGCCGCGAACCGGCTGGTCATCGAGCTCGGTGTCGAATGACTTCATGGTGTCCATGGCCTGGACCATGGCGTCGTACGGAATGTCGGGCTCCAGCAGCACCGTAGCGTCTCTCTTCTCGGGGAAGCGGATCTTCACGCGCCGCAGGTAGTTCGAGAGGCCGATGTAGTCCGCGCCATCGGCGAGGTTCGGCAACCGCTGCAAGAGCCCCGTGTTGCGGTCGGCGACCTCGATGGCATTGCTGCGCACGATCACTTCCAGCTCCAGCACGGCCGGCAGCACCGGCGGCGGGCCGCTGTCCACCGGCAGGTTGAGCTCGAGGATATTCATCTTCGAGAACACGGCCGTGAAGATCAGGAAGAAGATCAGGATGACCATCACGTCCAGCATCGGGACGATGTTGATGTCATTCCTGCCGCGGTAGCGCGCGTGATTGCGCGACTGCCGCCTGGCGATGCGCGAACCGCTCATGCGCGGGCGCCCCTCACTCCGGCCTCGACCGGACGATGCTGCTGCCGGACCGTTTCCTGCTGCGATTCCGGATCCATCTTCCGCTCGTTCAGCGCGTTCAGGAACTTGACTGACGCCACCTCGAGGCTGTCGACGATTTCCGTCGTCTTCGTCTCGAGGTAGAGGTGCGCGAGCAGGAGCGTGATTGCGGTGACGAGGCCGAGCGCCGTGTTGTTCATCGCGACGGAGATCGACGCGGCCAGGAGGCTCGCCTTCTCGGCCGGATTCGCCTGGGCGACGGCCGCGAATGCGCCGATCAGGCCGACGATCGTGCCGAGCAGGCCCATCAGCATGCCGATGTTCGCCAGCGACGCGAGGTAGTGGGTGCGCTTCTCGAGGCGCGGAATGACCTCGACGAGGCTTTCCTCGAGCGCCTTCTCGATGTCATCGCGGCGCCGCGCGGTCTGGATGCGGGTGATGCCGTAACGCATGATGTGCGCGAGCGCCGTCTCGGAGTTGGAGACTGCCTGAAGCGCTTCGCGGAACTTCCCTGCCTCCAGGAGCGGCTGCACCTGCGCCCACATGCGGCGGTTGCCCGCGCCGACGCGCATGACGAAGCCGAAGCGCTCGAGGGCGATCACGAGTCCGATCACCCAGATCAGGGCGAGCGGATACAGGAAAATCCCGCCCTCGCGGAAGAAGTTGAGGATCATGTCCAGGGCGTGCATGGGCTGCTCCAGTGGGGTCTTTAAGGGGTTAGGTTGACAGCGACCGGTTTGTGAAAACGGTACTCATGTCTCGGGTTTGGCGTCCAAAGCCTCGAAATAGCGCAGTTCGCGACGGAAGACCTCACGGTCGACCGGCTGCAGCACCTCGTTCAGGAGGCTGTTGGCGGGACGGCCTTCGAGGTCGCCGAGCTCCGCGCGTTTCCACGGCACGATCACCATGACCTTGGGCAACTCGCGGTTGCCCGTGATCGAGGTCGGATCGAGCTCGAGGTGATCCATCGTCGGCGGCGCCGTGTCGTCCACGACAACTGCGGGCTCCTCGGCGGGAGTGGCGGGCGCGTCGGGCTCGGCTTCCTGTGCGCGCGCATGCGGCGCGATGAGGAGCAACGCGGCCAGGAGCCGCGGCACGAATGTCATGGTTGCACTCCTGCGGTCTGGGCCACGTCGCCGACGCGGCGCTTGAGCTCCGCAATCCAGCCGGAGACCTGCCGGTCCGCCGTCCCTGATTTCGAAAGATAAGCCTCGAAGTGCTGCAGCGCCTCGGCCGGACGCCAGAGGTAGAGATCGAGCAGCACGGCGAAATTCCTGTGCGTGCGGTAGTGCTTCGGATCTGCCGCGAGCGCCTGGCGGTAGGCGGCCTCGGCATCCGTGAACCGGCCCGTCTCCCGCCGTACGGATGCGAGCTCGTTGAGGCCGACCGCGCTCTCTGGATCGCGGCGGATGCCGTCGGAAAGCGCCGTCTCGGCGTCGGCCCAGCGGCTCTCGCGCGCATGCAGCATCCCGAGATTGACGGCGGGCGCCGCGAGTACCGGCTCGGCCGCAACTAGCTTCTCGAGGATCGGGCGCGCTGCCGTGTAGTCGCCCGCTTCGAGAGCGCGCACGGCCACTGCAAATTGTTCCGCGACAGCGGGCGCGATCGTCGATACCGGCGCCGGAACAGCGGCCGCCGTTTTGTCGTCCTTATTACCCTTCTTCGGCGCTTCGACGGCGGGAGCGGCCGGCGGCGGCGCGACGGGTATAGGCAGCTCGAGCACGGTCACGAACGATTCAGCCTCGACCTGCTTGCCGAAGCGGGCCGGCTCGATTTCCGCAAGGACCGCATAGCTCTTGCGCACCCAGGCGTCGTAGAGGCCCTCGGTTGCGCGGCGCGCGTTCAGTTCGTGGATCTCGACCGATTTCTCCTCGAACGGGAATGCCTGCTCCTCGAGCAGGAGGTCGTATTGCTCGAGTTCCTCGGCGCCGAGATCCGCCGGCCGCTCGGACTTCATGAGATCGCCTGCGAGCCGGCGATAGAGCTCGCCCATTTCGTAGGTGGCGGCGGTCGTCACTTCTGCGACCGCGTAGCCGGTCGCGGCCTGATAGCCGGCAAGCGCCCGCTCCATCGCCGTCTTCTTGTCCGCGAGCGTGCGCGGCAGCGGCGCCACGAGCGGTATTGCCTGGAATGCATCCCGGCTCGCGCTCGTCAGCTCGAGCGTCGCGAGCGCCGCGAGGTAGCGACTGCGGTCGGTGCGCGCGGAGCCGGCATCGCGGTCGGCCGCGACGATGCCGTCCAGCCAGCGGCGGCGGCCGAGATAGTCGCCCGACTCCTTGGCATAGTCCGCGAGCTTGAGCTGCGCCTCGATCGCATTGGCAAGCGGCGCCGGGAAGCGCTCCACATAGTTCGCGTAGGCCGTCATCGCGCGCGCCGGCTGCGAGGACTTTTCGTAGAGCTCCGCGGCCTGCCACAAGGCATTGCGCTGCACTTCGGGCGTCTCGGCGCCCGAGGCCGCGATGCGCTCGAACTCGCCGGCGGCCTCGCCGGGCCGCCCGCCCTCAAGATAGGCGACCGCGAGGTTGCGTGTCACGTCGGCCTGGCGCGCGCTCGACGGATACGCAGCGCGGTAGGCCTCGAGCACGGGAATCGCCTGCTGCCAGTCCTTGAGCCCGACGAGCAGCGCGCCCGCGTCGAATTCCGCGGTCTCGCGGATCGAGGCGCCCGGCGCGAGCTTGCCGACTCGCAGGTAATCGAGGACGGCGCCCGCGGCGTCGCCGGCAGCCTGCTTGGACTCGCCCTGCTTGTAGATCGTCGCGGCGAGCCGCTCAGTGATCGCGGACGTCTCCGGATCCTGCGGCAGGAGCAGAGACTGCACCTGCAGGTAAGCGCCCTCCGCGTCCGCGTAGCGGCCCGTGTCGAACTGCGCATTGCCCGTGACGGTCCAGGCCGTGCGCTGCATTGCAATGTCGACCGGCGGCTGCCGGGCAAGGACGAGACCGGCGACCTCGAGCGCCTTGGGCAGGTTCTTCAGGTCGTAGAATTCGCGCGCGGTGCGCGTGAGGAGCGTCGCGCTCTCGGGATGCGCGGGGAAGGTCATCGCGAAACGCTGCTGGCTCTCGAGGCGCTGCTGATTCCAGGCCGTGAGCGGCGCACCGCTTTGCAACTTCAATTCGCGCTCGTAGCAGACGAGCGCGGCGTAGCCCGCCTCTGCCGACTTCTCGTGGAACGGATAGGCATACGCCGTCCGCTCGTATTCGACGGCGGCCGTGCGGTAATCCTCGCTCTCGAACAGTGTCTCGGCGAGCAGGTAGTTCGTCCGCGCCGATTCCGGGTCGTCCGGGAACGACTGGAGGAACTCGCGATACCAGCGCGCGGCCTCGTGATAGTCGGCCTTCTGCTTCGAGCGCTGCGCCTCGGCGTGGTAATACTGCGCGAGGTCGGTCAGGTTGGTCTTCAGCTCGCGCGCGACGAGCGGGAACTCCCCAGGCGTGCGCGCCGCCCAGAACGAGCTGCCGAGCCGGTAGCGCTCCACGAATTCCTTCTTGCCGTCGAGCACGAGCTGGGCGAATCCGCCTTTCTTGTAGGCCTCGATCGCCTGCATCTGCAGGAGCGGCGCACGCTCGTGATCCGGATAGCGGTCGACGAACGCGCGATAGGTGTCCGCGCCGTCGGTGTAGCGCTGCTTGCTGACGTAGAGGTCGCCGAGCTCCGAATACAGCATGTAGCCGTATGGAATTTCGCCGCGCCTCGCCAGGAAGCGGTCGAGCGTGTCCTTCCCGTCCACATAGGAAAAGCCGATCGACAGGACGCGGAACGTGTCCTGCACGAGCTCGCGGTCTGCGCGCGGCAGCTCGGTCGGATCGACCACGCCGCCTGGCTTGGCCGCGTCGATGAGCTTGATGTCGAGGACACGCACGAAGGGATCGACCGCCGCCTCGTTCTCCGACTGCTTGAACAGCGACCAGCCGAGCTTGTAGAGACTCTGCTCGTAGAACTCGCTCTTCTCGCCGTGGGCGCTTGCCGCTGCATAGGCCTTCTGCGCCTCGGCATAGCGCTTCGCGACGAACAGGATCTCGCCGCGGCGGAACTCTGCCTCATCGATGCGCGTGCTTCCCGGGTACCGGGTGACGAGCTGGTCCAGGTAACCGAGGGCCTTGTCCGCGTCCCCGAGCGATTCCCAGCCGCGTGAGAGCTGGTACAGCACGACATCGGCGCGCGGGTAGTCCGGCTGCTGCTCGAGCAGGCGTGTGTAGATCTCGATGGCCTCGCGGGTCTCGGCCTCGCCGAGGCCCGCGGTTTCGCCGCGCGCCGAATCGCCTGCTTCGATCTGGAGGTCGCCGAGGCGGCGCATGGCCTCGGTCCGCAGCGCAGGGTCACCGCCTTCGAGCTCGAGGAAACGGCGATAGAGATCCTTCGCGCGCTCGGGATCGGGCGCGACGGTTTCGCCCTTGCGAATCTCCGGAGCCTGGCGCTTCAAGTCCTTGAGCGTCGGCGGCGGCGGCGGAGTCTTCTCCGCACCCGCGCCGAACGGCAGCAGGACGAGCGCAATCGCGGCGATCAGCGCGCGGGTCATGGCGCTGGCTCCGTAGCCCTTGCCGTC
>DAIRVV010000079.1:0-9867 GCA_036802645.1 Steroidobacteraceae bacterium
GGCCTGGGTATACGCGCGTGCCCGCCGCGCTCCGACCGAAATTGGACGGACTCATCGCCGTCTTCATCGGCGAGAAGGAGTTCGTCGGTTGCCGGGGCCTCGAGGTGACGCAGGCGATGCGCCACGCGGTCGCGGCACAGGCCTGCCTGCCGGTGCTCGGGCACGACGGCATCCCGTATCGGGCGCTGCGGTCAGTGCTGATCTATCCGGCGCAGTTCGTCGTGCCGGATTCCTGGCAAGACGAGGACGGCGTCGTCACCGAAGAGGAGCTTGTGCTGTCGGGCGAGGCCTGGGACGTCAGCCGGATCGTGTTGTCCTGGGCGGACGTCGAGGAGTCCGGACGCGGCGGCGAAGTCTACAACGTCGTGATCCACGAGTTCGCGCACTACCTCGACCACGAAGCGGGAGGCGCCGGCGGAACGCCCTGGCTGGACAACGCGGATGCCCGGCAGCGCTGGGCGGACGTGCTGGGCGCGGAGTTCGCGCGACTGCGGGAAGCCGTCGCGCGCGGCGAGGAAACCTTCCTCGACGAATACGCGGCGCACGACGAGGCGGAGTTCTTCGCAGTCGCGAGCGAGGCGTTCTTCGAGCAGCCCCGCGAGTTTGCGCGTCGCTTTCCTGCGCTGTACGGCGAGCTCTCCGGCTACTACCGCCTTGACCCGGCCGCGTGGCAAACCTCGCCGGGCGTGTAGCGGTTCGCGCGAGTCCGGCGCGTCTTCAAGCCAGTCTTTCATTATTGCCCGCGTAGGCGGCGCTGAGCGCGCGATAGTGGCGCGAGCTGAATGCAGCGATCGTCGCCAGAATGCCGAGCAAACCGGCAACGACAAAGACCAGGGCGATGCCGCGCTCCGGTCCGCGGCCGAACCAGTCGCCGATTTCCCGGGCGCCGGCGCCGGTCGTCATGAACGGGATGAAGATGAACTGCGCGAGCGGCGCGATCAGGAAGGCGGTCAAGGGAGAGGCGGCCTGCTCGACCGACTGTGCAAAGCCGAATACCCGGCCCTGGCGCTCGTAGGGCACCACCTTCTGCAGGGTCGTCTGCTCCGCCGCCTCCGCATAGGGGCCGAGGAACATCCAGAGCGCGCAGCCTGCCGCCAGCAGCGGAATCGAGGACTGGACCGTGAAGACGGCGGCGATGGTCCACATGGCGAGATTGACGAGCAGCAAGGTACGCAGGGGATTCCTGCCGAGGCCCGTCCGCGCGATGACGATACCGCTCAGGATGAAGGCGCACGACACGAGAGCCCAGAGCAGTCCCCAGGCCTCGACCGCCATGAGCGAGAGGCCGTAGGCATCCATCAGCGCCATGAAGATCCCGCCCAGGAAATTGTTGAAAGTCGCGAAGAGGATGAGGGCGAACAGGCCCGACACGCCCGCGACCACGCGGATCGTGCCAGCGAGATCGACGCGTTTTGGCGCATGCGTTGCATGAGTGGCAGGGGGCTCATCGAGCTGCACCACCAGGAGGTGGAACATTGTGAACAGCGTGAATGCGAGGGCGAATGCGAGCGTCGCGACCATCCCGCCCCACGCGACGAGGAAGCCGCTGATCGCGGACGTGGTCAGGAAGCCGACCCCGGTCGCCATGCCGACGAGTCCGTTTGCCCGGTCGCGCCGGTCCTCGGGCACAAGCAGGGTCACGAGCGTCGGCAGCGCGATGTTCCGGACATTACCGGCGATGACGCCGAACATGACAGCGAGGATGAACAGCCACAGGGCGATGCTCCCGATATCGGCAAAGCGCTGCTTCGGGAGCAGAACGGACACGGCGAGGGATACCGCATACAGCGCGAAGGAAACGGCGCTCGAGCCCATCATCACGGACTTCTTGCGATGATGATCGACCAGGCTGCCGAGCCAGATTCCGAGCGCCGCGGTGAGCGCAAGATAGATGCCGGCGATCATCCCGGTCGCGAACACCGACCGCGTTTCCAGGAACACCCAGAAGGTCACCGCGAACCACACCGTGAAGTTGGTGATGTTCGCGGCCAGGTTGTTGGCGAGGAGGTGGTGGAACGGGGTCATTCCGTGCGCGGCACGCGCGCGAGCAGCAATGCCCCGCCGACGAACAGGACGATGATCGACAGCATGCCGGCGCGCGTGTTGTCGGTCAGGAGCGCCGTAATCCCCACCATTGCCGGCCCCAGCACGGCGGCGAACTTGCCCATCATGTTGTAGAAGCCGAAGAACTCGCCTTGCTTCCCTTCCGGAACGAGCGCTGCATAGTACGAGCGCGAGAGGGACTGGATGCCGCCCTGCACGAGGCCGATGACGCCGGCGAGCATGTAGAAATGCGTGATGTCCCGCATCCAGTACGCCGCGACCGTCACGACCGAATAGATCGCAATCGCGACGAAGATGCCGTTTCGCGCGCCGATGCGCTTGCCGAGCCAGCCGAATGCGAGCGCCGCCGGGAATGCCACGAACTGCGTGATCAGGAGCGCCGCAATCAGGCTCTGCTGTGGAAAGCCGAGCGATAGCCCGTAATCCACCGCCATCTTGATGATCGTGTTCACGCCGTCGATGTAGAGCCAGTAAGCCAGCAGGAACCAGAGCAAGGGCCGATAGCGGCGGATCTCTCCGATCGTCGCGCGAAGTTCCCGCCAGCCTGCGCGTGCCGCCGGCCCCGCAGCGAGGGACCGTACCGGCTTTTTTTCGCGCACCCAGAGGAGGCCGGGCACGGTGAACAGGATCCACCAGGCGCCGACCATCGGGAATGCGAGCCGGATGGCATCGGCAGCGCTCGCCAGGCCGAAACTTCCGGGGCTCATGACCATCGCGGCATTTACGAGCAGCAGGACGCCGCCGCCGGCATAGCCGAGCGAATAGCCAAACGCGGAAACGAGGTCGTACTCCGCGGGCTCGGCGACATCCACGAGGAGAGCGTCATTGAAGATGACGCCACACCAGAAGCCCATGCCGGCGAGCGAGTAGACGACGACTGCCGCGAACCACTCTCCCTCGCCGACGAAGTAAAGCGCCGCCGACATCGCCGCGCCGATGAGAGTGAAAAAAGCGAGCATGCGGATCCGTGCCCCGCCCCGGTCCGCCATCGCGCCGAGGAGCGGCGCTGCGAGTGCTATCAGGAGGCTCCCCACGCTGTTCGTGATGCCGAGCTGCGCGGTGCTGACCGAAGCTGCCGCACCGGCGCTCCAGTACTGCTTGAAGAAAACCGGGAAGAACCCCGCCATCACTGTGGTCGCAAACGCCGAATTGGCCCAGTCGAACAGCGCCCAGGAGACAACCTGCCGTCTGTGCAGTGCGCGCTTCAAGCGGCGGCCGCCAGGTGCTCGCGTGTTTCGCGGAATGCGATGTCGGGCCAGCGCTCGAGCGTCAGTGACAGGTTGATCCGGCTCGGGGCCAGGTAGACGAGCTCGGCCGCATGATCGAGGGCGAGATGCTCGTGCACGCGCTCACGGAATTGTTCGACCTTCGCGGGATCGCCGCCGCCGATCCAGCGCGCGGTGACGACATTGACCGGCTCGAAGGCGCAGGTAACGCCATATTCGTCGGCGAGCCGGAATGCGACGACGTCGAACTGCAGCGGCCCCACGGCGCCGAGGATCAGGTCGTTGTTCCGGAGCGGGCGAAAGAGCTGCGTGGCACCCTCCTCGCAGAGCTGGTCGAGACCCTTCTGCAGCGCCTTCATGCGCAGGGGATCCTTGAGCACTGCGCGACGGAAGAGCTCCGGGGCGAAATTGGGGATGCCGGTGAAGGTCAGCGGCTCGCCTTCGGTGAAGGTGTCGCCGATGTTGATCGTGCCGTGGTTGTGCAGCCCGATGATGTCGCCGGCCCAGGCTTCGTCCGCCTGTTGCCGGTCCGCGGCCATGAACGTCAGCGCGTCCGCGATTCGCACTTCCTTGCCGAGCCGCGCGTGGTACATGCGCATGCCACGCCGATAGGATCCCGAGCAGATCCGCAGGAACGCGATCCGGTCGCGATGGCCGGGGTCCATGTTGGCCTGGATCTTGAAAACGAATCCAGCCAGGGCGGCTTCATCCGGCTCGACCACGCGGGTCGTCGCAGCTCGCGGCCGCGGCGGCGGCGCATGGTTCACGAAGGAAGTCAGAAGCTCTTCGACACCGAAGTTCGAGATCGCCGAGCCGAAGTGAACGGGTGTCTGCCGCCCGGCGAGATAGGCATCGGCGTCGAAGGCGGGCATCGCACCGCGGACGAGCTCGATCTCTTCACGGATCGCCGCGGCACGGTCGCCGAGCAGCGCCCCGGCCTCGGTGCTCGCGAGTCCCTCGATCGCGCGGTTCGTGCCGACGCGGCCCTTGCGGTCGCCCTCATAAACCAGGATCTGGTCCCGCTGCAGGTGATAGATACCGGAAAGCTCGCGGCCCATGCCGATCGGCCAGGTCACGGGAGCACAATGGATGCCCAGTACGCGCTCAATCTCGTCGAGCAGCTCGACCGGCGGGCGGCCGTCCCGATCGAGCTTGTTGATGAAGGTCATAATCGGCGTGTCGCGAAGCCTGCAGACTTCCATCAGCTTGATCGTGCGCTCCTCGACGCCCTTCGCGCAGTCGATGACCATCAGCGCCGAATCGACGGCCGTCAGCGTGCGATAGGTGTCCTCGGAAAAGTCCTCGTGCCCGGGCGTGTCGAGCAGGTTGATGATGCGCCCGCGGTACGGAAACTGCATGACCGAGGACGTGACCGAGATGCCGCGCTGCTGCTCGAGCCGCATCCAGTCGGACGTCGCATGGCGCGCGGCCTTGCGCCCCTTGACCGCGCCGGCCATCTGGATCGCGCCGCCGAACAGCAGCAGCTTTTCGGTGAGCGTGGTCTTGCCGGCGTCCGGGTGCGAGATGATCGCGAAGCTGCGTCGGCGGTCGATTTCGTCGTTCGTCGGGGTCATGTGGGCTTCGCGCGGGGCGCGCTAGGATAAAGGAAGGACAAAGGGGACGCTCACAATTAAAGGGGACAGACACATTTGCCGGTCGCAGCGAAACTGCAAATGTGTCTGTCCCCTTTAAAAGTGTCCCCTTTGTCCTTCAGGGCAGCGTTCCGAGGTCGAGGCGATATACCAGCGCGTCCTCGCGGCCGTCGTGGGCCTGGTAGTAGCCGCGGCGCGTGCCGACGCACTCGAAGCCGAGGTCATGGTAGAGCGCGATCGCCGCCCGGTTCGTGCGGCGCACCTCGAGGAAAGCGTCGCGGATGCCGCGGTCACGCGCATGTTCGAGGAGCGCGATCAGGAGGCCGCGGCCGATGCCGCGCCGGCGGCAGGGCTCGCTGATGCAGAGGTTGAGGACGTGCGCCTCCCCCGCCCCCATCGACAGCACGCCATATCCCGAAACGCCCTCGGAAGTCTCGATGACCACGCAGTGATAACCAACGCGGAGACAGTCGGCGAAGATCTGGTCGTTCCACGGGAACACATAGGACTCCCGCTCGAGCGCGGCGACCGTGGGAAGATCGGCCTGCGTCATGGGTCGGAGCCGCCACCTCGCAGCCGTCAGTTCTTCACGTGCCGTTGCCACGGGCAAGGACTCCTAGTGCAAGCTTCAGGTCTTCCCAGGACTTTCGCTTTTCGCCCGGCGATCGCAGTAGGTAAGCCGGGTGATAGGTCACGATCACCGGCACTCCGTCGAGTTGGTGAACACGCCCGCGCAGCCGCGCGAGCGGAAGCTCGGTTCCGAGCAGCCGCTGCGCGGCAATGCGGCCGACGCAGAGTATCGCCGACGGCGAAACGAATTCGATCTGCCGGCGGAGGTACGGCAGGCAACGCTCCGTCTCCTCCGCGCTCGGATCGCGGTTCTGCGGAGGCCTGCACTTCAATACATTCGCAATATAGACCTCGCCCCGCTCGAAGCCGGCCGCGCGAAGCATCGAATTCAGCAGCATCCCGGCGCGGCCCACAAATGGCTCACCCTGCCGGTCTTCCTCGGCGCCGGGCGCCTCACCAATGACCATGAGCCGCGCCCTGCGATCCCCGGTACCGAAAACCGTTTGAATGCGCGTTTCACAAAGGCCGCACAACCGGCATTCGCGCACGGCGCCGGCGAGCTCGGCCCACTCCGCCTCCGATGGGACACGGGCGGCGCGTGCCTCGGCCGGCGCCCGGGACCGCGGCACATAGGCGTCGACGCCGAGGGCTTCGAGGATCGCGAGTTGCCGCGCTTCCATGCGTTCAGTTTTCCTCGCGCGGCCGCCGCCGCAGCTTGAGCCAGCTCCAGCCGGTCGGACCCGACAGCGCATAGATGCTGAACATCGTGAAGAGCACGATCGGCGGATTGATCGCGATCAACGCAATCACGAGCGGCACCAGGAGGAGTTTCGAGTAGCGCACGCGCTCACCGGCCGCGCGGTCCTTGAAGCTGCGATAGGGAAACTTGCTGACCATCAGCGTTGCGGCGAGGAGCGTGATCACGAAGGCGAGAATGAGGCCCGGCAAACCGGTGATGTCTTCCTGGTGGGCGAGCGCCACGAACGCGGCGACGATCGCAGCCCCCGAGGGACTCGGCAGTCCCTCGAAATAGCGCTTGTCCTGGGTTGCGGAACGCGCGTTGAAGCGCGCGAGGCGGAGCGCCGTCGCGGCCGCAAAGAAGAAAGCGGCGATCCATCCGAAGCGGCCCCAGGATGAGCCGTATTCCGCGATGCGCGCGACACCCCATTGGTAGCAGACGACCGCCGGCGCGAGCCCGAACGCAACCATGTCGGCGAGGCTGTCGAACTCCTTGCCGAATGCCGTTTCGGTGCCCATGAGGCGCGCGACGCGCCCGTCGAGGCCGTCGAAGATCATGGCCGCGAAGATCGCGATCGTGGCCCGCTCGAAGTTCCCGTCGATCGAGGCGACGATCGCGTAAAAGCCGCCGAACAGACAGCAGGTTGTCAAAAGGTTTGGCAGCAGGAAGATCCCGCGGCGCATGCGAATTTCGTTGAAATCGACTTTCATGCGGATAGCGTGGCATGGCCGGAAGGCAGCGCCTAAGATACCGCGGTTTGGGACCGGCGACACCCGCCGCCCACGGTGGTCGAAGGTTTCCTGAATGCGCCTGTCCGCGTATCCGATCCAGAGCCTCAAGGAAGTCCCGGCTGACGCCGAGGTCGTGAGCCACCGGCTGATGCTGCGCGCCGGCCTCATCCGGCGCGTCGCGGGCGGCCTGTACACCTGGCTGCCGATGGGGCTTCGCGTCTTGCGCAAGGTCGAGCGCGTGATCCGCGAGGAAATGAATCGCGCCGGGGCGCTGGAGATCTCGATGCCGGTCGCGCAGCCTGCGGATCTCTGGGTCGAGTCCGGCCGCTGGAACCAGTTCGGCCCCGAACTGCTGCGCTTCAAGGACCGCCACGACCGCGACATGGTCCTCGGGCCGACGCACGAGGAAGTCGTGACCGACCTCGCGCGGCGCGAGCTCAGGAGCTATCGCCAGTTGCCCGTCAACTTCTACCAGATCCAGACCAAGTTCCGCGACGAGATCAGGCCGCGATTCGGCGTCATGCGCGCGCGCGAATTCGTGATGAAGGATGCCTACAGCTTCCATGCCGACGAAGCCTCGCTCGCCGAGGGCTACCGGAAGATGTACGACGCGTACAGCGCGATCTTCACGCGGCTCGGGCTGCGATTCCGCGCGGTTCAGGCCGACCCCGGCGCGATCGGCGGCAGCACCTCGCAGGAATTTCATGTGCTCGCGGATTCCGGAGAGGACGCGATCGTGTTTTCCGATGGCGACGATTACGCCGCCAACCTCGAGCTCGCCGAAGCCCTGCGGCCGCGCGAGCCGCGCCCGCCGGCGAAAGAGGCCAGGCGCGAAGTCGCGACGCCCGCAGTGAAAACCATCGCGGACCTCGCCACACTCCTGAAGCTTCCCGCATCGCGTCTTCTGAAAACTCTCGTCGTCGAAGCGGCCGACGGCGGCGTCGTGGCGCTCGTGCTGCGTGGCGATCACGAGTTGAATGCGCTCAAGGCGCAGAAGATCCCGTCGGTCGCCAGGCCCCTGCGCATGGCGGACTCCGGCAGGGTCGCTGCGGCCACCGGATGCGAGCCTGGATCACTCGGGCCGGTCGGGTCCCGGATCCCGGTCGTCGCCGATCATGCGGCCGCCGCCATGGCGGACTTCGTATGCGGCGCAAACCGCGCCGAAGTCCATCTCATGGGCGTCAACTGGGGTCGCGACCTGCCTGAGCCGGCGGTCGCCGATCTCAGGAATGTCGTCGACGGGGACCCGAGCCCGAATGGAAATGGCCGCCTCGCGATCGCGCGTGGCATCGAAGTTGGCCACATTTTCCAGCTGGGCCAGAAATACAGTGAGACCATGCGCGCGGCCGTCCAGGACGAACAGGGCCGCGACGTCCAGATGTACATGGGCTGCTACGGCATCGGTGTGACGCGCATCGTCGCCGCGGCCATCGAGCAGAATCACGACGATCGGGGAATCATCTGGCCCGCGCCGCTCGCGCCCTTCGACATCGTGCTCGTGGCGCTCAACTGGGAGAAGTCCGAGGCCGTGCGCAAGGCCGCCCTCGCCCTCTACGAGGAGCTCGTCAAGGCGGGAATCGACGTGCTTCTCGACGACCGCGACGCGCGCCCCGGCGTCAAATTCGCGGATGCCGAGCTGTTCGGCATTCCTCATCGCGTCGTGGTGTCGGAGCGCGGCATCGCGGCCGGTCGACTCGAGTACCGCCATCGACGCGCCGAGGCGAACGAGGAATTCCCGGAGGCTCAGGCCGCGGAATTCCTCCGCGGCCGCCTCGCGGCTGGATGATGGGACGGCGGCCCGCCGGAATGCGCATCTCGCAGCTTGCGGCGCTTGCGTTCATGACGTTCGCGGCCGCAGGCGTTGCGCGCGCCGACCGGCAGCAGGATCCCGGGCTCCGCGAAGTCATCGCAGCCGCGATCAAGTCGACGACCTGCTTCGAGGGAAAGTACGACGACGTCGTGTGGTTCGCGCTGATGCAGCCGCGTGTCGAGACGCGCCTGCGCCAGCAACCGGCTGATCTCCGAATGGGTGACGATCTGAAGTCGGCGTCGGAGCGGATCCTTCGCGCCGTGCACTGCGAGTCGAGCAAGCACGCAATGCTCCGCGACCGGCCGCAGCTCGTGCTCGCGGTGATCGACGTCGAGAGCGCCTTCGATCCCTTTGCGGTTTCATCGGCCGGCGCGGTCGGCCTCATGCAGGTCATGCCGTTCTGGCCGACCGAGCTCGGCCTGTCGCGAAAAGACCTGATCAACGTCGAACTCAACATCCGCATGGGCAGCAGCATCCTCGCCTACTACATGGAGCGCGAGCGAGGCGACTACCGGCGCGCGCTCGGCCGCTACAACGGCAGCCTCGGAAGGCGCGAGTATCCGGATCTCGTTCTGGGGCGGCTCAATTCGCGCTGGCGGAGATAAAAGGGGACGCGCCCCTCTAAAGGGGACAGTCACTTTTTCCTTCGGTCCTTCGGGAAAAAGTGACTGTCCCCTTTAGAGGGGCGCGTCCCCTTCTATCTATCGCCCGAGGAAACCTGCGGGCCATTCGCAGGACGCGGGCTCGATGACCTCGACCTCGACGGCGTCGACGCGGGCCAGCGGCGGGCCGCGGTGCAGCCAGTCGACGAATGCGTCGAGCGCCTCGGGTGCGCCCGCGGCATCAACGAGGACGGTTCCGTCGGGCATGTTTTCCGCACGGCCGCAGAGGCCAAGCGCAGTGGCACGCTCGGCGGCGCTGGCGCGAAACCAGACGCCCTGGACGCGCCCGCGGATGCGAACACGGCGCGCCGCCTCGGGTGATGGCCTAGAATCCACGGCGCGCTCAGTCTGTGAGCAGCCCCGAGCGAAGGCAAGCAGCGATGCCGGACATCCTGGTCCTCTATTACAGCCGACAAGGCGCGACCGCCGAGCTCGCCCGCCAGGTGGCGCGCGGCGTGGACGGTGTCGCCGAC
>DAIRVV010000080.1:0-9811 GCA_036802645.1 Steroidobacteraceae bacterium
AGTGCGAGCGGCTTCTCGCACCAGACGTGCTTGCCTGCGGCGAATGCCGCGAGCGCCATTTCGCGGTGCAGGTGGTTCGGCGAGCAGATGTCGACGATGTCGACCGCGGGATCGGCGACGAGCTTTCGCCAGTCGCCCGTCGCGCGGGCGAATCCCATGGCTCCTGCCGCGTTCACCGCGCGCTTTTCATCCCGATCGGCGAGGATTTCGCAGACCGGCGCGGCGATATCTGGGAATACGGCGCCGACGCCGTGGAGCGCGATCGCATGGGCGCGCCCGATGAATCCGCTGCCGATGAGGCCGACCCGGTAGTTCCTCATGGGCGGGACTCCAGCAGAATCGTTGCTCGGGTGCGCATCGAGCGGTCGCAGGCGTCGGCGATCTCGAGCGCGCGAACGCCATCGCTTCCGGATACGAGATCGGCCGCCTCGCCATGCAAGCGGCGCACGAAGGCATCGAGCTCGAGCCGGTAGGCGTCGGCGTAGCGCTCGAGGAAAAAGGGCAGGGCAGGATCAGAACTGTAGCCGGCGGAAGTCGCGTGCTGGACCGAGGTCGCCTTATGGTTGCCTGCGGCGAGCATGCCGCGCGATCCGCAGACCTCGATGCGCTGGTCGTAGCCGAATGCGGCGCGGCGTGAGTTCGCGATCTGCGCGATCCGGCCGCTTCGCGTCCTGAGCGTCACGGCCGCAGTGTCTATGTCGCCCGCGGCGCCGATCTCGGGGTCGACGAGGCTGCTGCCGTGCGCGGTGATCTCGACCGGTTCCTCGCCCAGCAGCCAGCGCGCCATGTCGAGGTCGTGGATCGTCATGTCCCGGAACATCCCGCCGGAATGCTTCACATAGGAAATAGGCGGCGGCGACGGGTCGCGGCTCACGATGAGCACCGATTCGACATCGCCGATCTCGCCATCGTGGATGCCCTGGCGCACCCGGCGGAATGACGGGTCGTAGCGGCGATTGAATCCGATTGCGAGCAGGACACTCGCACGTTCTGCGGCGGCGACGCAGGACCTCGCGCGCCCGATGTCGAGATCGACCGGCTTCTCGCAGAGGATCGCCTTGCCTGCGGCGGCGCCGGCCTCGATCAAGGCGGCATGCGTGTCCGTCGGGCTTGCGATCAGGAGCGCATCGATACTGTCGTCGGCGATTGCGGACTTGGTATCCGTGACCGTGGCGCCACTGGCTGCCGCAATGCGCCCCGCGGCCGCGGTGTCGATGTCCACCACGTATTTGAGGCGCGCCGCGCCGTGGGCGGCGATATTCGCTGCGTGGATCCGGCCGATGCGGCCGGCGCCGAAGAGCGCAAAAGTCTTCATGACGTGGTGCCGCCGGATTCGCGCGCAGTCAACTGGAATGCGTAGCTGATGACCAGCGTCTGCGCGAGGCAGAGCGAGGCCGTCAGCGAGCGGAACTTGCGGAATTCCGCGTCCTTGACCTCGAAGCAGAGATCGGCACGGCGCGCGATCGGTGACAGCCGGCTGTCGCTGATCGCGATCACCTTCGCCTTGCGGTCGCTCGCCTCATTCACGATGTCGGCAGTCGGCTGCGCGTACGGCCGGAAGCTCGTCGCGATCAGGAGGTCGCCCGGTCCCATCATGGAGCTTTGCTCGACGATCATTCCCGCGAGGCCGTCGACCAGGTAAGTGCGCTTGTCGGCATGACGGAGCGCGTAGGCGAGGTAGGCGGCGACGGGGAAGGAACGCCGGAGGCCGACGAGATAGACGGCCTCTGCCTCTGCTATCAGGCGCACGCCGCGCTCGAGCTCGGCCTGCCGGGTGGTTTCGCCGAGATTTTGCAGGGCCGCAATATTGCCCTGCACGAACTCGTGCAGCAGGTCCGACGGCGAATGCGCAGCGACGTCGCCGGCACGTTCATTGAACTGCCGGATGCGCTCGGCATAGCTCGGGCTCGGTGCAAGGGAGAGGAGCTCGTCCCTGAACAGCTTCTGCATGCCACTCGCGCCGTCGTAGCCAAAGGTCTTGGCAAACCTGACGATCGTCGAGGGCTGCACCTTGCAGCGCTTGGCGATGACCGCGAGCGTTTCGAGCCCGATGTCGTTCGGGTGCTCGAGCGCATAGGCCGCGACCTGCTTGAGGCGCGGGGAAAGCGATTCGTAGCGCTGCACGATGCGCGCGCGCAGCGCCTCGATGTTGTTGCGGGCCGTCATGGCGATTTCAGCCTGCCGGGTCTGGGCCTCGGTCATGAGTCGGATCCCGATCGTTTCAAGTTTCGAACAGATATTCCACGAAAGCAGACCTTCGGCGAGTATAGAACAGAATTTTCACCGGTTGAAGAGAACAAAAATTTCGTTCTATACTGTCTTTGGATCGTCACGATCGGTCTGCAGAATTCACCCGGATGCCGGCCCTGGCCGGCGAGTCGCGTTTGTACCGAGGGGGGTCTTTTCCGATGAAGAAACTTGCGGCTCTACCGCGGATCACGGTCGCCATGGTCCTTGCGGCCCTGCCCGTACTGGTGCTCGCCCAGACAGCGCCCGCAGAGCAGGCCGAACTGTCGGAGATCGAGGTGCTGGCCAAGCGCGTGAATGCGCGCAACCGGGTCGATACCGTTGCGCCGACGCTCTCGTACGACGAGGAATACTTCCAGCGCTTCGAGCCGTTGTCGGTCGGCGACATGATGAAGCGCGTTCCCGGCGTCAGTTTCCAGAGCGACATCGGCGAGTATGCCGAGCCGTCGCTGCGTGGCATTGGCAGCGAATACACCCAGATCCTCGTGAATGGCCGGCGGGTCACGGGCGGCACGAACGACAACACGATCGTCGTCGACCGCATCCCGGCCGAGCTCGTCGAGCGCGTCGAGATCATCCGCAGCCCGTCGAGCGACATCGACAGCCAGGGCGTCGGCGGCACCCTCAACATTATCCTTAAGGAGGGCGCGGAGCTTTCCGGCGGAATCTATCGTGTCGGCGCCTACTACAACGACGGCGAAACCAACCCGAGCGCCTTCCTGTCCTTCGGTGACACGAACGACAACGTGGAGTGGGGCACCTCCATCAATTATCAGGAGCGATTCAACCGCAAGGCCGCGTCAGAGCTCGAACGCGCAGTCGACGCGGGCGAGCCTGAGCCCGCTTTTGCTGCCGTGGTCGAGGACCCGGACGAACGCGAAAGCACCGACATCGCCTGGACCGGCGATGTGCGCGTGCAGATGGGAGAGGAGCGCGAGTGGTTCGCCGGCGCCTTCTACATGGACACCGACCGCGAAGAGACCGAAATCGGGCGCGAATTCGAGGCGGAAGAAGACGACGGCGAGGTCGAGACCGACTCGATCCAGGCCAACCAGCTCGACGCGTTCACCGAGACGAACTACGGCGTGTTCACGGGCTTCCGGTCTGGCTTCGGCAACGGCCACACTTGGGAAATCGAGGCCGGGTACGACCAGACCGAGTTCGAGTCGGTCGAGACCAACTGGGAAGACGACCTCGACTTCGACTTCGATGCGGCGGGCATGACGGATGCCGATGGCATCCTCGCCTTCCTCGACCAGAGCGACCAGGAGATCTTCGATTTCTTTGCCGCCGTCCCGCACAACGCAGAAGACCTGCGCGATCCGGAGTTCCTCGCCGGCCGCGAGAACACGGATGCCGACGACTCCGAGCTGAAGCTGCGCAGCTCCGTCGAATATCAGCTTTCGGGCTCCAAGCTGAAGTTCGGGCTCGAGCTGATCGACAAGCAGCGCGATTTCTCGTTCCGCGCCTTCGAGAACGAGGATGGCGTGCTCGAGGAAGACGATGCCGGGCTTTCGCTGTTCGACGCCAAGGACGAGCGAGCCAACGGCTACGTCAAGTGGAACACCGAGTTCGACAACGGCATGACGCTCGAGCTCGGCGGTCGCGGCGAGTTCACCAGCCTCGACCTCGATTCGACCGTGTCCGAGGCGCTGGCCGAGGCGGCGGACGAGCTTGCAACCATCGGCATCATCATCGTCGACGGCAACCAGATCGAGACGAGCGAGGACTTCTTCGAGTTCAACCCGAGCGCGCATTTTCGCTGGGACGCGACGGACCGTACGCAGGTCCGCCTATCCGCGGCACGCACGATCCGCCGGCCGAACTTCGACCAGCTGAACCCGACACTCCTCATCGACGACGAGGAGAGCATCCTCGGCAATCCGGGCCTCGACCAGGAGACCGCGATCGGATTTGACGCGGGATTCGACGTCGAGCTCGACGGCAACCAGGCGATCCTCGGCTTCAATGCCTTTTATCGCATCATCAGTGACAAGATCGACCTGGATGGCGTGCCGGACGGAGTCAACGAGATTTTCCAGGAATTCGTTGACGAGGACGTCGAGGCGACGGTCTGGGTGAACAACCCGAACGAAGGCAAGGTCTGGGGCGTCGAGCTCGATTTCAGCTCGCCGGTCACCTTCCTCGATCCGAACCTGCACGTGTTCGCGAACTACACCTGGATCGATTCCGAGATCCGCGACGCCAACTCGAACTTCCCCATAGACCGCCGCTTCTCGTTGCAGCCCGAGTACATCTACAACGTGGGCTTCGACCACCTGCTCGAGGGCATCGCCTTCACCTGGGGCGCGAGCTACCAGAAGCAGGGGCCGGCGGAGGAGTGGGTCAACATCAGCGCCGAGAGCAAGGAAGTCAACGAGATCGAGTTCGACGGCAACCTCGAAATCTTCGTCGAGAAGACGATTGCCGACAGGTTCGTGCTGCGCCTTGCTGCGCAAAACCTGCTCGATGCCGAGAAGGACGAGCACCACGCGATTTTCGAGTCGGTCGAGGAGCTGCAGGCCGATTCCCCGGTCGCGACGATCCGTCAGACCGAGGAATCCGATCCGGTCTACATCCTGACCTTCCGCGGCACTTTCTAGATACGAGGCGCTGACAAAGCAGGCGCGCGCAAACCGCGGTGCCAGGGGCACCGCGCTTCCGGTAAGCTCTTCGCGCGATGCGACTACCGGCCCAGCTCCAGAAGGTCCGCCACCAGCGCTTCCGCCGCCGCGCGGCCGACCTCGAGGACCGCAAGCCGCTCGAGCGCTTCCCCTGGTGGCTGCGACTCCTGTCGTCGATCCCGCTTCCTGCCTGGTACGTTATTTCACGATTCCTCGCCTGGCTCCTCAATCGCGTCATCCGCCAGCGCAACGACATCATCGACATGCAGCTCGCCGCCTGCTTTCCGGAGCGCGATGCGGCGTGGATCAAGGCGACGCGACGCGAGTTCTACCGCAACTTCGCGGACGTCTCGGTCGAGATCATCAAGGCCGTGACGATGAATCAGGAGGAGATCGACCGCCGCGTGACCTTTGTTGGCCACGAGCCCGCGCGCGCGGCCCTCGACGCCGGGCAATCGATCATCGTCTTGACTTCCCACAACTGCAATTGGGAATGGACCCTGCTCAAGCTCTCGTTCGGGATGGGTCATCCGATCCACGCGACTTACAAGCCGCTGAAGCAGCGCTTCGGCGACCGGCTGATGCTCGCCGTCCGCTCGCGCTTCGGGGCCGAAATGATCACTGCACGGCGGCTGCTCATGCGCGTGATGCGCTACCGCGGACCGGCGCGGATCGTCGGCATGGTGACCGATCAGGCGCCGACCTCGTCGGGAGTGCGGTATTTCACGCAGTTCATGGGACTCGATACTGCGTTCTTCATCGGCCCGGAGGCGATCGCGCGCGGCGCGGGCCTGCCGGTGTACTACCTCGCGATGCGTCGGGAATCGCGTGGCCGGTATCGGGTCAGCTTCGTCCCGATCGCGAAGGCCGGCGAGGAACTCGCACCAGGCGCCCTGATCGAGCGCTATGCCGCCCAGGTCGAATCGCTGACGCGCGAGCATCCTCCCGACTGGCTCTGGAATTACCGGCGCTGGAAGGTGCAGCGAGACGCCGAAGGCAATCCGCATGTCGTGAAATCCGGGCGCATCTCGGCGCCAAAGCGCCCGGAAGTGACATAAGTTACGCTGCAAATACAGATGGTTACCTTGCTTTCCTAAACGCTTCTGACACAATGCAGCGCAAGTAGCCTGCTTGCCGGTCGTCCGGATTCGTTAACTGGTTCCTACGGTTGACGCCGGTCGCGCTGACAGACTGCCTTGAAAACAGGGGGGACCCGACAGGGTGCCGAAGGTGCAAGGCGAACCGCTTCCCGATTTCACGGCTTCCGACGTTCTCTCGTCGACGCTGTGGCAGCCGCGGGCTGAGCGCCCGCCGCTCGGCATCGACCTCGCCTGTACCAAAATCGCCGTCGACTTCCAGAACATCACCGCCGGCAATGCCGACTCGGTGATCCGCCAGAGCCTCGATATCCTGCGCGAAGCGACAGGCACGGACGCCGTCTTCCTCGTGCTGCTCGACGGCCGTGGCGAGAACATCGATTCGATCGCGACCGCGAAAGGCCCGTTCGCCCAGTGCCGGCCCGAAGTGCTGAAGGGCGAGCCACTCGATGCGCTGCCGTGGATCCGGTCGCGGCTCGAGCACGTCCGGATACTCGAGATCCGCGACACGGTGAGCGCGCGGGCAGAGCAGGCCGGCGACGCAAGCAAGCTCGCGGGCCTCGACATACGCTCGCTGCTGCTGATTGCCTTCGCCGTCCAGGGTACGGTGCGGGGTTTCCTCGCCTTCGCCTCGTCCACGCCGCGCGACGGCTGGGACGTGAACCTTCACCTGCTCCTCAAGCTCGTCGGCACGAGCCTCGCCTGCGGGCTCGAAAAAATCTCGCTCGCCGACCGGCTCGCCGACATGCAGGAGCGTCAGGAGATGGCGCTGCCCTGCGCCAACGACGGCCTCTGGGACTACGACGCGCAGACTAACCGCACGTGGTTCTCGCCGCGCTGGAAGGGAATGCTCGGTTTCGCCGAGAACGACATCATCACCTCGCCGGACTGGCACCGCATGGTCCACCCGGAGGACCTCGCGCGCGTGTCGGCTGCAATGCGCGACCACATCGCGGGCAAGACGCCCATGTTCGAGAGCGTGCACCGCCTGAAGCACACGGACGGTGAATGGCGCTGGGTCATCGGGCGCGCCTGCGCGCGCGTCGACGACCAGGGCCGGCTGCGCCGCCTGATCGGTGTCGAGCTCGACATTACGGAGCGCAAGCTCTACGAGGAGGCGCTCTTCCGTGAGAAGGAGAGCGCCCAGATCACGCTGCAGTCAATCGGCGACGGCGTCATCACCTGCGACGCCCACGGGCGCGTCGAGTACCTGAATCCCGTGGCGGAGGAGCTGACGGGCTGGCGGCTCGAGGACAGTCTCGGCCGGACCATCGACGAGATCTTCCGCGCCTTCCACGAGGAGACCTGCGAGCCGCTCGAGAATCCGCTCGCGGTCGCGGTGCGCCGCATCCGCTCCATCAAGTCCGTGCGGCCGATGCTGCTGATCCGCAAGGACGGCAACGAGCTCTACATCGAGAGCACGGCCTCGCCGATCCGCGACGGGACCGGTACGGTCACGGGCGGCGTGCTCGTTTTCCACGACGTGTCGGAGTCGCGCGAGCTGAACCGGCGCCTGTCCTATCACGCGAGCCACGACGTGCTGACGGGCCTCGTCAACCGGCGCGAGTTCGAGACGCGCCTCGAGAGGGCGCTCAAAAGCGCCAAGGCGCGTGAGACGTCTTACGCGCTCTGCTACATAGACATCGACCAGTTCAAGATCGTGAACGACACCTGCGGCCACAGCGCCGGGGACGCGTTGCTCGGGCAGGTGGGCGCGCTCTTGAAGTCGAAGGTGCGCTGGCGCGACACGCTCGCGCGCCTCGGCGGCGACGAATTCGGCGTGCTGCTCGAGAGCTGCTCGCTCGAGGAGGCTCTGCGCACTGCCGAGTCCCTGCGCGAGGCGATCCGGAACTTCCGCTACACCTGGGAGGACCGCAGCTTCCGTCTCGGCTGCTCGATCGGCGTGGTGCCGATCTCGGCGGAGAACGAAGACGTGGCGTCGGTGCTGTCGGCGGCGGACTCCGCCTGCGGCGCGGCCAAGGAATCGGGCCGGAACCGCGTCCACTGCTTCGAAGAGAACGACATCGACCTCATGCGCCGCCGCCGCGAAATGCAGTGGGCGGCCCGGATCAACAATGCCCTCGAGGAGTCGCGCTTCGAGCTGTTCCGGATGACCATCCTGCCGTTGCAGCAGGAGGACGCGGGCGAGCACTTCGAGTTGCTGCTCCGCATGCGGGACGAAAGCGGAAAGATCGTCGCTCCCGACCAGTTCATCGCCGCGGCCGAGCGCTACGGCATCACGCCATCCATTGACCGCTGGGTGATCGACAGCGCGTTCCGCTGGCTGGTATCGGAAGCCGACGAGCGCCGGCGGCTCACGATGTGCTCCATCAACCTGTCGGGGCAGAGCCTCGGCGACGACAAGTTCCTGCCCTACGTGATCGAGCAGTTCCACAGGAGCGGCATCGACGGCAGCAAGATCTGCTTCGAGATCACGGAAACAGCGGCGATCGCCAATTTCTCGCAGGCGAGCCGCTTCATCCAGGCGCTGAAGGAGCTGGGCTGCAAGTTCGCGCTCGATGACTTCGGCACCGGCCTCTCGTCATTCGGCTATCTCAAGCATTTCCCGGTCGACTTCCTGAAGATCGACGGCAGCTTCGTGAAAGGCGTGCTGCACGACCCGATCGACCGCGAGATGGTGCGCTCGATCAACGAGATCGGCCACCTGACCGGCAAGCAGACGATCGCCGAGTGGGCGGAGAACGCGGAGATCATCGAAGTGCTGCGCGGACTCGGCGTGGACTATGCGCAGGGCTATGGCGTATCGCAGCCACAAAGGGTGCAGCGGGCGGCGATCGCCTGATCGCGATTCAGGGGGTGACTTGGACGCCACGACGAGAAGCGCGGCCGCGCCGGCCGCGGGCACTACCTTGCCATTCGAGTTCCGGGCCACCGGCGGCCAGTATTTCCGGATCTGGATCGTCAACCTTCTGCTGACGATCCTGACGCTCGGCGTCTACTCGGCGTGGGCGAAAGTGCGCCGCCTGCGCTACCTGTACGGCAGCACTTCGCTCGCGGGCAGCGCCTTCGAGTATCACGGGCAGCCGCTGCAGATCCTGAAGGGCAGGGTGATCGCGTTCATCGTATTCGCGCTGTACGCGGTGCTCACGAATATCTGGCCCCTGACGATCTTTATTTTCCTGCCGGTACTGGTGTTCGTGGTGCCGTGGGTGGTCGTGCTGTCGCGCCGCTTCCACATGCGAATGAGTTCCTGGCGAAACATCCGCTTCGGCTTCCATGGCGAGTACGGCGGAGCGCTCGCAGCCTATGTCGGCTGGGCCGTACTGGCTGCCGTGACGCTGTACATCCTCGTGCCCCTGTGGCTCTACAAGCGTGTCCAATACCTGCTGTCGAACACGAGCCTCGGCGACCACAGGTTTGCGTTCACGACCGGCGTTGGCCGTTACTTTGCCTTCTTCTACTTGACGATCGGGCTCGCGATTGCCTCCTTCATCGGGTTCGGGGTGATCGCGGGCGGCATGGCGGCGGCGCAGGTCGGCGCCGGCAATGCGCCGTCGATGGCCGGCGTGGGCCTGGTCGCGGTGCTCACGATCGTGGGCTTCATCGCGATCACGCTCGCGCTCGGCGCGTTCTGGGAGCGCTCGTTCACGAACGCTGCGTATGACGGCCTCGGCATAGGCCCGCACCGCATACGATGCGAGGTTCGCATGGGCCGGCTGCTGTGGCTCTACGCGACGAACGTTCTCGGCATCCTGTTGACGCTCGGGCTGTTCTATCCGTGGGCGCTCATTCGAAGACTCCGTTACCAGCTCGAGTGCATGAGCGTGGAGACCGCAGGGCCGCTCGACAGGCTTGCCGCGGCGGAGGGGGCGCAGGCCTCAG
>DAIRVV010000081.1:0-9773 GCA_036802645.1 Steroidobacteraceae bacterium
GGCTTCGGCGCAGAGGGCGGAGCCTCTGCCGCGGCAGCCGCCGGAGCATCGGCCGCCGCAGTGGAAGTCTCGAACGAGATCAGTTCTGAGCCGACCGCAACCATTTCGCCCGGCTGGCCGCTGAGTGAAAGCACCTTGCCGCTGACCGGCGATGGAATCTCGACGGCGGCCTTGTCGGTCATCACTTCGGCGATGACCTGGTCTTCCGTGACCACATCACCGACCTTGACCTTCCACTCGACGACTTCGGCCGTGACCGTGCCTTCGCCGAGGTCGGGCATCTTGAAGACGTAGCGGCTCATGAAGCCTCCATGACGGCCTTCAGCGCTTTCGCGACGCGCGCCTGGCCGGGAAAATATTCCCATTCGAAGGCGTGCGGATAGGGTGTGTCCCAGCCCGCGACGCGAAGGATCGGGGCTTCGAGGTTCCAGAAGCACTGCTCCTGGATCGTTGCGGAAAGCTCGGCGCCGAGGCCGGCGAATCGAGTCGCCTCGTGGACGACGACGCAGCGGCCGGTCCGCGCGACCGAGCTGCAGATCGTATCGGTGTCGAGCGGCACCATCGTTCTTACGTCGATGATCTCCGCGTCCAGGCCGAGCCCGCGGGCCGCGGCCTCGCTGACATGCACCATGGTGCCATAGGTGACGATCGTCAGGTCCTTGCCCGCACGCACGATTTCCGCCTTGCCGATCGGCACGGTGAAGTGCCCATCCGGCACTTCGCCCTTCGCATGCGCGCTCCAGGCCACGGCCGGCTTGTGCGGATCGCCGTCAAACGGGCCGTTATAGATGCGCTTCGGCTCGAAGTAGATGACCGGGTCGTCGTCCTCGATCGCGGCGATCAGGAGACCCTTGGCGTCGTAGGGGTTCGACGGCATCACGACCTTGAGGCCGGCGACGTGCGCAAAGAGCGCTTCTGGACTTTGCGAATGCGTCTGGCCGCCGCGGATGCCGCCGCCGCAGGGCGTGCGCACGGTCACCGGAGCCGAGAACTCGCCGGCGCTGCGGTAACGGATGCGCGCGAGCTCGCTCACGATCTGGTCGTAGGCCGGATAGATGTAGTCGGCGAACTGGATCTCGGCCACGGGCCGGAGACCGTTGACCGCCATGCCGATTGCGGCGGCGAGAATTCCGCCCTCGGAGATCGGCGTGTCGAGCACACGCGACTCGCCGTACTTGCGCTGCAGGCCGTCGGTCACGCGGAAAACGCCGCCGAAAAAGCCGATGTCCTCCCCGAGGACGACGACCGACGGGTCCTGGCCGAGCTTGATATCCATCGCCGAGTTCAGCGCCTGGATCATGTTCATCTGCGCCATGGCGTTACTTCCCGCCCGTTTCTTCGCGCAATTCGGCGGCCTGGCGGCGCAGGTGCTCGGGCATCTCCTTGAACACGTCCTCGAACATGAGCCCGGGATCGAGGCGCGGCGGGTCGGTGAGCGTGCCGTGGCGGACCGCCTCTTTCCACGAGGCCGCGACGTGCTCTTCGAGCTCCTTGGTGAGCGCCTGGTGACGCTCCTCCGACCATTCGCCGAGCTTGATCAGGTGGCTCTTCAAGCGCTCGACCGGATCGCCGAGCGGGAAGCCCTGGTAGTCGTCCTTCGGCCGGTAGCGCGCCGGGTCGTCGCTGGTCGAGTGCGCGGCGGCGCGATAGGTCACATGCTCGATCAGCGTGGGACCGTGGCCGGTGCGTGCGCGCTCGGCGGCCCACTGCGTGACTGCGTGCACCGCGAGGAAGTCATTGCCGTCCACCCGCACGCCGGCGATGCCGTAACCGGGGCCGCGCGCCGCAAAGGTCTGGCGCTCGCCGCCTGCATACCCCTGGAATGTCGAGATGGCCCACTGGTTATTGACGACACAGAGAATCACGGGCGCCTTGTACACCGAAGCAAACAGCAGCGCGTGGTGGAAATCGGCCTCGGCACTCGAGCCCTCGCCGATCCAGCTCGCCGCGATCGCGTCCTGGCCCTTGATCGCTGCCGCCATCGCCCAGCCGACCGCCTGCGGGAACTGCGTCGCAAGGTTTCCCGAGATCGAGAAGATGTTGCCGTCGCGCCAGTGGTACATGACCGGAAGCTGGCGGCCCTTGCACATGTCTCGCGTGTTCGACAAGAGCTGGCACATCAGGTCGAGCACCGGACGGCCGCGGACGAAGTAAAGCCCCTGGTTGCGATACGAGGGAAACAACATGTCCGTGGGCCGCATTGCCATCGCCATCGCGACCGACACCGCCTCCTCGCCGTACGAGCGCATGTAGAAGGAGATCTTTCCGGAGCGCTGGATGCGCTGCATGCGATCGTCGAACACGCGCGTGACGAGCATGTGGCGGATGGCGGTTCGGAGTATTTCGGCATCGAGTTGCGGGTTCCAGGGGCCGACCGCGCGATGCCCCTCGTCCAGCACCCGCACGAGTCCTTCCGAAAGATGGCGGACCTCGGCGGCCGAAGCTGCCGCGTCGGGGCGCGCTGCTTTTCCCGCGGGCATCAGCTTGAGGTAACTGAAATCCGGGGCGTCTCCGGGTCGCGCGGGCGTCTTCGGGACGTGAAGGCGTGACTGGGCGACCATCGGCTCCCTCATCCGGGCGTGGGCCTCGAATTCCTGGCGCGCATCCTAACCTCCGACAGCCAAATAGCGGCAATCTCTTGTACTGTCCTGCAAAATAGTGAAATAATCATTGCTTATTTGTTATAAAAACGAGACAGACATTTCAAAGTCGATAGACCAGACGGACCGGCGCATCCTCGACGAACTCCAGCGCGATGGCGCCCTGTCCGCCGCCGAGGTCGCGACGAAATTGGGGATGTCGAATACGACGTGCTGGCGGCGCATCCAGCAACTCGAACAGGACGGTGTCATCCGCAAGCGGGTCGCCCTCCTCGATCGCGAGGCCCTCGGTCTCGACGTGATGGTCTATGTGCACGTGAGGCTTTCGAGCCAGGGGCGCGATGCGCTCGCCCAGTTCGAGCGCGCGATCCGCGACCGCCCGGAGGTGCTCGATTGCTGCACGCTGACGGGCGAATGGGACTTTCACCTGCGCATCGTCACGCATGACATGAAGGAGTACGAGGCATTCTTCCTCGATCACCTGTCGAAAATTCCGAATGTGCAGTCGGTGAACTCATCTATCGTCGTCACGGTGATCAAGGAATCGACCGTGTTGCCACTCGCTCACGAGTAGGAATTCTTTCGCTCACTTGCCGTCTTCGGGTGCTTCCGCGTCGCAGCCCGAATCGTCCGTTTCCTCGGCGAGTCTCTGGAGCTCGGACGCGTGCTTGCGATAGAACTCCACGTTGTCCTCCGAAACTCCCGCCGGCAGCTTGCCGTCCGGCTGCTCCAGCCCCCAGGCGGCGAGCCCGCTCTGCATCATCGAGAACGAAAATACGATGTATTCGCGTGTCGTCATTCCGGCCGCTTCGATGGCGTCCCTGGCGCCCGGCGTTGCGTCGAGCCTGGCGACGGCCTCGCTAATGGTCTCGATGTCGGCCTCCTCCGCGCAGTCGTCGATTTTCAAGGCGAGCAGGCCGCGGGTGGCCCTCGTGAATTTTCCGAGGGCCGGTTCAGTCAACTGATAGGCCGAGACTTCGCGCGCATCCGCATCGGTGGCTGGCTGCGCAAGGGCAGCAGCCGAATATAGAATCCCGATAGCCAGGATGATGGAGCGCATGTCCTTGGTCTTTCAGTCCAGTTATCCGGCCTCAACATTCTACGCCGACGCTGGCGTAAGATACGGCCCGCCGCAATGACGACGAACCGACTCTTCAAGCCCCTTCTGGAATCCCTGCTGGCCGGCTCGGGCGTGCGGCTCGACGGCGGGCGTCCCTGGGACATCCGCGTCAACCGCGACCGGGTTTATCGCCGCGCACTGCGCGGCTCGCTCGGGGTCGGCGAGGCCTATATCGACGGCGACTGGGACTGCGACGCGCTCGACGAACTGTTCCGGCGTGTCCTGTCATCCGATGCACAGAGGCGGCCCCTGGTCCGCGTCGCGAGCGCATTCAAGGCCTTTCAGGCCCGTTTCACGAATCTCCAGACGCCGAGCCGCTCGCGCGCGGTGGCCGAAGAGCACTACGACATCGACCACCGCATGTATGCGCTCTTCCTCGGGCCCTGGAACCAGTACACCTGCTGCTTTTTCGACGGAACAGACGACCTCGACCGGGCCGAAGTCATCAAGCTCGAGATGCTCTGCGACAAGCTCGAGTTGAAAGCCGGCGACCGGCTGCTCGATATCGGCTGCGGCTGGGGCGGTTTCGCAAAGTACGCGGCTGCGACACGCGGCTGCGAGGTCACGGGCATCAGCCTCTCCGACCAGCAGATCAAATACGCCACTGATTACACGCGTGGGCTACCGGTCTCAATCAAGCGACTCGACTACCGGGACCTGCCCAACTCCGGGCTCGCGCCCTTCGACAAGATCTCGGTCATCGGCATGATCGAGCACGTCGGCTACAAGAATTACGATGGGTTATTCCGCGTCATTCACCAGATGCTGAAGCCCGATGGCCTGTTCCTGCTGCACACGATCGGCAACTGCGAAAACACGACCGTCGTCGATCCCTGGATCGAGAAATACATCTTCCGGAACTCGATGGTGCCGTCGATGAGCCAGCTCGCGGACGCCGCCGAGGGCAAGTTCGTCGTCGAGGACTGGGAGAATTACGGGCATTACTACGTGCCGACGCTGCAGGCCTGGTACGACCGGTTCAATGCGAACTGGGAACGGATCCGGTCGCTCAAGACGGCGCGCCCGTTCGACGAGCGCTTCCGGCGCATGTGGAATTACTACCTGATGTCCTGCAAGGCCGCATTCGACGTCGAACAGCTGCACCTCTGGCAGCTCGTGATGACCCGGCGCAATTCCGGCCGCGGCGTCTACCGGCGCGTCATGCGCACGGTGGCAGCGCCGGACGCCGGCTCAGTCGGTGAACTCGAGCTGCCGGACGTGGCCCTGTCCGTAATCGAGCACGAACAGTTCCCCGTCCAGGTCCTCGGCAAACGATGAAACCTGCAGCGCGCCGGTCGCCTCGGGCGGCGTGCAACCCTGCTCGACGAGCTGCTCCACCGTAAATCCGCCCGCGCCATCCGGCGCAAGCGAGGCGATCATGCCGCCGAAGTCTGCAAAGACATAGCGGCCTGCGATTTCGGTCGACTGCAATCCGCGGTAGACATAGCCGCCGGTGATCGAAATGCCGAGGTCGCGGCCGTACTCGGCGATTGGATCGGTCAGGCCCGAGGTCGCGCAGCCGCTCGGCGGATTGAAGCAATGAGCGCCTTCGCGCGAATTCCATCCATAGTTGTTCCCGAGCGTGACGACATCGATCTCCTCAAACGAGGCCTCGCCGACGTCGCCGAGCCAAAGGTCGCCATCCTGGCTGTCGAAGCTCCAGCGCCATGGATTGCGGAATCCGAGCGCAAACACCTCGGGGCAATTCTGCGCCCCCGTTCCATTCACGTTGCAGAGCGGGTTCGCTGAAAACGGGTTGCCGCCAGGGCCGTCCGGAATCCCGTACGCAGCGCCACCAGGCCGAGAATCGACGTCGATGCGCAGCATCTTTCCGAGGAGGCGCTGCGGGTTCTGGGCATTGTCGCCGTCGCCGCCGTCGCCGAGCCCGACGTACAGGAACCCGTCGGAACCGAAGGCGACATTGCCGCCGTTGTGATGCGTGGCGGTCTTGTCAACCGTCATCAGCACGCGCTCCGATGCCGGGTTGAGCGTCTGCCCGCCGTCCGTGCTCGCGAACTCGGCCGTAACGGATCGGAGTTCGCCGCCGACCAGCTCGGTGAAATTGAGGTAAACGAGACCGTTGGTCGTGAAGTTGGGATGGAAGGCCATGCCGAGCAGGCCCGCTTCACCCTCGAAATGCACGCGCGACTCGAGGTCCACGAAATCTTCCGTCGTCGCCGCGTCCGGGTCGTTTTCGAATGCGCGGATCCGCCCGGCCTGCTCGACGAGGAACCAGCGCGAGGCTTCGTTCGGCACCTGCTTCATTGCGACCGGCGTCGAGAAGCTCAGATTTGGAAACGCGAGCGGCGTCGAAATTCCGGTGCTGCAATTGGCCGGCCCGGGATTCGGCAGACCGTCGCCACCGCTACCGCTGCAAGCGACCAGGGCGATCGAGAACCCGGCAGGAAACAGGATGCGGCATTTCATTACGGCTCCAATGCACGTGCAATGTTCAAGGGTCCGCTCAGACCGTCCTTAGTTTCTCTGCGGCAGCTTCAAGTGTCCGGTCGAGCTTAGCAAAACAGAATCGAATGAGCCGCGCCGCAGGCGGCTCGTCGCAGAAGGGAGACAAGGGAATCGCAGCGACGCCGTGCTTGCGGGTCAATTCCTCGCAAAAGCGGACATCGGTCAGGCCGGAGACCGCCGAATAGTCCGCCAGCTGGAAATATGTCCCATGGACGGGCCGGAGCCTGAACCTCGACCCGGCGAGCAGCGACGCGAACCGGTCGCGGCGAGCCTGGTAGAAAGGGGCAAGTTCGTCGGGAAAATGCGGCGCCTCGCGCATGAAATCCGCGATGGCGTGCTGCACCGGGGTCGAGACGGCGAAGGTCAGGAACTGGTGCACCTTGCGGAATTCCGCCGTGAGCGGCGGCGCCGCCACGCAGTAGCCGACTTTCCAGCCGGTTGCGTTATAGGTCTTGCCGAATGAAAACACCGCGAAGCAGCGTTCGCGAAGCCGCGCGTCCGAAAGGACGCCCGCATGACGGCGGCCGTCGTAGACGAGCGATTCGTAGACTTCGTCCGACAGGACATAGGCATCGGTCCCTACAAGACAATCGGCGATGCGCTCCCAGTCCGCCGTGGTCAGCACGGCACCTGCCGGGTTGAGCGGCGTGTTGACGACGAGCAGCCGCGTTTTCGGAGTGATCGCGCTGGCGAGGCGATCGAAATCGATGCCGAAGTCGTCGATCGAGAGCGGCACGCGCCGGACGCGCGCACCCGCGAGCTCGGCAGCGGGCCCGTAGGAGTCGTAGCTCGGGTCGAGCAGGATCACCTCCTCGCCGGCGCGTACGACCGCGTGGATCGCGGCGAAAATCGCCTCGGTCCCGCCCGCCGTCACCGTGATCTCGGCGCCCGGGTCGATCCGCCAGCCATGCCGCCGCGCTGCCGATTCGGCAATCGCATCGCAGAGGGCGGGCAGTCCCGCCATCGGCGCGTACTGGTTGTGGCCCGCGCCCAGGTGATGGGCGACGAGTTCGCGCAGGCGCGCCGGCGGGTCGAAGTCCGGAAAGCCCTGGCCGAGATTGATGGCGCCGGTCTCGGCGGCGAGCCGCGACATCACCGTGAAGATCGTGGTGCCGACGCCCGGGAGCTTCGAGGCCGGCATCACTCGTTGGCTGCGAGGGCGCGCTGCACGTCCAGGTCGCGGCGCTTCTGCATGCGCTGCGAATAGATCCCGAATCCCGCCGTGCCGACCGCGACGAGCAATACCAGGATCGTCGCAAGCGCATTGATGTCCGGGCTCACGCCGAGCCGTACCTTCGAGAAGATGACGATCGGCAGGGTGCTGGAGCCCGGGCCCGTCACGAAGCTCGTGATGACCAGATCGTCCCAGGAGAGCGTAAAGGCGAGCAGCCAGCCTGCCGCGATGGCGGGAAAGATGATCGGCATCGTGATCAGGAAGAACACCTTGGCCGGTCGCGCGCCGAGGTCCATTGCGGCCTCTTCCAGAGATTCATCGAGCGTCGCAAGCCGGGATTGCACGACCACGGTGACGTAGGCCATCGAGAATGTCATGTGGGCGATGGTGATCGTCGTGATGCCCCGGCCCGCGGGCCAGCCAATGAGCTGTTCCATCGCGACGAAGAGGAGCAGCAGCGACAGGCCCGTGATGACCTCGGGCATCACGAGCGGCGCGGTTGCAAGCCCGGTCAGGAGCGGACGACCGCGGAAACGGCCGAAGCGTGCGAGCGCGAGCCCGGTGATCGTGCCGAGGATGGTGGCCCCGGTCGCATTCATCGCCGCAATCTTGAACGAAAGCCAGGCCGCGCCGAGGATCTGTTCGTTGCGGAAGAGCTCGCCGTACCACTTCGTCGAGAATCCGCCCCAGACGGTCACGAGCCGGGACTCGTTGAATGAGAACACGATCATCAGCACAATCGGCAGGTACAGGAACAGGAATCCCGCGGCCATCATCGCCGTGACGAGGCGGGAGCGCCCGGCGTTCACGGATGGCCCCCGATCTGCTGACCCTGCGATCGCTGGTAGAGCATGATCGGGATGACGAGCACGAGCAGCATGGCGATCGCAACCGCGCTCGCAACCGGCCAGTCGCGGTTGTTGAAGAATTCCTCCCAGAGCACGCGCCCGATCATGAGCGCATCCGGCCCGCCGAGCAGCGCCGGTATCACGAACTCGCCCACCGCCGGAATGAAGACGAGCATGCAGCCCGCGATGATGCCGGTTCGCGTGAGCGGCACAGTTATCCGGAAGAAAGCCTTGACCGGGCGGCAGCCAAGGTCGGCAGCCGCCTCGAGGAGCGAATAGTCGAGCTTCTCGATCGAGGTGTAGAGCGGCAGCACCATGAACGGCAGGTAGGAATAGACGATGCCGATGTACATCGCGAAATTCGTCTGCAGCATCACGATCGGCTCGTCGATGATGCCGAGCGCCATCAGCAGGTTGTTGATCACGCCGTTGTTCTTGAGTATCCCGATCCATGCGTAGACGCGGAGCAAAAAGGACGTCCAGAACGGCAACATCACGAGCAGCAACAGGATATTCCGCCAGGCGGGTTTGCTCCGCGCGATACCATAGGCCATCGGATAGCCGATGAGCAGGCAGATGATCGTCGAGATGCCTGCCGTTGTGATCGAGTTCAGGAAGGATTTCCAATACAGCGAGTCACTGACGAGGAACGCGTAGTTCTCGAAGCTGATTCTGAGCGCAATCGCGTGGGAAGAAATCCAGGTGAAGAGCGGCTCGTAGGGCGGCATCGCGAGCCGGATCTCGGACACCGAGATCTTGAGCACGATCAGGAATGGAACCAGGAAAAAGAGCAGCAGCCACAGGTACGGCACCGCCGTGACCAGCGTGCGGCCCGGCAAGCCGCGCTTGCGCAACGATGTCACTGAGTGACCACCACCGGGCTCGAGGACTCCCAGGAAAGCCAGACCCTGTCGTCCCAGCGGATGCGCTCTCCCGCGCCCTGCCGGAGCATGTTCGGCTGCGTCACGCGCATCTGGCGCCCGCTTGCGAGTTTTACGAGGTAGACGGACTGGTCGCCGCGGTAGGCGACTTCCGACACCACGCCCTCGATCCGATTGTCGCCGTCGCTGTCCGGACGCTCGCGCGACAGCAGGATCTTCTCCGGCCGGAGCGCAACCCAGACCGTGGCATCGGGCGCGGCACTCACGCCGTGGCCGACATGAAAGGTCCCGCCGAGCTCGTCGGAGGATACGCGCACGTAGTCCGGCTCGTCCTCGATCAACCGGCCTTCGAACATGTTCACGGAGCCGATGAAGTCGGCGACGAAGCGCGATGCCGGGTACTCGTAGATGTCGGAGGGCGTCCCGATCTGCACGATCTCGCCGTGGTTCATGACCCCGATGCGCGTCGCGAGCGTCATAGCCTCCTCCTGGTCGTGTGTCACCACGACGAAGGTCACGCCGAGCGTCTCCTGGATGTTCAGCAGCTCGAATTGCGTGTGCTCGCGGAGCTTGCGATCGAGGGCCGCGAGCGGCTCGTCCAGGAGCAGCAGCTTCGGCCGCTTCACGAGTGCCCGCGCAAGCGCGACGCGCTGGCGCTGCCCGCCCGAGAGCTGGTGCGGCATG
>DAIRVV010000082.1:0-9745 GCA_036802645.1 Steroidobacteraceae bacterium
GAGCACCAGGACGGTTTCCGCTGCCGAGCCGGGGCGCACCGCGCCGCCGACTACGACCTGTCGCGCACTCATCAGCTCGTCGATCGAGCCATCGGTGACCGGGCCGATGATGCCGCGCATGATCGGCTCGTCGAACCGGGTGCTCCCGCTCATCTCGATTGGAATGCCGCTGTCCTTCAGGACGCCGACGGCCATGATCGCAAGCTCGTCCTTTGCGCCTGCGACGCCCTGCGAATAGACGTATCCCTCGTCGATCAGGTTGTCCTCGTGCAGGTCGATGCTATACAGAGGAGGGTAATCGACGATGCGGCGCAGGATGTACGCCGTGATGGCCGCTGCCTCGGGACTGGCGGGCGCCGGGGCGCGCGGCTGCAGAGGATTTTCGGCGGACGGCAGGAGGTGCGAAGAGTCGCCGACGCTCTGGCCTTCGACGCTTTCCGAATAGACTTCGACGTTGAGGTAGCGCCAGTTGCGCGCGTAGCCCTGCGGGTTCAGAAGCGGCATCAGCACGACCGGGCGTGCCGCACCGAGTCTTGCGATGTCGTCGATCGCCGCAGCGATGGCGTTGGGCCCGGCGGGTTCCTCGCCATGGATCCCCGCGAGGATCCAGACCGCGGGCCCGGCCGTCGGCGAGCGCAAAGCGATAATGGGCAGGGGAACCGCCGTTCCGGCAGGCTGCGATTCCGCCACGAGATCGGCCTTCCATCCTCGATCTACCAGGCTCAGCCACTTGCGGTAGAGCGACTCGATTGTCGCGCGCCCGTCGGCATGTGTGGCTACGCCTGCGGGCGGCGAAAGTCCGGAATCCTGGGCCAGCGTGTGTGGTGCGAAGACGGCGGAGAACAGGATCGCGGACAGGAGTGCGCAGGACGGACGCATGGTTGAATGGTGGCACCGAAGTCCAAGGCTGTCATCTGCGGTTCGGTTGGAATGAAAATCACGCTCTGCCGACTCCGTCGCACGGATCGGCGCATCGCCATTGAATCGGGTGATGCAGGTCGCCTAGCGTGATCGCGGTCTTCACCGGAGTGCCAGCCATGTTGCGATCTGCTGTCGCCCTCATCCTGCTTGCCGCCGCCGCTTCCGCATCGGCCGCGGAGAATCCCGAAACGATGGCCGAACGCTCGCAGACGCGGGCGCGGGCGATCCTCGACCAGGCCGTCGAGGCGAATGGCGGGGCCGAGGCATTGCGTGCGGTCGACGTCGTTCGACTGAAGCTCAACGGTCAGACATTCCCACGGCTGCAGATGACGACGCCCGCGCCGCCATTCGAGGGCGGCAGCTTCGACGAGACGCTGCTCGTCGACCTGAAGAACAACCGGCTGCGGCTCGAGCAGAAGGCCAGTGGATTTGGCTTTGACGCAGACAATACGGTGGCGATCGTCAACGGCGAGGGAAATAACTACGACAACCGCGCAAAGACTGTCACGCCGATCCCGGCCGACCAGGCGACCCAGCAGCAGTTCATCCAGTACCACCGGCGACTGCCAAACCTGCTGCTCCGCCAGGCACTCGACCGCACCAATTCCCTGCGCTATCTCGGCGAAGACCAGTTCGAGGGTCGGCGCCACGAAGTCGTGACCTTCGTGATGCCGGACACGCAGCAGGTCGCGCTCTACGTGGACGCAGCCACGGGCCTGGTGTCGAAGTACGAACTCATCTTCGTGGACTCGCTGACGGGCGTCGAGGCCTCCGAGATCATATTCGGCGACTACCAGAAGGTCGGCGATTACCAGGTGCCGCGCCGCTGGATCAACCGCCAGGTGGGCGAGGATCAGACCCGGTACACCGTTCAGGCGGAGTTCAATCCGGCGGTCACGGACGAGTCATTCCGTGTCGCCGCCGCCGGCTACACGACGGTCAAGCCGGTGCCGACCACCCTCGAGGAAAAAGTCGACACGCTCGCAGAAGGCGTCCACGTGATCCAGAACGTCGCGGGCCAGAACCAGAACACGCTGGCCATCGGCTTCGCTGATCACGTCGTCGCAGTCGAGGCGCCCGGCTCGAGTGACGGAGCCGATGCCGTCATCAGGAAAATCAAGGAACTGTTCCCCGGCAAGCCGATCCGCTACGTCGCGATGACGCATCATCACGGCGATCACATCGGTGGCATGCGGAGCTTCATCGCGGAAGGCGCGACCGTCATCACGACCGCCGCGAATCGGCCGGTGATCGAGGCGATGGCGGCCGCGGAGCAGAATGACCGGCTGTCCGGCAACCCACGAAAACCGGAGTTCCTGTTGATCGAGAACGGCATGCGCGTGCTCGAAGACAAGACCCGCAAGCTCGAGCTGATCGACATCGGCCCGAATCCGCATGCGAAGGAAATGGTGATCGCCTGGCTGCCGGCCGAGAGTATCGTGTTCCAGGGCGACCTCTTCTTCGTTCCGGCCAACGATGCCCCGTTCGGACCGCCGCAGCCGTCGACCGTCTCCTTTGCACAAAAGCTGAATGAGCTCGGGCTGTCGCCATCGCGCATCGCAGGCGTGCACGGCGACACCGCGACCGGCGAGCAGTTCCAGGGCGCGACCGCCTCGGTCAAGTAGCGGCGAGCCGGTTCCGCAGCACACGCGGATGACTTACAGTGCGTCCGGCATGGGCGCACCCCGCTTCGTCAAGGTGATCGGCGCCGCGATCGGGCTTGGTCATCTGGCCGACTCGTTCGCGATACTGCGACCATCGGGACTATCGCCAATCGTGATCGGCGGCTGCGGCCGCTCGGGCACAACACTGCTGCGCATGATGCTCGATTCGCACCGCCGCATTTGTTGCGGCCCGGAGTCGAGCGTATTCCGGAGGAGGGCGCTCGACCCCGCCGGGCTGGCGGACCGATTCGGATTCGGGCGCGACGAGGTCCGCGCGATTTACGATGCGGCGCATTCTCGCCCGGAATTCATCGAGGCTTTCGCCACGCTCTGTGTGCAGAAGGCCGGCAAGGCCCGCTGGGCGGAGAAGACGCCGCGAAATATCGGGCGTATCGGCGAGATCTTCCAAAGCTTTCCGGAGGCGCGCTTCATTAATGTGCTGCGGGACGGCCGCGACGTCGCCTGTTCGCTGCGCACACACCCACGTCATGAGGTCGTCGACGGAAAGCTCGTTCCGGTCCGCACCTGGAAGCCGATCGCCGGCTGCGCACGACGCTGGCGCGATGACATCGAGGGCTCGCGCCGCTGGTGGAGCGACCCGCGTTTCCATACCGTCCGCTACGAGGAGCTGGTGCTGAAACCCCGGCCCGTGCTCGAGAAACTGATGGTCTTCCTCGGCGAGGATTGGGACGAGGCCATGCTCGCGCATGCGAACGCGGCATCACCATTTCGCGACGCCACGCGATTCGCCCAGAATCCGGAGGCGCTAGCGGCGGTCAGCACCGCGTCATTGAGCCGCTGGCAGCGCGACCTGGACCCGCGCGACCGGCGCATCTTCAAGCGAATCGCGGGTCCGCTCCTGGTCGAACTCGGATACGCCAGCGACGACGCCTGGTAGGGCAGGGCCGCGCCCGCATTTCAGAACGCATTCGTGTCGTGCACCACGATGCGTGCCGTTTTCAGCAGGATCCGTATATCGAGGCCGAGTGACCAGTTCTTGAGGTAGTCGAGGTCGTACGCGACGCGCTGGCGCATCCTCTCGATGTCCGTCGTTTCCCCGCGAAGCCCGTTGACCTGGGCGAGCCCGGTGATGCCGGGCCGCACCTTGTGTCGCAGCATGTAGCCGGCGACGAGCTTGCGGTAATGCTCGTTGTGCGCGACGGCGTGGGGCCGCGGGCCGACCAGGCTCATGCTGCCCTCGAGCACGTTCAGAAGCTGTGGCAGCTCGTCGAGCGACGTGCGCCTCAGGAACGCGCCCACCCGGGTGACCCGGAGATCGAAGCGCGTCGCCTGCATGAGCGGGTCGTCCTCGCACACGGTCATCGTGCGGAACTTGTAGACCATGAACTCTCGCCCATCGAGGCCATAGCGCCGCTGCCTGAAAAAGACTGGGCCGGGCGATGAGCGGCGCACCTGAATCGCAATGATGGTCATGAGCGGCACTGCAAGGAGCAATCCCGCGGCGGCAAGCACGATGTCGCTCGCGCGCTTCAGCACCCCCGTCATTCCGCAGAATGGCGTTTCGCGGACCGCAAAGAGCGGCATCCCGCCAATCTCGCCGAAACGCGCCTGCATTAGGTCGAATGCCGAAAGGTCCGGGACGAAATAGATCGAGGCGGTCGTGTCGCCGAGCGCGTCGAGCAGCGCGCGGATCCGCGGCTGCTTCGAGATCGGCAGGCACACGTAGATGACGTGGACCTGGTTCTGGCGCGCGTACTCCGGCAGATCGGAGAAGCGGCCGAGCAGGAACGGCCGGCTCTCCCGAGGCAGGCGTTCGAGGCGCCGGTCATCGAAGAATCCCTCCACATTGCCATGCCAGGGCTCTGCGGCCAGCCGCGCCGCAAGCTCGCAGCCAACCCGGTTCGCGCCGACGATCACCTGGCGACGCCGGGTGCCGGCCTGCTCCAGCAGCCAGCCGGCGAATTTCCGCGCCGCGGCATGCGCGGCCGTCAGCGCGAGGGGTGTCAGGACGAACCAGGTCAGCATGACCGCGCCCGAGAAGAGGCCGCTGACCTTCAGAAGGTATCCGGTCAATAGCAGGATCCCGATGACGCATGCCCATTCGATCGTCCGGTGGCGCAGGATGCGCCCCCAGTCCAGCCCGTTTCCAATGTGCTCGAGCCGCGGCCGCGTCATCACCTTGAATGTCACGGCGTACGCGAATACCGCAAGCGTGATGTAGAGGCTGCTGAACTCCCGTCCGTGGCTCACGGCCGCAATCAGCAATGTGCCGGCGACGACGGCGGAATTCAGGTGTTCCTTGATCAGCGCGACGACCGGCGGTTCGCCGGCGCCGGGACGTGCCCAGCTGCGCGACAGCACGCCGTCCGTGCTGCGGAAGGCGATCTCGTCACGGCGCGCCAAGAGCCGACTTGCCTGTACTGCGGACATCCCTTTCCTCGAAAAGCCGGCGCTCCGCGCGGGTGCATCATTCCAACGGCTGTCGTGAGGAAAATAGATCGGGAATGCACGCAACAATCGCGCTATTGACATAAGCACGCAGTAAATTTTTCTCGCGAAGACGCAGCAGTTTCACGGTGAGTTTCAATTGCGACGGAGCCCGCAGGCGAATTGCGCGGCGAGTGGCACGATCACGATCAGCGCCCGCATGACCGGCGCGAAATTGCAAGCGCGGAATCCGGTCGAAGTCGGCAAATCCGGAAAATGCAGCGCCAATTTTGTCGGTCAGCGCGGACACCACTGCCCTTGACCATGCACTCGACGAGTCATATAGCAGTTGCTCCGAAGCTCGCCGCACATGCGCGGGGAGGGTCTCGTTTCTTACATGGATTGGAGGCGCCGGCCTACAACGTGATCAAGCCTGTTGCTGCGATATCGATGCTGTCGAGGAGTGGCTATTAGGACCTGATCCGGGGGTCGGATGTCCGCACACGCTGCAATTGCGCCCGGGCGAACGGGCAGGCCGACCGTGGGCGTCGCCGTTGTCAATTACAACGGCGGCGAACGCGTATTGCGCGTCATGGCCGCCCTCAAGCGCCAGCGCTACCCGATCCATGAAGTGGTCGTCGTCGACAATGCATCGACCGACGGCAGCCCCGAGAGAATCCGGGAACAACACCCTGACGCGCGGCTGGTTCAGCTCGTTACGAACAGCGGGCCTTCGTTCGCGCGGAATGTGGGCTTGCGCGAGCTCGGCACGACGCTCGTGCTTCTGCTCGACCACGACGTTTACGTGGAAGAGGACTGCGTCGAGAGGCTGGTGCGCGCCTACGAGGCCCACCGTCCGACGGTGGTCTGCCCGCGGATTCGCCTGATTCCCGAGCTCGACGTCGTACAGGCCGACGGCGCCGCACTGCACTACCTCGGCACGCTGATCCTTCGGAACGCCTTCACGCACGTGAATTCTTCCCCCGCGCTTGCCGGCCCCGTGCATGGCTGCATCAGCGCCTGTCTGCTGCTCGAGCGGAAGCAGGTCATCGAAGCGGGCGGGTTCGACGAACTGTTCTTCTTTTATTTCGAGGATATGGAGTTTTCCATGCGCCTGCGCGCGATGGGCCATCGATTCTGGCTCGAGCCGGAGGCGCTCGTGTATCACGAACGCGCGGCCGGCACGCCGAATCTGTCGTTTCGCGGCCAGGGGCAATATCCTCCGCGGCGCGCGTATCTGACGATGCGCAATCGCGTCCTTTCGATCCTGATCCACTACCGGATGCGGACCCTGCTGACGCTGCTGCCCGCGCTCATTCTTTACGAGCTCGCAACCTTCGTCGCCGCCTGCTGGAAAGGCTGGCCACGGCTGTGGTTTCGCGCCTGGGGCTGGCAGTTCGAGAATCGCGCGGCGATCATGGCTCGCCGGCGCCGGATGCAGCGCCTGCGTTCGGTCGATGACCGCGAGCTCCTCGTGGGCGGACCGCCACCGATCGCGATCGCCTTCCTGACATCGCCATTCGAAAAGCGGATGTACGCCGGGCTCGCGAGATTTTTCACCGGATACTGGAATCTGGCGCGCGGCTGGATCGGCTAGGGCGTCTCGCGAGTCGAGTTGCAAACGCCGCCGCATCGCACGACCGGTGGCAGCCGACAACGGCCTTCCAGTGAACGTAGAACGCCATCGGAACGACGTTTTTCGATACTAGGTGCTCTGTGGCAGAGCAGCTTCGCGCGCCGCCGCCTCGGTCCGAGACGCGGCACGGACCGGCACCCGGTCATGACCGACTGGTTCCAACCCCAATGGCTGGCCACGGCCATGATCATCATGATCCTGTCGAGCGCGGACGCCGTGCTGACACTCGCGCTCATGTCCCGTGGCGCAATCGAGTTGAACCCGCTCATGGAGCCGCTGGTTCGAGGCTCCGGACGCAGTTTCGCATTCTGGAAGCTTGGGCTCACCTCGATCGGGGTGGTCGTACTGACGATGACCGCACGGCTGCGGATATTCGGGCGGATCCCTGCAGGAAGCCTCCTCTATGCGGTTCTGGCCGGATATCTCGTGCTGGTTGGCTACGAAATCTGGCTGCTGCGCTCGATCGCCAGCCATTAGCCGGGCCACGCGTGACGGTTCCCGCCTACGGTGAAATGCGCCACCCGCCGATTCCGCACCGGGCCCGAAAGCAGAGAGTCAGCCTTGAGTGGAGCGTTTTGAGGCCGTCTGCGAGTGGATCAGGGGACTCGCAAAGAAGGTCTTATGGCGATCGACCGGGGTGCTGCTCTCACCGGGGCGAACGGGCCATCCGTGGGGGCAGTCGTCGTGAACTACAACGGCGGCGAGCGCGTGCTGCGGGTGCTGGCTGCACTGGATCGGCAGCGTTATCCGCTCGATGAAGTCATCGTCGTCGACAACGCCTCGGCCGACGGCAGCAGGGAGCGAATCCAGGAAGAATACCCGGCCGTGCGGGTTCTGGGCTTGCGGGAGAATCTGGGGCTGCCGATCGCGCGGAATTCCGGGCTGCGCGAGCTCAACACGACGCTCGTGCTATTGCTCGATCATGACGTATACGTGGACGAAGATTGCGTCGACCGACTGGTCAAGGCGTACATGGAGTTCAGGCCGACAGTCGTCTGTCCGCGGATCCGATTATTGCCCGAACGTGACATCGTGCAGGCAGACGGCGCCGCGCTCCATTTTCTCGGCACGCTGATGCTGCGCAATGCGAACCTGCGGGTCGACTGCGCGCCTGCAATCGCGGGCCCGGTGGATGCATGCATCGGTGCGTGCATGCTCGTGAATCGCGCACAGGTCATGGAGGCCGGCGGTTTCGACGAGCTGTTCTTCTTCTACTTCGAGGATCTGGAATTTTCCATGCGCTTGCGCGCGATCGGCCACCGGATATGGTGTGAACCGGCGGCCCAGGTGTTTCACGAACGCGGCGCCGGCACACCGAACCTGTCGTTTCGCGGCCAGGAGCCCTACCCGCCGCGCAGGGCCTACCTGACGATGCGAAACCGGCTGATTTCGATGCTGATCCACTATCGATTGCGAACCCTGCTGATGTTGTCGCCGGTACTCGCCCTGTATGAGCTTGCTTCGTTCGTCGCCGCGTGCTGGAAAGGATGGCCGGCCGAATGGCTGCGTGCCTGGTACTGGCAGTTCGACAATCTCGCAACGATCGTTTCGCGCCGGCGCCGGATGCAACGCCTGCGCTCGATCGGTGACCGGGAACTCCTAGTGGGCGGCATACCGCCGCTCGCGCCCGCTTTCCTTCGCTCGTCGGCCGAGAAGCGGCTGCTCGCCTGGTTTTCCTTGCTGGTCAACCGGTACTGGAACCTCGCGCGAGGCTCGATCGGCTAGGGTCTACAGCAACGGCACCAACAGCAGCGCCACGATGTTGATGATCTTGATCAGCGGATTGATCGCCGGTCCCGCCGTATCCTTGTAGGGGTCGCCCACGGTGTCGCCGGTCACGGCCGCCTTGTGGGTGTCGGATCCCTTGCCGCCGAAGTTGCCTTCCTCGATGTATTTCTTTGCGTTGTCCCAGGCGCCGCCACCCGTGCACATGGAGATCGCGACGAACAGCCCGGTCACGATGGTTCCGATCAGCACGCCGCCGAGCGCCCGGATGCCCGCGCCGGGGCCGAGCAGGTAATTCATTCCAAACCCGACCACGACGGGGATCAGGATCGGGAGCAGTGAAGGCACGATCATTTCCCGGATTGCCGCACGCGTCAGCATGTCCACGGCGCGCGAATAGTCGGGCTTCGCGGTGCCTTCCATGATGCCCTTGATCTCCTTGAACTGGCGGCGCACCTCGATCACGACCGAGCCGGCCGCGCGGCCGACGGCTTCCATCGCCATCGCGGCGAAGAGATAAGGCACAAGGCCGCCGATGAACAGGCCGATGATGACGGCCGGATCGGAGAGGCTGAACACCTCGAGCTTGCCTGCGATCTCGAGGTTGTGCGTGTAGTCGGCGAACAACACCAGTGCGGCGAGACCGGCCGAGCCGATCGCATAGCCCTTGGTCACCGCCTTGGTCGTGTTGCCGACCGCGTCGAGCGCGTCCGTGATCTTGCGCACCTCCTTCGGCAGGCCGCTCATCTCGGCGATGCCGCCGCCGTTGTCGGTGATCGGGCCATAGGCATCGAGCGCGACGATCAGTCCGGTCATGGACAGCATCGCAGTCGCCGCGATCGCGATACCGTACAGACCGGCGAGTGAGTAGGCGCCCCAGATCGCCGCGCAGATCGCGAGCACCGGCAGCGCGGTCGACTTCATCGAGATCGCGAGGCCAGCGATGACATTCGTGCCATGCCCGGTCCTGGAGGCCTCGGCGACGTACCGCACCGGCTTGAACTCGGTCGCCGTGTAATACTCGGTTATCCAGATCATCGCGGCCGTCAGGCCGAGCCCGATCAGCGCGCAGTAATAGAGCGGCATTGCCCCTTCGCCGAGCATCATGCGGGTGATCGGGTAGTAGGCGATCGCCGCGATGACGCCCGAAACGATCACGCCGCGATACAGCGCGCCCATGATCTTGCCGCCGTCCTTCACCTTGACGAAGAATGTGCCGACGATCGATGCGCCGATCGACACGGCGCCGAGCACGAGCGGGTAGAGCACGGCCGCTTCGCCGAGCTCCTTCATCATGAGCCCCGCGAGCAGCATCGTCGCGACGACGGTGACCGCGTAGGTCTCGAACAGGTCCGCGGCCATGCCGGCGCAGTCGCCGACGTTGTCGCCGACATTGTCGGCGATCACCGCG
>DAIRVV010000083.1:0-9627 GCA_036802645.1 Steroidobacteraceae bacterium
ATGAGCACGCCGGTCGCGCCCGCGACCGGCGTCAGCGCCGCGGCCGCCGCGGCAAAAATCGCGAGCCCGGCGACCTGCCCGACGACGATTCTCCGATCCATGCGCAGCGCATAGATTCCTGATTGCGCAGCCTGGCCCGCTGCGTAAAGGGCTATCGCCAGCTGCGCAAGATAGAAGAAATCCAGATGGCGCGAATAAATGGGGCGGTCAATCCAATCGAGCAGCGGACGGATAAGTGCCAGGGACACCGCGATTGACAGAGTCGTCACTGCAGCCGTCTGCCAATACATCGACCGCATGCGCCGCGCGAACTCCGCCGCGTCGCCGACGGCGGCCGCCCGGACCAGACCCGGGTAGCAGAACGGGAAAACGCTGGAATTGAGGAATGCTTTGACGACACCGGCTACTCCGATGAACAGGACGTAGGGGGCGAGAACTTCGAGTCCTTCAATGGCCTTGACCCATACGCGATCGATTGTCGTGAGACCCCTGAGCGCGACGGTACCCGCGAGCAATGGCAATCCAACGCGCAGTCCCACCCGCATCGAACGCCAGTCGACCGGTCGCGACAATTCCCAGGCGCCGATCCGCGCGACGCCGGCGAGACCCAATGCACTGGCGGCCGCAGCTCCAATGACCCAGGACAGGAGAACGGTTTCAAGCGAGCGTGCGCCCGCATGAGTCCACATCAACGGTACCGCCACGGCAACCCATGCTCCGTTTCGGAGGAACAGCACCGCTGACGCAAAAGTCTGGCGGGACGACGCGACAAGCAGTCGGTCGGTCTCGACGCCGATATGCTCGAGGACGAGCAGTCCGAAGAACCAGCCCGCGAGTGACCACGGAATGATCCCCGACGCCAGCAGCAGAAAACAGACAGGAAGCACCAGCGTGTATGCGATCGTGCAGAACACGGCCTGATCGCGAATGATCGGCGTGCGGCGATTCGCTTCTGCGGCGGCCACTTCGCGGGCCGAATACATCGAATAACCGAGGCCCGCGACACTCGCGACGTACAGGACGATGGCGGAGAAGAGACCATACAGGCCGACCTCAGCCGGCGGGAGCACGCGCGCAAGCGCGAACAGAAGGACGAACCGAAGCGCCAGCGCGCCTCCTCGCATGCACACATTAAGCAGTCGCGCAGCGGTCATTGGGGGCGCAGCAGGTACTCCGCGTATCGCCAGTCGAGCTCGTCATCGATGTCGACGGAACGTTCGGGAGGCATCACGTAGGCTCGAGTCGACGGTGTCAGGAACGAGCGGTCTCTGACCAGATCCTTCCGGTCGGCGACGTAGATGGCGCCATTGAGCAGGTAAGCGGGAGGCCATTGCTGACGATTCGCGCCCGGCGCGGCGCTGTCCAAAAGCGGCACGAGCGCGCCTCCCTCGATCCGGTACAGGAGATTTGGAGACTTCCTGGCCCGCGTCACTCCGACAACCGTCGAGCCCGCGGAATGCCAGGCCTCGATCGCTCCATCGACGTCCTCGGGACTGCGCAATGGAGACGTCGGCTGGAGCAATGTGATCGCGTCCGCGTCGGGAATGCGGTCGAGGGCATGCAGGACCACGTCGATCGCTGTCGCGGTGTCGGTGGCGAGATCCGGAGGCCGCATGAACGGCGTATCGGCACCGTAACCGCGCGCGACGCGCGCGATCTCTTCGTCGTCGGTGGAGACGATTACGCAGTCAAGATGGCGGCTCTGGCGCGCGACCTCGATCGACCAGGCAATCAGCGGTTTGCCGCCGAACAACTTGACGTTCTTGCGCGGGATTCCAACGCTGCCGCCACGGGCTGGCACGATGCCGACGACTCGCTTGCCGCCGATCATAGGCGTTCCGTCGCGCGCTCGTACTCCTTCCATTGACCGACGTCGATCCAAGCATCCTCGCTGATCGGAAAGACTCCGACTGTCTTGCCCGCGCTGATGAGATCCCGGATCAGGTCGGTCATGTGATAAACGCCCGTGGACGGAATCGCCTTCAGGGCCCCGGCTTCCAGTACGTACATGCCGGTATTGACCAGAAAGTCGTAAGCGGGCTTCTCCTGGATCGACGCCAGCGAGCCGGATTCGCCCAGGATGCAGGTGCCGTAGGGAATTTCGTAGTGAACCGCCGAGCCGACCAATGTCACCGTGTAGCCGTGCTCGCGGTGAAATGCGAGTATCTGGCGATAGTCGGCATTGACGATGATGTCGCAGTTCGTAACGAACAGTGCGCCATCGACGGTTCCGGCCAGAAAATGGAGGCCGCCGGCAGTGCCCATCGGCTCGACTTCATCGATGAACGACAGCCGATACACAGGCTGTTGATCCTCGAAGTAGGCCTTGACGATTCGGCTCTTGTAATTGAGCGTGATACGGAAATCCACCGCGCCGTGCTTTGCAAACCGGTCGATGATGTGCTCGATGATCGGTTTGTCGTGAATGGGAATCAGGGGCTTCGGTAAAACCTTGGTGAATGGCTCAAGCCTCGTCCCGTAACCGCCGGCCATGATGACGACCGGCACGTCGAGTGGCGGCCTGCGATCGTGAACCGGCTCGGAAAACACGTCTCCCCAGGTCACATAGCGCGACACGCGGCCTTCGGGGTCGACCACCGGTACGACTTCGACGCGCTTCGCCTTCATGATTTCGAATGCCTCGGCGTCAGCGGTCGAGGCGCCCTTGCTCCGGGACTCGAATACTTTCAGCGGCTGCCGATGAAAATATGCAGCAATGGAGTCGTCGAGCCGCGCTCCGGACAGGATGGCGCGGCGCACGTCGCCATCCGTGAGCGTGCCGTCGAGCCTGCCGTCGGCGTCAACCACGAACAGGCACTTCTCGGCGGTCTGGTCCAGCCTCAGCATGGACTCGCGAATCGTGATTTCGCTCGCGACCTGGAGTCGACTCATGGTGCTCCGCGGCCTGTCTCGATGTCGTGAAAGCTCTTGATCCGTTGCGGAACCCATGACTTGATTACGCGCAGGATTGCCGGCGCCGCCCCGCCATTGTAATAGGGACTCGCTGCGGTCCCAGTCGCAGTGCCAGGCTTGAGACAGCGCGCAATCGCATCCGTGATCTCGCGCCGAACTGGCTCTACGTGTGTCACGGAATCACCGCGGATTCGTCCTCTCTGCCGGGAACCGATGTCGATGGACTGAACGCGCAAATACGGCGCTTCGATAATCCCACTGGACGAATTGCCGATGACTGCGGCCGATGCAGCCATGAGGCTCAGGTACGTCTCCGAGCCAAGCGAGTCGAACAGCGTGGCGTTTTTTGCGCCTTCGACGAATTGCGCAGCCATCGCATTGATAGCGCGGCCGCCTGCATCCGCGTTCGCCTTGGTGAACACGAAATGGGCCCCTGGAATCCCCGCGATCGCCTCCAGCAGCTCCTGGAATTGCCGCTCGCTTGAGGACGGCTCGAGCGTCACGGGATGGTATGAGACCACGCACCAGGACGGCTCTGCGGGCAGCCCGAGGCGCTGCGCCAGTTCCTTCTTCGGCAATAGCTTCGCGGGCTGTATGCGGTCGAGGCCAATTGCGCCGACATGGAACACGCGTTCCGGTGACTCGCCGAGCTGAATGACCCGGCGCGCGTATTCCGGAGTCGACACGAAGTGCAAGTGGCTCAACTTGGTGATGGCGTGGCGGATCCAGTCGTCGACCGCGCCATCCGTGCGCTCACCGCCATGCAGGTGGGCGACCGGGATGCCGATCAACGCCGCCGCCATCACGATCGCCAGAATCTCGAACCGGTCACCCAATACGATCAGCAATTCCGGGCGCAGCCGACGAAAGCTGTCGGCGAACCCGATGGCCGCCAGGCCCGCCGACTTGGCGGAGCCATATCCCGAATCCGAACTGACGAGGATCTCGACTTTGTCGCTGACTGGAATGCCATCCCGCTCAATCTCGCTGATCGTCATGCCGAATTCCGGCGATAGGTGGGTGCCGGTGACGATCAGCTGAAGTTCGAGTTCCGGGTCCTTCCGGATCGACCCGATCAGGGGGGACAACAGCCCGTATTCCGCGCGCGTCGAGGTGACGACCGCAATTTTCGTCAGCATTTTATCGGCTCGCCCGCGGCGAAGCTCCGTGGCGCTGTCCGTCCGATCAAGCGATGCCATTCGCTCGCCGGAGTGGCCGCCTCAGGCCGTCTCGTGACGAGATTGACCGCGGTGAAACGCTCGCCTTCGGCGATTGGGCGCGCGGCGTAGATTCCTTTCCGCACCAGCGGGCGGTTCGTGAGTTCCGGCCCGGTCACGCGCTTCTCGCCATCGCCCAGCGCGAGCTCTATGTTTCTGATTGCGTCGATCATGGCCTTGAGTTCCGTGCCCACGAGCGAAATCTTGTGGTCCGGTCCCGGCAGGTCGCGGTCCTCGGTAAAGTGTTTCTCGATCACCGTGGCTCCGACGGCGACGGCCGCGATGCACGCCTCGATCCCGATGGTATGGTCGGAATAACCGACGCGGACTCCAAATGCGCTTCCTATCGTCTGCATGGCTCGGAGGTTCGCGTGCTCGAAGCTTGTCGGATACTCCGTGCTGCACTGGAGCACGGTAACCCTGTCGCGGGAACAGCCAGCGCCTTCGAGCCAGCCCAGAGCGGTATCGATCTCATCGAGCGTCGCCATTCCCGTCGACATGATGACCTCGCCAGCGATGGATCCTATCGCTTCGACCAGCGGCGCGTTCGTGATCTCTCCGGACGGTATCTTCCAGACGGACATGCCCAGTCGTCGCAGGAGTTCGACGGAACCCAGGTCGAATGCCGTGGACAGGAACGCGATTCCGCGCGATTGTGAATGCCGCTCGAGCTTCTGAAAGTCAGCTTCCGCAAGTTCGAGCGCGGAAAGCATCTGTAGCTGGGACCGATAGCCGGCGGCAGCCTGGTAGGCCGCGGTTCCGGCCGATGGCGTCGCGAGTTCTCGCGCCTGGAATGTCTGAAACTTGACCGCGTCGGCGCCCGAATCGGCAGCGATGTCCACGAGCCGCAAGGCGCGGTCGAGCGATCCGCCGTGGTTCACCCCGGCTTCTGCAATGATGAACGTGCGAGAGCTAGTTGGCATCGCGAAGCCTTGCGGCGGGGACGCCCGCATACACGCCGGGCAATTCGATTCTCGCCACCACGACCGCGCCGGATCCCACGACCGTATCGGCACAGATCTCGACGCCATGATTGACGACGGCGCCGGATCCAATCAGGCAGCGATCTCCGACGCTGCTGCCGCCGTTCAGGATCGAGCCGGTGGACAGGTGCACATGGCGGCCAACGCGGCAATCGTGCTCGACGAGGGCCTGGGAGTTGACGATGCAGTTTTCGCCGACAACGGCCGAAGCCTGGACGAGGGCCATGTTGCCGATGACAGTGCCCGCGCCAATCGAGCTTGAACTGCTCACGTGGGCGGAGGGGCTGATCAGCGTCGTCGCGGCCAGTCCATGTCGGACCAGCCACTCGTAGATTCGCTCGCGGTCCGCGCCCAGGCCGGTCTGCCCTACTCCCACGATACACTCGATCCCTGGCAGGGCCCGCGCATCAAGGTCCTCGTCATGGAATTCGACCCGCCAGTCAAGTACCCGGGTCGTTCGATGGATGTGATCGTCGGAAAATGCGATCGAGCCGAAGCGCCCGGTCGCGGCGGCGATCTCAGCACAAACTTTTCCATGTCCGCCGGCGCCTAGTATTACGAGTCGCCGCTCAGACATTGTAGATGTCGTGCTTGTAGCCTCGCGCCGCCGGGCTCTCCCGGAACCACGCGATGGTTTCGGCCAGGCCGGAGTCAAGTGAATAAGCCGGTGACCAGCCCGTCAGCTCGCGTATCTTCCGGTTGGATCCGAGAAGGCGCTCGACTTCACTGTCCTCTGGCCGGACGCGCTGGTCGTCGCGAACGACGCGTGACTTCGGGTTGATCTGGCGTACGAGCTCCACCGCCAGGGTCCCGATCGAAATCTCCACTTCGCTCGCAATGTTGATCTCCTCGCCAATCGTCCGGTCTGATGCGGCTATCGCGAGAAATCCCGACACCGTATCCTGGACGTAATTGAAGTCACGGGTCGGCGACGTACTGCCGAGGTGCACTTCCGACTCCCCGGCGAGCAGTTGGGTGATGATCGTGGGAATGACGGCCCTCGCCGATTGCCGGGGTCCGTAGGTATTGAACGGCCGGACGATCGTCACGGGCAATCTGAAGCTGCGGAAGAACGACTCCGCCAGCCGGTCCGCCCCGATCTTTGAGGCAGAGTAAGGCGACTGGCCCTGGTAGGGGTGCTTTTCGTCGATCGGCACATACTGTGCCGTGCCATAGACCTCCGACGTGGACGTGACCAATACCCGCGCCGTGCCGTGTTCGCGGCAGGCCTGCAGGACATTGAGCGTGCCCTTAATGTTCGTCTCCACATAGCTGTCGGGCGAGTGATAGCTGAACGGAATTCCGATCAGCGCGGCGAGGTGAAATACGACATCCTGGCCGGCCACGGCCGTGCGAACGCCATGTGGATCGCGAATATCGCCGGCGACGACTTTCAGCGCGTTACGCTTGTCACGATCGATGGAATCGATCCAGCCCCAGGAATTGAGCGAGTTGTAGTGCACGAACGCCGTGACGTCGGCGCCCGCGTCGACGAGCGTTTCGGCCAGGTGACTGCCGATAAAGCCGTTGGCGCCGGTCACCAGCACCTTCTTCCCGGCAAACTCCTTGAATTCCTTCGAAACCACGCGTCGCACTACAGCCCGCCGAGTGCAGCCACGGCAACCGCGAGGTTGTAGATGATCGACGTCGAGCTCTGCCACAGCGCCAGCGCCGGCACCCGGTCGACATCGAGTGGCACGATCACCGCGTCGCCGGGCCTCATGTCGACGTCGTTGCCGCGCCCGAACCACTTGCTGCCATCGGTGCCGACCACGGCGCCGTTCGCGCGCACGACGTAGATGCGATCGTCATCGGCGTTGACCGTGAGCCCGCCGCTCGCGGCGACGTACTCGTCCCGCTTCATGCCGGGCCGCAACAAGTGAGACGTGGCGTACTGGACCTCGCCCAGGACCATGACTTCCTGCTTGATCTCGGGGACGTGAAGCCGGTCCCCGTCGCGCATGATCACGTCCACTCCGGTATTGCCCGCGAGCAGTGCCGGCAGGTCGATTACCAACCGCCCGAGCGGTTCCACGCGGCGGAGCTGGCCAAGGATCGACTGGCCGACCGCAATCGACTGGTCGGGCCCGCGCACGCCCTGGATCGCGGCGGCCTGCCCGGCCTGCAGCATCATGACGGCGAGATCCGACTCGAGCCGCGTGACCAGCCGGTCGATCTGCTCGCGCTCGCGCTCGCGCAGGTCGTTGCGCAGAAACACGCTGCCCTCGGGGAATGCGAAGTCGGTGACGCCGCCCGCGCGCGCAATCACTTTCGACAGCGTCTCGCCCGGCTCAATCGAGTAGCGCCCCGGGAACTTGACCTCGCCTTCCAACAGCACCGAGCCCTTGCGTCCCCACTGCGATACCTGCCGGATACTCAGCTGATCGAATGGCTCGAGCGCGAGGTCGGCTACGGGATCGCCCGCGAGCACGGCGGCGAGATCCACCTGCTTCAAGCCGACATTGCGCCGCGAGCCCGCCTCGATCTCGTAGCGCGCGACTTCGGCGGTGAGGCCATAGGCGGAGTCGGTCAGGTTTCCGCCGGCGCGGATGAGGTCGCTGACGCGCATGCCTTCCTCGAGTGGATAGGTGCCGGGGGCGTGTACCATGCCGCCGATTTCGACCTCCCGTGCCGCGTGGCCGAATTCCGCCTGCTGGCGCAACTGGCGAAGCAGCGGGCCGATCACGGAGACGCGTCCGCTGCCGCGGTTGAAGACGGTGGCGGTATCCAGATTGCGCAGCTCCGGATCGTCCGGTCCGCCCGGCTGCGCGAGAGCCGCACCGAGATCCGCCGACAGCACCTCGATCGGTCCGGTGAGGTCGTTGCGGCGCTGGATCAGGACATAGCCGCGATCCGCGTCGGGCTTCAGGTCGTTGACGGACCGGACCAGGTCCGAGAGCCGCATCCCGGCACGCCATTGGTAAGGACCCTGCCGCTGCACATGGCCCGCGAGCGTCACGTGGTCCGTCAGCACGTCGTCGGGGAGTGGATCAACGGTGACGCGGTCACCATTTCTCACGGCGGCCCGGAGCCCGGCTTCCGAGGTCAAGTTGAAGGAATGAACTGCGCGGCCACCGGAGGGATCCACGCGCTCGATCCGCGCCGACGCCGCGTAGGCCGTCGCCGTGAGCCCGCCCGAAAGCGCAATCACCTGCTCGAGATTCTGCTCGCCGGCAAGCTCGTAGATCGCGGGGCGCTGGACCTCGCCCGCCACGGCGATCGTCGGTCCGCGCGGTGGCACGAAGATGACGTCATTGGACTGCAGGCGCGCGTCGCGGCTGCTGTCGCCGTGCAGCAGCAGATCATAGACGTCCAGCGTCTGGATCGTCCGGCCCGAGCGGCGGAGCTGCACGCGGCGCAGAGAGCCGGACTCGCCGACGCCGCCTCCCAGGAACAGCGCGTTGGTCACGGTCGACAGCCCGCCAACCGTGTAAGCCCCCGGCCTCACCACGTCGCCGAGCACGAACACGCGAATCCAGCGGAGCTGGCCCATCGTGACGCTCGCAGTCACGCCGATCATCTGCTCGGAAACGCGCTCCTGGATGAGGTCACGCAGGTCGTCGAAGCTCATGCCTGCCACCGCGACCGGCCCGATCTGTGGAAAACTGATCGTGCCGTCACGACTGACGACAAAGTCGTAGACGGTATTCTCCTTCCCGAACAGCTGAACTCGTACGCTGTCGCCCGGCCCGATCATGTAATCGGGCGGAATCGGGACGTCCACCGCCGGCGCGAACATCGTCATCGAATCGTCGAAGAGCTCGTGACCGAATGGCTCCAGCGAATCGACGCCGAAGGACTCCACCGGCATCAGCAAAACCTCGGCCTGCAACGGCCGCAGACGCGGCTCTGCCTCGAGGCGGCGCGCAGCCTGCTGTTCCGTCAGGCCCGCGAGCGTAATTGACGTCACGCCCGGAAAATTGACGCGGCCTTGGTGGTCGATCTGGTAAGTCGACGATCCGAGCAGCGTGCCGAGCTGCGGGTTGCGCCGTACGCGCTGCAGAAACAGCCGCTCGACCTCCGGATCCACGTACTGGCTCGTTTCCAGGCGCGCGAGCTCCTGCAACTCGCGCTGCTCCTCGTCCACAACCGTGGTTCCGGGCGCTGTGGTTGCGAGCTCGGAGCGCCGGCGCCGCGCCGCCTCGGCGTCCGTGGCGGACAGGCGTGGCAACGTCAGCTTGACGACGATCGTCGAACCGGATTCCAGCTTCGGCGGCCCTTCCGGTTCCTCAGGACCCTGGGGTGCGGCTGGAGTTGGCATCGGCGCTGTCTGACCCGGCATCGCCGTCGGCTGGCCCTGCATCCCGTAGTTGGAGATGCCGAGGGAGCGCATCAGTTCCTGGCGCTGCGCCTCGGGAAGCATCTGCAGCATGCGAAGCTGTTCCGCCGTGGGCGACTGCGTCGCGCCCTGGGTCGGCAACTGCGTCGGCAACTGTCCGGGCAGCTGCTGCGGCAAAGTCTGCGCGCCGGCGGCCAGCGCCCACAGCAGGCCGACAAGCGCCGGCAAGCCAGAC
>DAIRVV010000084.1:0-9541 GCA_036802645.1 Steroidobacteraceae bacterium
GAACCCCCGACCCTCTGCTCCCAAAGCAGATGCGCTACCAGACTGCGCCATGCCCCGATGCGCGGGCATCGTACGAAGGCACCCGAAGGCCGTCAATTTGCAATATCGGCCTTGGTGGTTCGACTGCCCGCCGAGCGAAAACTGTCCCTTTTAAACCACAGTGGCTTTTCGGTTATCCATGGGTGTAGATTTCGACGTTCACAATCGCATCGCGATTGTCGTATTTATGCAAACGAGGGGGTCGATCGTGAAAAATGCAACGCCTCTGGCACGTGCCATTCGCATCGCGATTGGCGGCGCCGCCGGTCTCTCCGCGGCACTCGCTTCCACCGTCGGCCTGTCGCAAGAAGCGCAGCAAGAGCTTGATGAAGTCGTCATCACCGGATCACGCATCCGGCAGAACCCTCTCGAGGAGCGCCTGCCGGTCTTGTCTGTAAGCGAGGCCGATTACGAGGCGAGTGGCGCGACGTCGATCGCGGACTACGTGCAGAAGCTGCCGATCGCCGGCTCCGCGATCAACCGGACCAACAACTCCTCCGGCAACCTCGGCTATCCACCGGACGGCGGCGGTATCGGCGCCGGCGCTGCGGAGGTCGACCTGCGTTACCTCGCGTCGAAGCGCGTGCTGGTGCTCGTCGACGGCCGCCGCTGGGTCAAGGGCTCGTCAGGGTCCGGTATCTCGGGCGCCGTGGACCTCAACTCGATTCCTGCGAACGCGATCAAGTCGATCGAAATCCTTCAGGACGGCGCATCGGCCGTGTACGGCTCCGACGCGATCGGCGGTGTGCTCAATATCATCACGGCCGATGACTACGACACATTCAAGATTTCCGGCTACACGGGTCAGTACGGCGACGGCGACGGCGAAACGGCCGAGTTCGACATGCGCATGGGGGCAAGCGGTGATCGCGGGCGCGCACTGGTCGACGTCAGCTACAACAACCAGAAGGCCGTCAACACGGCCGACCGTTCGACATCCGAATTCCCGATCCCTGGCTTCCCGTTCGGTGTCAGCTCCGGCGCCGTCATGGGCCGCTTCGTGTTCTTCGACCCGGTGGTCGGCGACTTCGTGAGCGTCGCGCCGGATGCCGGCGTAGCGAACCCCGCTTACGAGCTCGGCAATCCGGACGCAGGCGACGACTTTCACGGCTTCGCATTGGAGGACCGTTTCAATTACCAGCCGTTCAACCACCTGGTGACGCCGAACGAACGCCTCAACCTGTTCGCGAAGGGACAGTACGACATCGCGGAAAACGTCCGATTCAACGCGCTTGCGAGCTTTAACAACCGCAAGTCGCAGGGCCGCGCCGCGCCGGTTCCGCTGTTCTGGGGCCCCGGCGGCGGCTCGACGTTCTACATGACGAACTTCGTGTGGCCGGCCAACCACCCGCACAACCCGTTCGGCATCGACATGGTCGGAAACACGGACGGGACCGGGAACGTCGACTTCCTCGCCCGCCGCCCGACCGAGGCGGGCCCGCGCATCTTCAACCAGGACGTGGATACCTGGTACCTGTCGGGCGGATTCGATGGCGACTTCGAGCTTGGCAGTCGGACGATGTATTGGGACGTTACGGGCATACGCTCGGAAAACAACGCCAGGCAGACGAAGCTCAACCAGTTCAACGCGCGGCTGCTCAACATCGCGCTGGGTGATCCCACGGTCTGCGCGGCGACCCCGGGCTGCGTCCCGCTCAACATCATCGGCGAAGGCTCCATGACGCCGGAGATGCTCGACTTCGTGACTTACACGGGCGTCGACACAAGCAGCCAGAAGCTGGCCGACGTGACTGCAAACCTCTCGGGCGACCTGTTCGACCTGCCTGCGGGCGCGCTCGGCTTCGCGGTCGGATACGAGCACCGCGAGGAAGACGGCAAGTTCATCCCCGATCCGGTAGTCGTCGCGGGCGAAACTGCGGACGTGCCGACCAATCCGACGGCGGGCGGCTACACGGTGGACGAGTTCTACGGCGAGGTGATCGTGCCGCTGGTGAAGGACGTGACCGCGATCGACTCGCTGTCGCTGAGCGCGGCAGTACGCTATTCGGACTCGGACCTGTTCGATAGCGAGACCGGCAGCAAGTTTTCGGTCAACTGGGGCCCGACTGAGAACCTGATGCTGCGGGCGAGCTACTCCGAGGGCTTCCGCGCGCCGAACATCGGCGAGCTGTTCAACCTCGGAGCGCGCTTTGACTCGGGAATCACGGACCAGTGCAATACGGACGTAAATCCGGTGCCGCCGGCCAATTGCGCGGCGCTTGGCGTGCCAGACGACTACGTGCAACTGAACCCGCAGGTGTCGGTCGACACCGGCGGCAACCGCAACCTGCAGCCGGAAACTTCCGAGACATTCACGGCCGGGTTCACCTGGGATATTCCGATGAGCGGCGGAATCGAGCGGATCCTGCTCGAGGCCAATTACTACGACATCCAGATCGAGGACGCGATCCAGGCGCCGGACGCGCAGGATGTGCTCGACGCGTGCATCGCGACGCTGGATCCGCTCTTCTGCGACCAGGTCAACCGCCTGGCGAGCGGGACGATCACGAGCATCGAGGGCACGCTGAACAACATCGGCGGCATCGAGACGTCAGGTGTCGACCTCAACTTCAACGTCCTGACCGCAGAATCGGGCATCGGCTCATTCAACTTCCAGCTGATGGCGTCGTTCCTGTTCGACTACGACGAGTTGTTCGCAAACCCGGCCGGTGGCTTCGACCGCGTCGAGCGCGCGGGCCAGGAGCTCGGCTCGCCGACCCGCGGCTTTGTCGAGGAGAAAGTGTCGCTCAACACGACCTGGAGCTACGGCGACTTCTCAACGCTGCTGTCGTTCCGCTACCTCAGTGCGCTCACCGAGCAGTGCGTGGGCCTCGTGGCTGACTTCGGCCTGACGGCCGACTTCTGCAACGGGCCGCTGATCACGCCCCCGGTCGGCGACCCGTTCCGCGCGGTCAACGAGCTCGACAGCCAGATCTATACGGACTTGCAGGTTGCCTGGACGCCTACCGAAATGTTCGGCGGCGGCTGGAGCTTCGCGGTGGGCGTGCAGAACCTCACCGATGAGAAGCCGCCCATCTGCTTCTCCTGCGACCTGAACAGCCTTGACGGGACGATCTACCCGATCGAAGGCCAGTTCTGGTACGTCCGCGCGTCATTTACGAATTGACGGCGAACTCGACTGGACGGCGCGAAAAGCCCCCGCAAGGGGGCTTTTCTTTGCCCGCTTGCGGCCCGGCCAATGCGGCGGCCGCAATATAATGTCGGCGGGGCCGCTCCCCCGGGATGACGGAGACCAATCGATGGCGGATGCGGTCCAGGGCAGCGGGCCGAACCTGACACCCGAGGCGCGGCTCGAGCTCGGCCGCTCACTCGAAAAGCGACAGCAGCTTGGCGACGCCCTCCTCGCTTACTATCGCGCGATCATCGAATCCCAGCGCCAGGGCCTCTGGCTCAGCAGGTCATCCACGCCGCCGGCACTCGTCGAGCGAGTCGCGTATGCCATGCGCTACGTGAAGGCCGGCCGGCGTCGCGTTTTCGGGCAGGCGCTCGAGCCCGTGATCGCTCGGCACGGCCCTGAGGTGCTCGCGCGCTTCCAGGAATGCCTCGCGATGCAGGTTGGCGAGCGAACCGCGCAGCCGCCGGATCCGCGACAGAAGCCTTCCATCATGTATTTTCCAGGCCTGCCTTCCGCGCCCTATTTCAAGCGATCGGAATTTCCCTGGTTCGCGGAGCTCGAGCGCGAGACGAACGTGATTCGTAATGAGCTCATGGCCGTGATGCCCCGCGCCGACCGCGCCGAACGCGTCTTCGCAAGCGCCGAGGCCGAACACCTGGGGCTCAAGGGCGACCGAACCGCCCCCACCTGGAATGGTTTCTACTTCTACCGTCACGGCGAGCGGCGCGAGGAGAACCATGCGCTGTGCCCGCGCACTTCGGCGATCCTCGAATCTCTTCCGCTCGTCAGGATCAGCCAGAACGCGCCCGAGGCGATGTTCTCGGTGTTGACCCCGGGCACGCACATCCTGCCGCATCGCGGTGTCACCAATACCCGCGTCGTCTGCCACCTGCCGCTCGTCGTTCCGGAGGACTGCGCACTCGTGGTCGGCGGCGAACAGCATGCGTGGCACGAAGGCGAAGCCGTCGCTTTCGACGACACCTACGAGCACGAAGCCTGGAACCGTGGAAAAACGACACGCGTCGTGCTGATCGTCGACGTCTGGAACCCGCACCTCACGGCAGCAGAACGCGATGCAGTCGCCGTCCTGGTCGCGGCACTCGGAGACTTCAACAAGGCAGCAGGCCTATGAGCGCGAAGATCATCGATGGCAAGCGGATCGCCGAGGAAATCCGGCGTGAGGTCCGAACCGGGACGGACGCACTTGAAAGCCGTGGGCTCAAGAGGCCCGGACTCGCCGTCGTGATGGTTGGAGACAATGCCGCCTCCGCGGTCTATGTCCGGAACAAGCGCCGCGCCTGCGAGGAGACCGGAATCGTGTCGGTCGCGCACGACCTGCCCGCCAGCACGACCGCAGCCGAGCTCCTCGCGGTGATCGACCGGCTGAATGCCGATACCGCGATCGACGGAATTCTGGTGCAACTGCCCCTGCCAGCGCACATTGCCTCGGTCGAAGTGCTCGAACGCATCGATCCGTCGAAGGACGTGGATGGATTCCATCCATACAACGTCGGCAGGCTGGTGCAGCAAATGCCGGTCATGCGTCCCTGCACTCCCTATGGAATCATCCTGATGATGGAGCACGCCGGTCTCGAGATAAAAGGGCGCGATGCGGTCGTCGTCGGCCGGAGCAACATCGTGGGCAAGCCCATGGCGCTCGAGCTGCTGATGAAGAATGCGACAGTCACCGTCTGTCACAGCGGCACTCGCAACCTCGCTTCATTTGTCGGCTCCGCCGAGATCCTCGTCGTCTCGGTTGGAAAGGCGGGGTTTGTACCAGGTGCCTGGGTTAAACCGGGCGCGGTCGTCATCGACGTCGGCATCAACCGGGTTGCAGACGGTCGGCTCGTCGGCGACGTCGAGTTCGACGAGGCCGCGAAGCGCGCAGGCCATATCACGCCGGTGCCCGGCGGTGTCGGGCCGATGACGATTGCCGCGCTGATGAAGAACACGCTCGAGACCGCGGAACGGCGGTTGGGGAAGTGAAAGGGGACGGTCAATTTTGAAAGTGACCGTCCCCTTTTACCCGTTACTTCCGCCGCCAGGTCGTGCCACCGGCCCCGTCCTCGAGCAGAATCCCGGCGGCAGCGAGCTCATCGCGTATGCGGTCGGACTCGGCCCAGTTGCGCTTTCGCCGCGCCTCGATGCGCGCCGCCACCTGGCGGTCGATGGTTGCCGCATCGAGCGCCCCATCCGCCGTTTCCCCGCCCGCGGCGAGCGACGACGCCGTCGCAAGCCATTCCGCCGGTCGATGCTCGAGCAGGCCGATAACGCCACCGAAATGGCTGATTTCGGTAGCGAGCTCGGATGCCTTCGCGCGATTGCCCGCCGACTTCGCGATATTCAGCTCGCGCGCGGCCGACTGGAGCGCGGCAATGGCGCCCGGCGTATTGAAGTCATCGTCCATCGCCTCGGCGAACTCCCGTGAAGCATCGCCCGATACGACACTTCCAGCGGGCTCGACGTCACGCAGCGCGAGATAGAGCCGCTGAAGCGCCGCATCCGCCTGGCGCAGGTTGTCGTCCGTGTAATTGACCGGCGCCCGGTAGTGCGAGGACAGCAGGAAGGCCCGCAGGACCTCCGGGCGCAGCTTCGGCAGCACTTCGCGCACGGTGAAGAAATTGCCAAGCGACTTCGACATCTTCTCGTCGTCCACGCGCACAAACCCGTTGTGCATCCAGACTTTTGCGAATGGCGCATCGCATGCGGCACAGCTCTGTGCGATCTCGTTCTCGTGGTGCGGAAACTTGAGATCCATGCCGCCGCCGTGGATATCGAACGTCGTACCGAGGAGCGCGACCGCCATCGCCGAGCACTCGATGTGCCAGCCGGGCCGGCCTGAACCCCAGGGCGAGTCCCAGGCGGGCTCTCCGGGCTTGGCACGTTTCCACAGGACGAAATCCAGCGGATCGCGTTTCGCTTCGTCGACCTCCACGCGCGCACCGGCTCGAAGATCCGCGAGCTTCTTCCCGGACAGCTTGCCGTAGCCTGGAAACCGGGCCACCGCGTAATAGACGTCGCCATTCGCGCCGGCATACGCGAAGCCACGCGCCACCAGCCGCTCGGTCATGCGGATGATTTCAGGAATGTATTCCGTCGCCCTTGGCTCGTGATCCGGCTTTTCGATTCCGAGCGCGTCGAAATCTTCGTTCATCGATGCGATGAACCGGGCGGTCAGCGCCTCGAAGGGCTCGCCGCGCTCGCGTGCGCGGACAAGAATCTTGTCGTCGATGTCCGTGATATTCCGGACGTAAGTCACACGATAGCCCGAGGCGCGCAGCCAGCGCCGCGCGACATCAAAGGCGATCTGAGAGCGGGCATGGCCGACGTGGATATGGTCGTAAACTGTGATCCCGCAGACATACATGCGCACGTGACCGGCCTCGAGTGGCTCGAACGGTTCCTTACGGCCGCTCAGCGAATTGTGGATGCGAAGCACGCCCTCAGGCTCCGCGCATGCGCGATGCGCCGGCGAGCCGGTCGCGCACCAGCGGCTCCGGTATCGCGGCCAGGAGCGCCGCCAGCTCGGGACCGTCGTGGCGGCCCGTCAAGGCAAAACGGAGCGGCATGTAGAGCGCTGCGCCCTTGCGGCCGGTGCGCGACTTCAGGCGCTCCACGAGCGAACGGAGGTCGGCGCCCGACTCGGAATACGACGCGAGCGCCGCGTCGAAGAACTCGGGCCCGGCCTCCCCGATCGCCTTCACCGCCTCGGGCGCAAGCGGCGGCAGCGCGCCGCCGATGACCGCGAGCCAGTCCCGCGCGTCACGCGGGAGCAGCAGGTTGCCCTTCAGCAGGTTCGCCAACGATGCGCGTCGCTCTGCGGACCATTCGGCCGGGAACTCGGGCTCGAGCCAGCGCGCTGCCGATTCCGCGTCGAGGCGTCGCACCGCTTCGCGCTGCCAGTGGACGAGCTGCGCTTCGTCGAAATGCGCCGGCGCGCGCCCGAGACGGTCGGCGTGAAAATGCCGCGGAAACTCACCCGGATCTATCCACTCGTCCGGCGCCCCGTGATGACCGAGTCGTAACAGCAGATTTCCCACCGCGCCGGCGAGATAACCCCGGTTGCGAAGTTCGGCGAGCGTGATGCTCCCCCTTCGCTTCGACTGCGGCGCGCCATTCGCATCGAGCAGGAGCGGCAGGTGGCCGTAACGCGGCGCCTCGAGCCCGAGCGCGCGCAGTACGAGCAGCTGTCGCGGCGTGTTGCTCAGATGGTCGTCGCCGCGCAGCACCTGGGTGACTCCCATGAGCGCGTCGTCCACTGCGTTGCAGAAAAAGAAGACGGCTCCGCCGTCGGCGCGGCGCACGACGAAATCGCCGAGCGACGTCGCTTCCACGGTCTGCGGTCCGCGCACGAGGTCGTCAAAGTACAACGTCTCGGTTGCCGGAATCGCAAAGCGCAACGCAGCGGGCCGTCCGGCCGCGGCGCGCTCCGCGCGCACAGCGGGACTCAGGACCCGGCAGGTTCCGGGATAGCGCGGCGGCTGGCCGGCGGCGATCTGGGTTCTGCGCGCGACTTCGAGCTCGGCCGGTGTGCAATAGCAGGGATAGGCATGACCTTCGCGCTCGAGACGGCCGAAGAGCTCTGCATACAGGCCGCCGCGCTCTGACTGGCGATACGGACCCTTGCCATCGTCGCGGCCCGGGCCCGCGTCCCATTCGATTCCGAGCCACTCGAGGTCGCCAAGCTGCGCAGCGATGAAATCGTCGCTGCCGCGCGCTCTGTCCGTGTCCTCGACACGCAGGATGAAACGGCCGCCCCTTCCGCGCGCGAAAAGGAAGCTGAACAATGCCGTACGGGCGTTGCCCGGATGCAGTGCGCCGGTCGGGCTCGGCGCAAATCGCGTGACGACTGCGGGTTCCATCGCACTCACAGTCTAAGGTATAGGAACTGCCGCCTCACGTGGGAGGTAGGCTAAAATCGCCGGGAGGTGCAATTCATGCTGCGATTCATCGTCCTCCTGCTCGCCCTAGTTTCGCCGTTGCCGGCGCTTGCGCAGGCGCAGGCCACGCAAGCGCCGCGAGTGCGCTTCGAGACTTCGCTCGGCGATTTCGTCGTGGAACTCGACACGGTGCGCGCGCCACTGACTGCGTCGAATTTCCTGCAGTACGTGCGCGACGGCGCCTACGACGGAACCGTGTTTCACCGCGTGATCGCCCACTTCGTCGTCCAGGGCGGCGGCTATGACGAGAACCTCGCCGAGCGCCCGGCACGAGCCCCGATCCCGAACGAGAGCGGCAATGGCCTCTCGAACCGGCGCGGAAGCCTCGGCCTCGCACGCGAGGAATCGCCGCATTCGGGTTCCTCGCAGTTCTACATCAATCTCGTCGACAACGCGGCGCTCGATCCACGGCCGAACCGCTGGGGATACGCAGTCTTCGGAAATGTCGTCGAGGGAATGGAAGTCGTCGACCGCCTCGGCTATCTCCAGACCGAAACCGTCGCGTCGTTTGGCGAGAACGTTCCGGTGCAGAAACCGGTCGTGCGCCGCGCCTATATCGTCGACGCGGGCTCGCCGACCGCGCCTGCAACACCGCCAGAGCCGCCTGCGGACGCGAAGGCGGACGAGACAACGTGACTTCCTGGTTTGCCTCCGACCTTCACCTAGATCCCTCGACGCCAGACATTGCCGCACGATTCCAGCGATTCCTGGCGGGCCCCGTTCGCGGCGCGCGCTCCCTTTTTCTGCTGGGCGATATTTTCGAAGCGTGGATCGGCGACGACGATCCGGAACCCGCGCATCGCGAGGTAATCCGCTCGATCGCAGGCATTGCGGCCGGGGGCACGCTTGTCTACGTCATGCGCGGCAACCGCGACTTCATGATCGGCGAGCGCTTCTGCGCGGACGCCGGGGCAATCCTGCTCGACGACCCCGCGATCATGCCCCTGGGCGGGGAACGGCTGATGCTTAGTCACGGCGACGGACTCTGCGTCGATGACCGCGCCTACCAGCGGCTGCGCGCGCTGGTTCGCGACAAGCCCCTGCGCGAGGGGTTCGCGCGCCTGCCCATCGACGCGCGGCGGAGGCTCGCGCTCGAGGCCCGCGCCGGCAGCCGCGAACATCTCGCGAATGCCTCCGGCTACATCACCGACGTCAACCAGCCCGCGGTCGAGTCGCTCATGCAGCAGGCCGGGGTCGGTCTCTTGATCCACGGCCACACGCACCGTCCGGGCGTGCATCGCTTCGAGTCGGACGGCTTGGCTCGCACTCGGATCGTTCTCGGTGCCTGGCACGATGACGCGAATGTCATCCGCTGGGACGACTCGGGCCCGCAGCTCATCCCCTGCCCGGTCTGAGCCGGCACTCAGCGCGGTTCTTGGGCCGGTCGGGAATTCGCGCTCGCTCCTGCGGCGACCTAAAGTCGCTC
>DAIRVV010000085.1:0-9528 GCA_036802645.1 Steroidobacteraceae bacterium
CGCCACCAACGACGAGTCGTACACGTCGCCGGTCGGGTCGCCGTTCTCGTCGAGGATCGGCTGGCCGTCGAGCGCGGCGAGCGCGGCGAGGTAGGCCGGGATGTCGAAGCGGACGAACCGCAGCGGATAGCGTCCTCCGCCGTTTCGCATGAAGTTGGACAGATTGACGCTGTGCACCACCTGCGCGCCGAGGCTCGCGAAGGTCACGTCGTAAAGGTTGCAGTAGATGCAGGAGCCGCCATTCGTGTCGTTCTCGACCGTATTGCGGGTCTTGGAGCGGCCGGTGCTCGCCGCACCGAACTGCAGCGACGTGAGCGCGCCTTCGTCGAAAGTCAGCTCGCCGGCTGCCGTCATTCCGTCCACCTCGTCCGTGACATCGGTGCCGGAGAGCCCGATGTAGTGCAGGCCGAAGTCGTCGTCGCCGAGCTCGCCATTGCCGAGCGCCGTGGCGAGGTCGCGTCCATCCTCGAGCTGCACGGTGATGTCCGGCAGGCCGTTCGAGTTCATGTCCACGCGGCCGACGTGGCTGCCCCCGATGCCCGAGACGACCCAGGTGTCCTTGCCGCCCGAGTCGCGATCCGCCCTCGATGTATAGGCGTCGAAATCAAAGCTCAGCCGGTCGGTCGCCTGCCAGTTGCCGTTCCATCCGAACTGCGACGTATCCACCACGCGGTGTTCCGTGATCGTCGAGATCTCCGGTACCAGTTCGGCAACCGTCATGCCGTCGACCCAGCGGTCCGTGATGCTGACGTCGCTCCAGCGGTGGGTGCCCGTGCCCTCGTCGAGGATCGAGTCCTCGACGTAGAAGGACTGGTGATAGCCGACCGTCGGCGCATCGAGCCGCGTGAAGATGCCGTCGACCGTCATGCGAAAACTGTCGCTCACTTCCCACTGCCAGGCTGCGGTGACTCCGCTGCGCTCCTTCTGCTGGATGCGCGCTCCGAAGCTGACGCAGCACAGGCCGAGCAGCGAACTTTCAGCATCCGAAATGTCCCCGTCACCATCCGCGTCGAATTCGCCGGGCGCGTCCGGGTTGATGAAGAATTCGTGGACCGCGTCGGATCGCACCTCGGTGTCCTGGTAAACGCCCGTGAACATGAAGCCCATCCGGTCGTCGGCGAACGTGCGGCTGAACACGCCGCTCACCTTGTAGCCATTTTCTTCCGACAGGTCGTTGTACTCGCCTTCCGCGGACAGCGAGAGGCGCTGGCCGCCGATCTCGAGCGGGCGCGCTGACCGTAGATTGATGGTGCCGCCAATGCTGCCTTCGATGCCCGGAGCCTCGGCGGACTTCAGCACGTCCGCGCCGGTGATCACCTCGGACGGCAGCACGTCGAATGCGAATTCCCGTCCGTCACCGTCGGTCGCGAGGATTCGCCCGTTGAGCGTCACGATGCTGAAGTCCGGGCCGAGGCCGCGCACGTTGACAAACTGGCCCTCGCCGCCGCGTGTCCGCTGCACGGTGACGCCGGTAATGTGGGAGAGCGAGTCGGCGACGTTGTCGTCGGGGAAACGGCCGAGGTCCTCGGCGACGATTGAATCCATGACGATGCGGACGTTTTTCTTGCGGTCGAGCGACTCGACGAGCGCGGCCCGTGTACCGGTGACGACGACCTCTTCGAGTTCGGTGGTCGAGACGGGATCGCCCGTCGTCTGGGGCTGCGCTAACCTCGGCGCGAGCGTGCCGATCGCGAAGCCTGTGCAGAGTAGGTACGCGATACGCATGGCGGTTCTCCACTGTGACCGACCAGCGGAATCCTAGGAAAGGACAAGCGAAAGCACAAGAAACTTTCGACTATTTACGAATACGGCATTTTTCGGCTTTTGATTTTCGTTTATGCTCGAAAAACGAAAACTGATCAATGGCGAGGGCGGCGATGCCAGAAGAGGAAGGAGTGGGTGCGAGTGCCGCGACAGTCGGCGGCGTGGGCGGCGGCCGCGGCCTCGCGAAAGAGGAGCGCAGGCGTCGCATTCGTGCGCTGGTGGAAGGGCAGTCGCTCGGCTCGGTCGGCGAACTCTCGAAGCGGTTCAATGTTTCCGCCGTGACGATTCGCTCGGACCTGGCCGCGCTCTCGGACATGGGTGCGGTCGTCCGCGTCCACGGCGGTGCCTTGCCGCCCGGTGACACGGACGAGGTGCCGATCAACATCAAGCAGACGCTTCATCACGACGAGAAAGTGCGCATCGCGGCGGCCGCGGTCGAGCTAATCAAGGACGGCGAGACCGTAATCCTGGATTCCGGCACGACCACGGCGGAGATCGCCCGTCAAATCCGTGGGCTCAAGCTTCGATCCCTCAACGTCATCACCAACGCGCTCAATATCGCGGTGCTGCTCGCCAAATCGCACCACGTCAACCTGATCATTCCCGGCGGCGTGCTGCGCAGGAAGTCCTGGTCGCTGGCGGGTCCGCAGGCCGAGCAGGCGCTGCGCGAGCTCCAGGCGGACCGGCTGTTCCTCGGCGTCGACAGCCTCGATCCCGAGATCGGCCTCATGACGCCGCACGTGCTCGAAGCCAAGCTCAACGCGCTCATGATCGGCATCGCGCGCCAGACCGTGGCGGTCACGGATTCCTCGAAGCTCCTGCGCCGCAACCTGTCGGTCATCGCGCCGGTGGAACTGGTGCACGTCGTCATCACTGACCGGGCGGCCGCCCCGGAATGCGTCGCCGCGATCCGCGCACGCGGCGTCGAAGTGCGGCTCGTCTGACCAAAGGGGACAGACACCATTAAAGGGGACAGACACTTTTGCAGAAGCGGCACAGCCCGCAAAAGTGTCTGTCCCCTTTAATGGTGTCTGTCCCCTTTGGTTTCTCAGCCGGCCAGCTTGCGGAGGGAAGTATCGCAGCGCTCGAGCTCGCGGGCGATTTCCTGCGACTTCGTCCGGTCTTCAGCGGTCAGGATCCCGCGTTTCTGCATGTCCTGCCAGACATCCAGGCTTCGGGCGTACAGGTCACGCGCGGCGCGCCAATGCTCCCGTTGCTCCACCGGGCCGATGCTCGCGGTGCCGCCGAGTGCGGCATATGCCGCTGCGACGCGCATGTAAATCATCCCTCTCAAGCTGCTGTGCGTGCCGCTCGCCGGATCGGGCGCGATCTCATCCAGCAGCGCGATCGTTCGGGACAACTCCGCCAGCGCCTCGGCGCGCTCGCCGAGCCGTGCCTGCATCTCGCCGGTGCCGCCGCGCGCCATGATGGCGCCGAAACGGAGATAAAGATCCCCCGACGATTCCGCTCCTGCCTTCTTGTACTCGGCCATCGCCTTGCGGTAATACGAAAGTGCCTCGCCGTAACTGCCGCCTTTCGCAAGCAGGTCGGCCATCCTTGAATGCGTGTATGCGATATCCAGGCGGGCAACGGCATTGTCTGGATCTTCGGCGAGCGACTGCTCGTCGAGCGGAAGTTTCCTGCGGAAGCTCCGTAACGCGCCGTCGACGTCGTGAAGGACGGCCCGGTAGTCGCCGTCATTCTGGTAGGTGTTGGCCAGCAAGCGGCGGTAGTCGGCGTTGTTGGGATCCCCAGCCACCAGGGCTTCACACATCGCGAGCGCCTTGCGGTTGCTCGCAAGACCTTCCTGAAAATCGCCACCCAGGAACAGGGCTCGCCCAAGGTTGATTTCGCTGATCACAAGGCCGCGTCGGAACTTCTGGTTACCCGGGTCGGCCTCCACCAGCGCTGCGCGCAGCGCCAGCGCCTTGCGGTGGCTTACCTGCGCCGCGGCCGTATCGCCGAAGCTCTCCAGCGCCAGCCCATACGAGTTGTACGCGGCTGCCAGCTCCTGGCGGATCTCCAGGTCGTCCGGACGATCGGCGGCGAGCCGCTCGTAGACTGCGAGTCCTTTGCGCAAATACTCCATGCCGCGCGCGGCATCGCTCGTCTCGGCCAGCTGCGCGCCTATCTTGCGATAGCTGGCGGCGAGGTCGCGCTGATTCTGCATGTCTTCGGGCGACGCGGACGCCAGCGCTTCGCGAATGCGCAGCGCCTTGATATAGCTCTCCGTGGCGCCGGCGAAGTCGCCGAGGCTCGCGGCGCTGTAGCTCTCGCCGCGCACGTCGCCGACCCGGTCATAGGCGGCGGCCAGTTCACGCTGCAGCTCCGGATCGCCGCCGGCTTCGCCCGCGAGACTGTCGAGGTAGGCCAACCCGTCCTTGACCAGCCGCTCGCGTATCGCCGTGGCGCCGGACAGGTTCTTGATCGCGTCGTGATAGTCGAACAGCACCGAGCGCGCCAGTTGGCGCACTTCATTGAAGCGCCGCTCCGCGCGCGCCTTCTCAGCCAAAGCGATCGCTTCCTGCTCGCGGGCACGCTCCGCCTGCCAGGTCGTCATCACGATGCCGCCGACCAGGCTCAGCACGACGAGTGCCGCGGCGACCGACGCGGCCGTGTTGCGCCTGACGAACTTGCCCGCGCGATAGCCCAGCGTGTCACGGCGCGCCAGCACCGGCCGCGCTTCCAGATGCCGGCGGACATCGTCGGAGAACCGCTCGACGGACGGGTAGCGTCGCTCCGGCTCCTTGCGCAGCGCCATCAATACGATGTTGTCGAGGTCACCGCGCAGGCGCCGCCCGCTCGACGCATCGGTGACGACGCTCGGTCGCTGCGGCTCCGTCTGCGCGACCGTGCGCGCCATCTCTTCCGCCGACTGCGCCTTCAGTCGATGCGGCAACTGGCCGGTCAGCAGGCGGTACAGCACGACGCCGAGCGAATAGACGTCGCTCGCGGTCGTGACGGGCGCACCTAGCAGATGCTCCGGGCTCGCGTACTCCGGGGTCATGGCGCGTTGCTCGAGCATCGTGGCGGGCACCTCGGTCGCGTCGCCCGCCTGGAGAAGCCGGGCGATTCCGAAGTCGAGCAGCTTCGGCTCGCCGTCGGCGCCGACGAGAATGTTCGACGGCTTCAGGTCGCGATGAATGACTGCACGGCGATGGGCATAGGAGACCGCGGCGCACACCTGGCGAAAAAGCCGCAGCCTCTGTGTGACGTCCAGTGCTTCCCGGTCGCAGTATTCGTCGATCGGCACGCCTTCGACGTACTCCATTACAAAATACGGCAGGCCGTCCTCAGTCGTATCGCCGTCCAGCAGGTGCGCGATGTTCGTGTGATCGAAGCCCGCGAGGATCTGCCGCTCGTTGCGGAAGCGACGCAACATCGCCTCGGTATCCATGCCGCGCTTGATGAGCTTGATCGCGACCTGCTTCTCGTACTCCCGATCGGCGCGCCGGGCCAGATAGACCGCGCCCATGCCGCCGCTGCCAATGCGCTTCGTGATCTCGTAGTGGCCGATGACCGTTCCGATCAGCCGGTCGGCCTCTTCGACTTCGAAGAGCCGCGCGTCGAGCGTCACGATCGGCGCCTCGATGAAGTCACCTGCCGTCTCGTGGGCCGCCAGCAGGGCCTCGACTTCCCGACGCAAGGACTCGTCGCCCACGCATTGCGCGTCCAGGAACGCGTCGCGCTGTCCCGGGTCGACGCCGAGCGCAGCATGAAAGATCGACTCGATGACCTGCAGCCGCGGCGGCTCCACGCTCAACCTGCTCCGCTCAATTCCGCGTATAGCCATGCTTTGGAAAAGGTCCAGTCGCGCCGGACGGTCACGACCGAAACATTCAGCACTTCCGCGATCTCCTCCTGCTTGAGGCCTCCGAAGTACTGGAGCTCGACGACTTGGGCCTTCCGCGCATCGAGCGCCGCGAGCTTTTCCAGCGCCTCGTTGAGGTCGAGAATCTCGCGTGTGGGTTCAGGCGAAAGCACCGCCGCCTCGTCCAGCTCCACGGCCTTTGCCCCCGCGCCCCGCTTCTGGCGAAGGTTTGACTTGGCGTGATCGACGAGGATCTGGCGCATCGCCTTCGCGGCCACCGCCAGGAAATGCGACCGGTTCGCGAAGCGGGGATCGTCCTGGCTCGCGAGCCGCAGATACGCCTCATTCACAAGTGCCGTCGTCTGCAGGGTGTGATCGGCACGCTGTCCCGCCATGTAACGGTGAGCGAGGCGCCGCAGCTCCTGGTAGACGAGTCGCGTCAGCGCTTCCAGCGCCGCCCGGTCGCCCTGGCTCCAGGCGGCCAGCAACCGGGTCACTTCACGGGTGGCTGGCGAGCCGCGCCCTTCGGAATCCCTTCCCGAAGTCGCGGGATCGCCGAGTCCTGGCTTTTCGCTCATTTGGTCTGGCCGGCACCCAATTCGGGTGCCAGTGATCGGTTTCATCCCCGTTTGTCGTTACTCAGGGTACGGACGCCTCTCATCCAGAGTCAATCAAACATAACCATCCATGAGTACCACAACGACACGCATCCTGGCGGCGATTGCCCTTCTGACGGCGACGGCGGCACAGGCGGGCGGCCCGTCGGTCGAAGTCATCGCGTCGGGACTCAACAACCCGCGCGGACTCGGATTTGCGCCCAATGGCTTTCTGTATGTCGCAGAAGCCGGCAGCGGAGGCACCGGCAACTGCCGCGCGTCGCCCGACGGCCAGCCGGTGGAGGTCTGCTACGGCGAAACCGGCGCACTGACGCGCATCGACCCGAGCGGACAGAAGGCGCCGCGGCGCGTGCTCCGGAACCTGCCGTCCATGGCGGCAGCCAGCGGATTCGCGGCGGCGAGCGGGCCGGTCGACGTGCAGTTCTCCGGCGCGAATGCGTTCGTCGTGATGGGCTGGGGCGGCGATCCTGCGCTGCGCCCCGGCCTCGGCCCGAAGTCGCGGCTGCTCGGCACGCTGCTCCTGGTGACGCCGAACGGGCTCAGTTTTCCCGTGACGGACATCGCCGCCAACGAGTCGCGGCACAACCCCGCGGGCGGGCCTGTAGATTCGAATCCGTACGGCGTACTGGTGCTACCGAACCGCCGCATCGTCGCCGACGCGGGCGCAAACGCCCTGATCCAGTCCGGTCCAACGGATCTGCTGCACCCGAATGCCGATCGCAGCTTTGCAGTCTTGCCGCCGACCGCATTCGGCACTGAGGCCGTACCGACCACAGTCGTCAGAGGTCCGGGCGGTGATTTGTATGTGGGTCAATTGACGGGCGCGCCGTTCTTCCGCGGCAGCTCGACGATTTACCGATTGCCACGGACCGGCGGTACACCGACGCCATTCCTGACGGGACTCACCGCGGTCGTCGACATGGTCTTCGACGACGACGGCACGCTCTACATCGTCGAGATCGCGAGCGGACTCGTGCCGGGCCCCGGCGCGGATCCGGGCGTCGGCAACGGGCGGCTGCTGCGCAAGCCGGCGAATGGCGAGATCGAAATCGTGAAAGACGGGCTCGTATTTCCCGCGGGAGCCGCGATAGGACCCGACGGCGCCATCTATCTCAGCAACTTCGGCATCTTCCCGGGCGGCGGCGAGGTTCTGCGCGTCACGCTCGACTGATTCGATCCGAGTCGATCATACATTTTGCCCGGCGGGCAGGGATGAAAATGCCATGAATCTCAACGGCTACGTTCGAGCTGGCTTCATTGCCGGTTCCATGACACTGGTCGGCGTCCTCGCGGCGGCGCAGACCACGGCCGATACCACGATCCCGCGCGTGCCGGATCCACCGCTTGCAGCCGACGTCGCCGTTCTGCCTGGCGATCTGCGCGGCAGTTCCGTACCCGGACCGTCGAACCTCGGGGAATTCGTGAGGGATCCCGCCATGGCGCGCGCCCTCGGCAAGGCGCTCTTCTGGGACATGCAGGTCGGAAGCGACGGCGTGCAGGCCTGCGCGAGTTGCCATTTTCGCGCAGGCGCGGATCCTCGCTCCCGCAACCAGGTCAGTCCCGGGCTCAAGCATATGCCGGAGCCCGATCTCACGTACACGACGGGTAGCGGCCCCAATAACCAGCTCACGGCCTCCGACTTTCCGCTCAGCCGCCTTGCAACGCCGGGCATCCGGGGCGGCCTGAATTCCGCCAAGGACAGCAACGACGTCGTCTCTTCGCAAGGCATTCATCACCCTGCCAGTGCCGTCGATCCGCTGGGCTTTCAGGTCGGCAGCGTCAACACGCGCCGAGTCGAGCCTCGCAACACGCCGTCGGTGATCAATGCGGTGTTCAACCATCGTCAGTTCTGGGACGGGCGCGCCGAGAACGACTTCAACGGAGTCAATCACCTCGGCGAGCGTGACCCTGCCGCCAGGGTCTTCCGGGCGGATGATCCGGCGCAACCGCTCGAAGTCCGTATCGGCCTGATGAATTCGAGCCTCGCGTCCCAGGCCGTGGCCCCGATCGTCAGCGACATCGAGATGGCGGCACCCGGCCGCACGCCGGAGGAGGTCGGCCGCGAGCTGGCCGATGGACAGCGCAAGAAGGGCAAGAAGGTCGCCGCGATTCGGCCCCTGGCAAAGCAGCAGGTCGCCGCGACCGACAGCGAATTGGGAACGATGACCCGATGGCCGCAAAAGGGCCTGGACTTCAATCGCTACGACCAGATGATCAAGGCCGCCTTCCACGAGCAGTGGTGGCGGTCCAGCAAGGTCATTCGCGTGAATGCGGACGGCTCGAAGACGCTGGTGGCGAAGAACAAGGGCGAGTGCGGAGCCAGCAACTGCAGTGCGAACGAGTATTCGTTGATGCAGTACAACTTCGCGCTGTTCTTCGGTCTCGCGGTCCAGATGTACGAGGCCACGCTCGTCTCCGACGATACGCCGTGGGACCGCTTCCGCAGGCAGCACGCGACTGCAACCGATCCGGCGCTGAACCCGTGGAACAACCTCAATCCGGACCACATCAGTCGTCTCGCACTCTTCGGCGCGCATCTCTTCAACGATCGCACGCGGAGCGCGACGAACATCCGCTGCTCGAACTGTCATGAGCAGGCCGAGCTGACGGATGCCTCCGCCCGGCGGATCGCGGACCTCGGAACCATGCGCAATCGCGACGGCAACATCATCGACCGGGGCTTCAACAACATCGGCCTGCGGCCGACCGCGGACGATCTCGGCGTCGGCGGCAGCGACCCATTCGGTCCGCTGTCGCACACCCGGCGCGCCTTCCCCGGCGCTTTCCCGCCAAATTTCGGCGGGCCGGTGACGAAAGGCTTCGGAGTCGAGGGCGCCTTCAAGATCCCGTCGTTGCGGAACGTCGCGCTGACGGCGCCCTATTTTCACAACGGTGAGGCTCGCACGCTGCACGAAGCGATCGAGCTGTACAGCCGCGGCGGCAATGTGTTTCCGGTATCAGGAATGGACGGGACGCCGATCGAGCCGCTGGGCGTCCCATCGCTCACCCCGGACGAGATCGACGCGATCGTCGCATTTCTCGAGAGCCTGACGGACGAGCGAGTCCTCTTCCGCCGCGCGCCGTTCGATCACCCGCAGCTATTCGTGCCGAACGGTCATCCGGGTGACTCGTCGGGAGTGACGGATGCGAATGGCGACGGACTCGCGGACGACCGGATGGTTGTCATTCCTGCGGTCGGCGCCGAGGGCGGCGCACCGCTGCCGGGCTTTCTCGAGGGCGTATTCGGTCCCTGACGATAGTCAAAGGGGACGCGCCCTCTAAAGGGGACAGACACTTTTGCGAGCAGCGCTACAACTGTAAAAGTGTCTGTCCCCT
>DAIRVV010000086.1:0-9213 GCA_036802645.1 Steroidobacteraceae bacterium
CGTCGGGCACGGCATCCAGCTCGTCCACGAACACGGCGCCGAGGCCGCGCAGGCGATCGACCACGAACTTGTTGTGCACGACTTCGTGGCGCACATAGATCGGCGCGCCGAACAGCTCGATCGCCCGCTCGACGATGTCGATCGCGCGATCGACACCGGCGCAAAACCCGCGTGGATTCGCGAGCAGCACCTTCACGGCTGGGCCGCCCTGCTCCGCGCGCTCACGAACAGCGCGTCGATGAGGAGCATGATCGCACCAGTCGTGATCCCGATATCGGCGACATTGAACGCCGGAAAGAAGTGCTCGCCCCAGTGGAAGTGCAGGTAATCGACGACGTGACCGTCGGCGAATCGGTCGTAGGCGTTCCCGACCGCGCCGCCGAGGATCAGCGCGAGCCCGATCGAGAGCCAGTAATGGCCGCGCGCCGGCAGCGAGCGCAGCCACCACAGGATGGCAAGCGTGATTGCCCCCGCAAGCCCGAGGAAGAACCAGCGCTGCCAGCCGCCCGCATCGGCGAGGAGCCCGAAGGCCGCTCCCTCGTTGTGCAGGCGCGTGAGATCGAGAAAGCGCCCGACAGGCCGGATCTCGTAGAGCTGGAAATTCCCCACGACATACCACTTCGTAAATTGATCGAGCGCGACCACGATGGCCGACAGCCACACCCAGATGAGCGCGGTCTTTTCCTGGATGTGCGGGAGCTTCATGCGTAGCGCCTCGTTTCGCCGGCGCCATCGAGATTGGTCACGCAGCGCGAACAGATTTCCGGATGTTTCGGGTCCTGGCCGATGTCCGTGCGGCGATGCCAGCAGCGTGCGCATTTGGGCGCGTCCAGAACGGAAACCGAGATCCAGGCGCCCTCTTTCGCAACGGATTCCGCGGCGACCGCCGACGCCGGCCGCTCCGCCGCCGGCCGGATTCTGGCCTGCGAGGTGATCAACACGAATCGCAATTCGTCGCCGACGGCAGCCATGCGCCGATGCTGCGCTTCGTCGAGATAGACGTCCACCGACGCTTCGAGCGGAGCGCCCAGCTCGCCGGCGCCGCGAAGCCGCTCGAGCTCGCGCGCGACATCGGTCTTGAGCGCGATCACCGCGTTCCAGTCGACAGGGCTCACCGAAGCGACGGCCGGGAGCTTCCACCAGTTCGCGAAGAAAACGGAGGGGTCGCGCCCGCCCGGCAGGAATTTCCAGATCTCCTCCGCCGTGAACGAGAGGATCGGCGCGAGCCAACGCACCATGGCTTCGGCAATGTGGTACATCGCGGTCTGCGCCGAGCGGCGCGCGTCGCTCCTCGCGGGCGTCGTATAGAGCCGGTCCTTCAGGATGTCGAGCCAGAACGAGCCGAGCTCGACGACGCAGAAGTTGTGCACCTTCTGGTAGATCGAATGGAACTCGTAGTTCCGGTAGGCCTCGACCACTTCGTCCTGGAGCGTGAACGCCCTCGCGAGCGCCCAGCGGTCGAGTTCTACGAGCTTCTCCACCGGCAGCGCATCGCTCGCCGGGTCGAAGCCCGAGAGATTTCCGAGCAGGAAGCGCACGGTATTGCGCATGCGCCGATAGCTGTCGGACATGCGCTTCAAGATCTCGTCAGACACGTTGATCTCGCCGCTGGTGTCGGTGGCCGCGACCCAGAGACGGAGCACGTCGGCGCCGAGCGCCTGCACGACCTTCTGCGGCGCGATGACGTTGCCGAGGGACTTCGCCATCTTCCGGCCCTTTTCATCGACGGTGAACCCGTGCGTCAGCACCTGTCTGTAAGGGGCGACGCCACGGCCGGCGACGGACGCAAGCAACGAACTGTGAAACCAGCCGCGATGCTGGTCGGAGCCCTCGAGATAGATGTCGGCCGGGAACGGAATGACGCCCGGCCGGAGCGCCGGCAGGCAGTGATGCACCGAGCCCGAGTCGAGCCACACGTCCATCACGTCGTCGCATTTCTCGTACATGAGCGCCTCGTCGCCGAGCAGGTGGCGCGGATTCAGCGCGAACCAGGCCTCGATGCCGCCCTCGGCGACGAGGTCGGCCACCTGCTCCAGCAGTTCCGGCGTCTGCGGATGCGGCTCGCCCGATTCCTTGTGCACGAACATCGCGAGCGGCACGCCCCAGGCGCGCTGGCGCGATATGCACCAGTCGGGACGCGTCTCGATCATGCTCGTGATGCGCTGCTCACCCCAGCCCGGGATCCACTGCACGCCGCGGATCGCGGCCAGGGCGTCGCGGCGCAGACCCGCCTTTTCCATGCTCAGGAACCACTGGGGCGTCGCGCGGAAGATCACGGGCGACTTGTGGCGCCAGCAATGCGGATAACTGTGGCGATACGATTCATGGTGAATCAGCCGCCCGGCCTGATCGACCGTCTCGACGATCTTCGGGTTCGCGTCGAAAACGGACAGTCCTTCGAAGAGCGGCGTGCCGGCGACGAATCGGCCGTCATTGCCGACCGGGTTGTCGATCGGCAGGTTGTAGCGGCGGCCCATCTCGTAATCGTCGGCGCCGTGGCCGGGCGCCGTGTGCACGGCGCCGGTGCCGGCATCGAGCGTCACGTGCTCGCCGAGGATCACGGGCACTTCCCGTTCGTAGAACGGGTGCTCGAGGCGAAGCCCTTCGAGCGCCTGGCCCTTGGCCTTGCCGAGCACGCGATGGGCAATCGCGCCAATACGCTTTGCAATCGGCTCGAGCAGCGCTTCGGCGATGACGAGGCGCTCCGTTCCGCCCGCGCGCTCGAACTCCGCGACCACGTAGTCGTAGAGCGGATGCAGGCAGACCGCCTGGTTCGCAGGCAGGGTCCAGGGCGTCGTGGTCCAGATCGCGACCGCCGTCTTCGCCATCTCCTCGCTCGTCAGGCCGAAGCGCCGGGCGGCATCGAGCGGATCGACAATGGGAAAGCGCACATCCACGGCGGGTGACACACGCTCCTCGTATTCGACTTCCGCCTCGGCGAGCGAGGAGCGGCAGTCGAGGCACCAGTGCACCGGCTTGAACCCGCGCACGAGGTGGCCGCGGCGGATGATCGCGGCGAAGCCGCGAAGCTGCTCCGCCTCGAAGCGCGAGGCCATCGTGAGATAGGGATCGTTCCAGTCGCCGATCACGCCGAGGCGCTGGAAATCGGTGCGTTGCACTTCGACCTGGCTCGCGGCGAATTCGCGGCAGGCCTTGCGGAAGGCGTCGGCGTCGAGCTTCTGTCCGACACGGCCGTGCTTCTTCTCGACCTGTTGCTCGATCGGCAGGCCGTGGCAATCCCAGCCCGGCACATAGGGCGAATCGTAGCCGTCGAGTGTCCGCGACTTGACGATGATGTCCTTCAGGACCTTGTTGACCGCGTGCCCGATGTGGATCACGCCGTTCGCATATGGCGGGCCGTCGACCAGCACGAACTTCGGCCGGCCGGCGGCGCGGCGGCGAAGCTCCATATAAATGTCATCGCCGAGCCAGCGGGCAACCGTCTCCGGCTCGCGTCGCGCCAGGTCCGCCTTCATCGGGAAGGCGGTTTCCGGCAGGTTGAGCGTCTGCTTGTAATCCACGCGGTTCCTCAGGCGGCCAGCAGCTTGCGCGCCCTGCGCGCGTCGTCATGCATCTGCGCGGTCATTGCCTCGACATCCGGAAAGCGGATCTCGTCGCGGAGCCGGGCGACGAAGTCGACCGAAAGCCGCTTGCTGTACAGGTCGCCATCGAAGTCGAACAGATGCGATTCGAGCAGCCACTCCGTACCGCCGACCGTCGGCCGGGTCCCGACCGAGGCAACACCGGGATGGCGCTCGAGACCCGCGCCCGTGACGCGGACCGCGAAGATTCCCGCAACCGGCGATACGCGCCGGTGCAGTCGCATGTTGGCCGTGCGAAAGCCGAGCATGCGGCCGAGCTTGCTGCCCGCAATGACGCGCCCGCTGATCCTGTAATCCCGTCCGAGCAATGATCTCGCCTCCTCCATCTGTCCGGCCGCGATTGCCGCGCGCAAGCGCGTCGAGCTGATCGGCCGTCCTTCGGCCATGCGTGGCGGAACGGCGTCGACGGCGAATCCACAGGCCGCGCCGGCGCGGCGCAACAGTGCCACGTCGCCGCCGCGGCCTCGCCCGAACCGGAATCCTTCGCCGATCACCACGCGTTTCGACCTCAAGGCCCCGACGAGCACGCGCTCGATGAATTCGTCTGCCGTAAGGCCCGCGAGCCTCTCATCGAAGCGCAGGACGCGCAGTTCATCGATGCCGACCTCCGCGATGCGCTCCGCCTTGTCGGTAAGCCGCATCAGTCGCGCCGGCGGCGAGGCCTTCGCGAAAAATTCCCTCGGCAGGGGCTCGAAACAAACCACGGCCGTCGGCAGCCGCGATTCGCGGCCGCCCTGCTGCAGTACCGCCAGGATCGCCTGGTGCCCGAGATGCACGCCGTCGAAGTTGCCGATCGCGACGGCCCGCCCGGGATCCGGGTCCAGGCAGGGTTTGCATCCACGTCGAATCAGCATGGCCCTGCCGGATCGGTAATCGTGCGCCGCAATTATAGATGTTTCAGGTCGCGCGGGCGTATTCCGGCGAGGCCGAGGACCCCGAAATAGACCGCAATCCCGCCGAGAACGCAGAGCCCGAGCCTTGCCGCCCGGCGCAAGGCGCTCCACTCCGCCCACTCGGCCCATTCGCCGGATATCCACCACAAAAAACCGGCCATCGCGAGACTCGCGAGGGCGATCTGCGGCAGAAGTTTCTTCCACGCCGGGGACGGCTGGTAAATGCCGTCGCGCCGGAGACCGCGATACAGGAGCGTCGCGTTGATAAGGGCCGAGAGGCCGGTCGACACCGCAAGCAATACGTGCGGCGCCGGCATTCCATACAGGAAGGCCGGCACCACGACGCAGACATTGAAGGCCATGTTGATCGCGAGGGCGATCACGCCGACCTTGACGGGCGTTTTCGTGTCCTGGCGGGCGAAGTAACCGGGCGCCAGGACTTTCACCAGCGAAAATCCGATCAGGCCGAATGAATACGCCATCAGCGCATAGCCGCACATGAGAACGTCGCGATCGGTAAACGCGCCGTAGCCGAAGATCGTCGCGATCAGCGGGCCCGCGAGCATCAGCAGACCGACCGATGCCGGCATGATGATCGTGAGCGTCAGGCGCAGCGCCCAGTCGAGCGTCGCGTTGAACTTCTCGGGCGACTTCTCCGAGTGGTGCGACGACAGGCCCGGCAGGATCACGGTGGCGAGCGCGATCGAGAAGACGCCCATCGGGAACTCGACGAGGCGATCGGCGCTGTACAGCCAGGTGACGCTGCCGACCACCAGGAAGGACGCGATGATCGTGTCGAGCAGGAGCGACACCTGCGCGACCGAGGAGCCAAAGATGCCGGGCAGCATCAGCCGCGCGATCCGGCGGACGCCTTCATGCGCGCGATTGAGCCGCGGCCGCGGCAGCAGGCCGAGCGCACGGAGCGCCGGAAACTGCGCGACGAGCTGGACGAACCCGGCGACGAAGACGCCGATCGCGAGCACCAGGCCCGGCTTCGGGAAATAAGGCGCGACCACGCCCGCCGCCACGATCATCACGAGGTTCAGCAGCGTCTGGTTGAGCGCAGGCACTGCGAAACGGCCATAGCTGTTCAACACGCCGCTTCCGAGCGCGACGAGCGATATGAAGAACATGTACGGAAAGGTAAAGCGCAGCATCTCGACCGTGAGGTCGAAACGATCGTCTCCGCCGTGAAAGCCCGGCGCGAACAGGAAGGCGAGCACCGGCGCGGCAACGACTCCAATGAGCGTGATGACGAACAGCAGCATGCCGAACACGCCGGAAACGCCCGCGATCAGTTCGCGGGATTCACCGTGGGTCTTGTTCATCTTGTATTCGGAGATGACCGGCACGAAGGCCTGGGAGAACGCGCCCTCCGCCGTGAGCCTTCGCAGGAAATTCGGGATCTTGAACGCCACCAGGAAGGCGTCCATGAGGGGCCCGGCGCCGAAGGAGATCAGGTAGACCATGTCGCGGATCACGCCGGTGATCCGGGAAAGCAGGGTCAGCAGGCCGACGATCGTCGTATTGCGCAGGAATGCATGCGACATGCCGGCGGCACTATACCGCGTTGACATTCGGGGCCCGCATCCGGACAATGCGCGCCCTTATGGCCAACACCAAGTCAGCCGAAAAACGGGCCCGCGAAGCGGTCGAACGCCGCGCGCGGAATGTCGCTCACCGTTCGAAAGTGCGGAGCGCCGTGCGCAAGGTTCTCGAGGCGATTCGAGCCGGCAAGCAAGCCGAGGCTGCCGCTGCGCTGAAAGCCGCCTCTCCCGTCATCGACTCGATGGCCCGCAAGGGGATCATCCATCGCAACAAGGCCGCGCGGCACAAGAGCCGGCTCGCGAGCCAGGTCAAGGCGCTGTCGGCCAAATAAGAAGCTAAAGGGGCGCGTCCCCTTTAAAGGGGACGCGCCCCTTTAGCTGCGTTGCGGACTCGTGGTGGTGGCCGATTCCCGATTCCCAGGCTGCCGGCGACGACCCATGCGGCGCCGCAGAACGCAATGCAGACCAGCGTGCTGGTGAATTCCTGCCTGTCGCCCGCATAACCCGTCGGATTCTCTACGGACCGGGCGACCGGATGGTCGAGAACCCGCGGCAGGTGCAGGGTCAGCGCCCACGACGCGTACATGAAACCGGCCAGTATCGCGGCCAGCCGCGCCATGATTCCTGATGCGATGGCGGCACCGGCAGCGAAATGGCCGGCGCCCGTGAGATACGCCCAAAACATCGGCCAGGCGTACGAAATCGCCGACGTCTCGACGAGGGCGGCGACGTTCGCGGGATAGATGAAATGCAGAATCCCGAAAACCGGCAGCGAGATGCCGAACGCGATGCGGCCGATGCGCACCCATGGCTCGGAGACCGGCTCGCACGCGAGCCCGGCCAGGATCAGCGCGGCGCCGCCGAGCGCCAGCGATTCGAAGCTGCGGATCCACCAGGGCGAGCGCAATAGCGCGGGATCGGTGAATGCGCTGGGAATGTGCAGCAGCGCGATCCCCAGTGCGAACAATGCTGCCACTGCGAGCGCAGCCTGTCTGGTCTTGAAGCCCACCAGGATCGCCAGACCGGCAAGCGTCAGGCCGACACCGACCAGGATCGCCAGGAACGCCTGGCCCGGCATCGCAGCCGGCACCGGTTGCAGTGAATGAAGGAAATCGACAAACACCAGGCAAACCACGCCGAAACCGGCCATGGCGATGGCGTAAATGATCCGGCCGGGCAGCGAGAAATCGAGCTTCGCGGTGTGCCGCGTCGAACTCAAGGTGCGGATGGCGGGACGCGCGTGACTTGCGTGTAGGTGGTCTGCCACACACCGTCGCGCTTCGCCCAGACATAGGCTACGCGCACCAGGCGCGTCTGATGCTTCCCGTCCAGTGTCCAGCCCAGATGAACAAGGCCACCGATCACCGCGGCGTTATCCCAAACTGTATTCACCGGCTGCTCGACGACATAGGGATCAATCTTGAATCCCGGCACGCTGTGATCGGCCAGTACCTTTTGTTTGTCGTCGACGCTGGCATCCGAGTTCACCAGCAAATAGTCGTCGCTGACAAGACGCATGAGCGCCGGAATGTCATTGTTGAACTGCGCATGCTCGTAGTCCTTTACCGCTTGCGCGAGATCGGGCGGCAGTTCCGCAGAAAACGCGCGCGCTGCACTCATTGCGAGAACGGCGAGCGCGGGTTTCATCATCGTTCGGCCCCGGTCTCCATTCGCGTGTCGTCGGCGATCCAGTTTGTTTCCCAGGTCTTTCCGCCATCGTCGGAGAACGACTGCTCGAAATGCGCCGAATCGTCCGTGATGCCGGAGATGACGAAGCGGACGAGGATGGTGCGGCCGTCGAGGGTTTCCGTGGAATAGAACTCGCCGCGCCCGTCCTTGAATTGGCCGATCGAGGGCGGGCTCAGCGTGCCGGTCCTGACGTTGGAGAAATTGAGGCTCCATTGCCGGGCTTCGGGGTTGTAAAGGCGCCACGAAGCGCCCTGGATGCGGCCTGCCGGACCTTGCACGTCGAGCTCGAGCAGGTTGGAGCGCCCGTCCCAGACCTTGCGGACTTCGGAAGTGCCCTCGTATTCGACCCATTCATTGGAGCCGGTCAGCGGACGCAGGCGCCGTTTCAGGTATGTCTTCCAGAGGCCGAATTCCCAGTCGAAATCGTGCGCCCCGTCATGGGCCGCAGGTTGCGAGCCTTTCCCCGGAGCAGCCGCGTTCTCCTGCGCCGGCACCGCGAAAGGCTGAGAAGCGATCGCGAGGAGCGACATCAGGAGTGATGTCCGGACCCACCGATACCTGTCCATTGTCCATGATGGCCACCTGCGTGGTACTGTCTCAATAACCACTTCTGAGGGGAATGGAATAGCCACTTCCTCGATGCACGGTTTGATGTCGGATCCAGTCATCGCATTGAACCGCGGGTCGGGTCCGCTATACAGACAGATCTACGACGGCTATCGCGCGGCCATCCTCGACGGGCGATTGCGCGCAGGCCATCGTGTTCTCTCGACGCGGGCGCTGGCGCAGAAGCTCGAGATCTCGAGGTTGCCGGTACTCAACGCGTTCGAGCAGCTGTTGCACGAGGGTTACCTGGAAGGCCGGCCCGGGTCCGGCACGTTTGTGGCGGCATCGATGCTCGAGAAAGGCGTCGCCGCCATGCAGCGCTCGATTCCGGAAGCGTCGCCTGCGCCTGTCGCCGAACCAACAGCCGCGACAGCGGACTCCGCCGCGTTTCGTCTCAGTCTGCCCGCGCTCGATCAATTTCCCCGCACGGTGTGGTCCCGCCTGGTCTCGCGTCATGCCCGCCGCATGTCGATCGCGTTGATGGCCTATGGGGAACCCGCGGGATATCTCCCCCTGCGCGAGGCCATCGCCGGGCACCTGCGCAGCGCGCGTGCGGTGATGTGCGATGCCAGCCAGGTCCTGATCGTGTCCGGATCACAGATGGCGTTGCAGCTCTGCGCACGCGTGCTGCTCGCGAGCGGCGACGCATTCTGTTCCGAAGATCCCGGTTATTTCGGCGCAAGGCAGGCACTCGCCGCGACCGGCGCCCGCTTGCATGCCGTGCCGGTTGATGACGAAGGGCTGGTGGTCCGTGCGATGGCCACGGGCAAACGGGCTGCACGGCTTGCCTATGTCACGCCGTCGCACCAGTACCCCCTGGGCGTCGCCATGAATGCAACGCGGCGGCTTGCGCTGCTCGAATGGGCGCGGCGCCAC
>DAIRVV010000087.1:0-9142 GCA_036802645.1 Steroidobacteraceae bacterium
CGCCCCGCCCCCGTTCGTCGCAACGCATGGCGGGCGTCCTGATGCGCGCGCAAACTCGCGCCCATGAAAATCAAGCGCATCCTGAAATGGATCGCCCTGTCGATCCCGGTTGTGCTCGCGGCGACCCTGCTCGTCGCCTACTGGATCTCGGACAACGCCTGCGGCGACGGTGGATCGAGTTTCGCCCCCGGGCCGGTGCAGGCGATCACGTATTGCGACTACGGCACGGCCGAAGTCCTGCGCCTCGAGCAGATCGAGAAGCCGGTTCCGGCCGTCGACCAGATCCTGGTCAAGGTGGCCGCCGCCGCGGTTAATCCGCTTGACTGGCATTACATGCGCGGAACGCCCTACCTCATGCGGCTCATGGCAGGACTTCGTCGACCCACGGAATTGCGGCTGGGCGTTGACTACTCGGGAACGGTGGAGGCCGTCGGCAGCGAGGTTACGCGCTTCAAGCCGGGCGACGCAGTATTCGGCGGAAGAACCGGCGCGTTCGCTGAATACCTGGTTGCACGCGCGGATGGCGGTGTCGTCCTGAAGCCGGACAACCTGACGTTCGAGCAGGCGGCGGCCGTGCCGGTCGCGGCGATCACCGCGCTCCAGGGTCTTCGCAAGGCGGGCGTCCAGCCGGGCGAGAGGGTTCTCATCAATGGAGCGTCGGGCGGTGTCGGCAGCTTCGCCGTGCAGATCGCGAAAGCGCTGGGTGCGCACGTCACCGGCGTTTGCAGCACTCGAAACGTGGATCTCGTCCGGTCGCTCGGCGCGGACGACGTAATCGATTACAAGCAGGACGACTACACGACGGGCGCCAGGCAGTTCGACGTCATCATCGACAATGTCGGTAATCATCCATTGCTGGCGAACCGACGAGCGCTTGAGCCCGACGGCCGCTTCATCCTGATCGGCGGCGGCGGACCGGAAGAAGGCCAATGGATCGGACCGATGATCAAGCCATTGCATGCGCTCCTGCTCTCGGTGTTCATTTCCCAACGGATGGAATCCATGCTGGCGGATCTGAATCCGGAAGATCTGGCCGAACTCGGCGAATTGATGCAGACAGGCAAGGTCACGCCAGTCATCGATCGCCGCTACAGGCTCCACGAAGTACCCGAAGCGATCCGCTACCTCGAGACCGGCCGCGCCCGCGGGAAGGTCATCATCGACATCGATTCCCGAGGAAACAACGGCGCAGTGACCCGAGACGACCGATGAGAACAGTTCAGCAACAGGCCCGGCGGGCAGGTCTCCTCTATTTCGTCATGGGTCTCATCGCACCGATCGGCCTCCTGGTCGTGCCGGATGCGATCGTCGTATCCGGCGACGCGACCGCGACGGCCGAAAATATCCGGGAATCAGGCGAACTGCTGCGCCTCGGCATTGCAACTGACCTTGCGCACCAGGTCTTGTGCATATTTCTGCTGCTTGCTCTATATCGCCTTTTCAAGCCGGTCAGCGAGTCGCTCGCGCGGCAGCTGGTCGTGCTGGGCGCGCTTGTTTCCGTCCCGATCGTTTTCTTCAATACGCTGAACTATCTCGCCGCCCTCTCGCTGACGAGCGGCGCCGATTTTCTGTCGGTTTTCGGACAACCCGAGCTCGATGCCCTCGCCTACCTCTTCATGCGCCTGCACGCCCAGGGCCTTACGGTCGCGTCCGTGTTCTGGGGACTCTGGCTGTTCCCGTTCGGGCTCCTCGCCATCCGCTCCGGGTTCATTCCGCCAGTGTTCGGCTATCTCCTGTTTATCGCCGGTTTCGGCTACCTCGCGAGCGCGACGTCGATACTCGTCCTGCCTCAGCTTTCGCCGTTCGTCTCGAAATTCGCGATGCTGCTTTATATGTGCGAGTTGCCCATCATCTTCTGGCTGCTGATCCGCGGCGCCCGCGGGCCGGTCGCCTCCATGCCGTCCCCTGCGCAGTAGGCAGCGCGCGTCAGAATCCTGAGCACCTGGACGCCGGCCGTCAGCTGACTGGATTATCCTCACGCCATGTCCGCCGTCATCCTTCAGGCCAGGCCGCGCGGCCTCGCGTTGACATTCGGCTGGCGCCGGGTCGCGTTCACGCTCACCTTCGCGGTCGCAATCGGCCTCCTGATGAGCGCGGGCTGGGAATCCGGCCTGACGTCGATCATCGTCCGCACGATTGCGCTCGGGCTGATCGGCATGCTCGTGTTCGGTCTCTTCGAGCAGTGGCCGAGGCGCCTGCCGCGCTGGCTGGGCCGCTGGGCGCTGCAAGTCGTTGCCGTCGCCGTGGCGATGCCGATCTCGACGTTCATGATCTACGTGCTTTCTACGCCGGATGGCGCGCCGCCATTCTGGGATGTACAGGACCGGTTGGAGGGGTTTGGCTTCCTCTGCGGAATGAGCGTGTTCCTCGCGCCCTGGGTCGCGCTCGGCGCGCTGGTGCGGCAGCGGGAGTCCCTTGCGCGCGAGCAGGCTCTCGCTTTCGACCTGGAGCGCAGCGAATACGAGCGGCAGGCGCTCGACGCGCGGCTGCACCTGCTCCAGGCACAGGTTGCGCCGCATTTCCTCTTCAACACGCTCGCGAATGTGCAGGCGCTCGTGGACGCCGGCTCGCCGCAGGCCTCCGCCGTGCTGCGGAGCCTGGTCGCGTACCTGCGGGCGGCGGTGCCGCGCATCAACGAGCCGGTGACGACGCTCGGCCAGGAACTGCAGCTCGTGCGCGCCTATCTCGAGCTGATGCACATGCGAATGCCGGACCGCCTCAAGTTCGTCGTGCATGCGGAATCCTCGACACTCGCACTCCGCTGCCCGCCGATGACGATCCTCACCCTGGTCGAGAACTCGGTGCGTCACGGCATAGACCCGAGCGAGGAAGGCGGGCAAATCGAGATCCGCGTGGAGCGCGGGGAAGATCGCTACCTGATCCGCGTCAGCGATACGGGCGTGGGCTTGCGGCATTCCGGCGGGGGGCTCGGAACGGGACTCGCAACACTTCGCGAGCGCCTGCAACTCGTCTTCGGGGACAGGGCACAGCTTCGTGTCACAGCGACTCATCCCCACGGTGTCTGCGCGGAGCTCGCGCTACCTGCCGAGGAATCTCCGACGTGAGCGCGAATCGCCCGACCGCCCTTATCGCCGATGACGAGCCGCTGCTGCGCGAGGCGCTTTCGAGACAGCTCGCGGAGGCATGGCCGGAGCTCGAAATCGTTTCGCAGGCGCGAAATGGCCGCGAGGCCGTCCAGCTCTTCGAATCGCGGCGACCCGATATCTGCTTCCTCGACGTGCACATGCCGGGTATCTCGGGTGTCGAGGCGGCCCGTTACATCGGCCGCCAGTCGCACCTCGTATTCGTCACGGCCTACGACCAATACGCGGTCGAGGCATTTGCGCAGGGCGTGCTCGACTATCTCGTGAAGCCCGTCGAGCCCGCGCGCCTTGCAGAAACCGTGGCGCGCCTCAAGGAACGACTGGAGGCCGCGCAACCGGCGTCGAATACCGAACAGCTGTTGCATCAGCTCGCCCTGCAGCTCGCGAGATTCCAGGGCGGTTCCCCGGCGCCCCTTCGCTGGCTCCGGGCACAGGTCGCCCAGACACTGCGATTGATTTCCGTCGACGAGATCGATTACCTCCGCGCCGACACCAAGTACACGCGTGTCGCGTGGCGGGGTGACGCCGGCGAACCCGCCGAGGCGCTGATCCGCACTCCACTGAAGGAGCTGGCGGCCCAGCTCGATCCCGGGCAGTTCGCGCAGGTCCACCGGTCGGTCGTGGTCAATCTCCGGGCGGTCAGCCACGTGACCCGGGCCGACAACGAGACCGCCGACATACACCTGAAAGGCCGCAAGGAGATTTTGCCGGTGAGCCGGAACTACCTGCACCTGTTCCGCCAGATGTAGGGCTGCCGTAAGCTTGCAGGCCCGGGATGATCGTGATCACATGAATGCCATGTCACGATTCCTGATTGCACTGCTGCTCGGATTCGCTGCCGGTTGCGCCGGCACCGCTCCGCCGTCGGAGGATGCCGGCAAGCAGGAGAGCGCCGCGGAGCGCTCAGCCGGCGCGACGCTCATGAACACCACCTGGCGCATCCTGTCCCTTGCCAACGAGCCGGTCGCGGTGACCCCGGGCAAGCGCGAGCCGCAGCTCGTCCTGAAAAGCGTGAACGGGCGCGATTCCTGGTCGGCAAGCGTCGGATGCAACCAGATGTCGGGCGGCGTATCGATCGACAGCGACCGCATTGCTTTCAAGTCCGGCATGTCGACGCTCATGGCCTGTCCGCCGCCATTGGACGTCGTCGAAAAACAGCTTGGCCGTTCGCTGATGGCGAGCACGCAGTGGCGGATCCTGGGCAACCGGCTCGAGCTTCGCGACGATGCGGGCGTACAGACGTTCCTCTGCCAGGCAGCCCCGCCCCAATGAATCCGGGAGGTTGAATGTCGTTTCTTGCCAAGTTGAAGGGCGACGGCGCACCTCTGCCGCCGCAGCCCTCGATCAAATCGGCGGCACTCGCCTGGGTCGGCGGATTTCTCGCGATCGCATCGGTCGCGCTCCTGACGGATCACCTGGCGGTTGCGCTTGTGCTCGGGTCGTTCGGCGCTTCCTGCGTGCTCGTGTTCGGCTTCCCAGACGTGCCGTTTGCGCAACCGCGCAATGTCATCGCGGGGCATTTCCTGAGCTCGTTGATCGGTCTCGTCTTCCTCACCGCTTTCGGGCCGCACTGGTGGTCGGTGGCACCGGCCGTCGGGACTGCGATCGCGGTGATGATGCTGACCCGCACCGTGCACCCGCCCGCGGGATCGAACCCGGTGATCGTCTACCTGGCGCAGCCCGACTGGGGCTTCCTGCTGTTTCCGACGCTCGCCGGCGCGCTCGTGATCATCGCGGTGGCGCTCGTCTACAATAATTCGACGCGCAGCGCGGCGTATCCGAAGTATTGGTAGCCGCTAGAACATTCCATTCTCATTGACGCCGTCATCGGGCACCGCCTGCCCGACGTCCCAGAGCTCCGCGATTCGATCACCCTCGAACCGGAATATATGCACGGCGGCCCCACCCTTGTCCCCGGGACTTTGCCGCACGCGCGAGAAGACCGCTACGCGATCGCCCTCCCCGATCACCGTCTGGATTTCCAGCACCTTGTCCGGATGCTGCTTCGCATTCTGCTCCATGGCCTCGCGCAACGAGGGGGCATCGCCGCGAAAGAACGGATTGTGATGCTTGAACCCGGGCCCGACGTAATGCTCGTAAGCCTGGCGAACCTGACCGGCGGCAACTGCTTTCATGAAAGCCGCCGCGGCCTCTTTGCGTGAATTGTCATGCATGGCTTTATTCATCCGGGTAGGGATCGCCTGGCCCATTGGGGAAACGGTCTGCCACGAGATTCAATTGGAGATCGTGCTCCAGGAATGCCTTGAGAGCCGCAAGCGTCCATGTGAATCCCTGGGTCGAATTGGTCGCGTATTCGACCAGCTCGTCGCCGCTGCCGGTCCAGCCCGACTCGGTGATGCTGACGAATGTTGCGCCATCCTGCCGGGCTTTGAACTTCCATTCCACGTCGGTGCGCCCACTGTATCCATCCCACTCGACCAGGATGCGCTTGTCGGGCTCGATGACCTTCGGCATCACTTGAGTCGATGCGCCGTACATTTTCCATTTCCACGTGACCGGCTTGCCCAGTTCGAGCCGGCCGCTCCCATCGGTAAACCAGAACCTGGTCGTGACGGCAGGATCGATGAATGCCTCAAAGACCTCGGCGACAGGCTTGCGAATCAACATGCCGGTTTTGGCAACCGGCGTGTGCTCCAATTGAATATTGCGCATCGAGCGTGCCGCGCGAGACATAGCTGCAAGCTAGCAGAGGAGACCAAGGCGGACTGTCGGCCAGGCTGGGATAGACTTGTAGGATCGCTTCCGAACGTGATTGACGTGAGGATCAGGGTGCCATGATCGAGCGGTTGAAACTGCCCGCGAGCGAGGCGGACTTGCGCTCGCTCGCCGATGTCCTCATCGATGCAGTCGAGTCGGGCGCCGCGGTCAGCTTCCTCACCGTCACGCGCGCGCAGGCCGAGGACTGGTGGCGCCGGCACCTCGGCACTCCCGCCTCAGGCGCCGTCGTTCTCGTCGCCCGCGACGCAAAGGGTATCGTCGGCACCGTACAGCTTCATCCCGCCTGGGCGCCGAATCAGCCGTACCGCGCCGACGTCTCCAAGCTCATCGTCCACCGCCGGGGCCGGCGCCAGGGAATCGGCAGGCGGCTGATGCAGACACTCGAGCGGGAGGCGCAGATCGCGGGCTTTCGCCTGCTGACGCTCGACTCGAAGCGCGGTGACGCCGGCGAGCAGTTCTATCGCGCGCTCGGATGGACTGTCGTCGGCACGATTCCGCGCTACGCGCTCGACCCGGACGGCACGCCACATGACACGGTCGTCTTCTATAAGGAGCTGTCGGTGGATGGCAGCAATGGCGACTGACGAGGAATCCTGGGCCATCGTGCGCAGCGAGCTCGGCTTCCACCAGCGCCCCGCGCACGACTGGATCGACACGCTCAACCGGCTTTGGCGCAAGAACCGCTTCGTGATGTCGATGGACGGAATGCTGAAGCTGCCGGAAAAGCCGCCGGTGCTGACCCGCGAGATGCTATCCGTGTCGCACGAGCACTGGCCGCTCGAGCGACTCGCGGCGCTCGTCCATCCGGATGCGCACGACCGCGCGCGGCCGAAGCGTGACGAGCCGCCGATCATCGTCCTCGAGTGGTCGGGGCAGCACTATCTCATCGACGGCATCAATCGAATCAACCGGCGTGTGCGCGACCGGCTACCCGGTCCGCACGATGTCATCGTGATCCACGGGAGAAAGCCTTGAAGGAATCCTCGCGATTTCGAACTGTCGCATTGTGCGCGGCGCTCTTCACGTCGCCGCACGCCGCAGCGGACCAGGCGTCCGACGAGGCACAGATCCGCGGGAGCATCGCCGCCTCCGCCTCGGCCTTCAATCGCGGCGACCTCCCGGGCCATCTCGCGATTTATGACGGGAGCGTTCAGTTCATGACGAAGAACGGACCGCGCCCCGGCATCGCGCCCATCGAAAAGGCCTTCCGCGAGGCCTATTTCAAGGATGGCAAGGCCATCCAGCAGCTTCGCTTCGAGGAGCTGGCCGTGCGGCCGCTGGCGCCGGACACGGCGCTCGCGACGGCGCGCTTCGTACTCTCGGGCGGCGGCAAGCCGGACCAGGCGGGCTGGTTCACGCTCGTCTGGCTGCGCACGCCGGTTGGCTGGCGCGTCGTGCACGACCACTCGAGCTAGGCGATAATTCCCGTTTGGCGGACGCCCGATGTCCTACCAGCTCCAGATCGTCGAAAAGCCAACTTACCTGCACGCCATCGTGACGGGTGCGAACACGCTGGAAAACGTCTTCGGCTATCTGCGGGAATTGCAGCGCGAGTGCGAGTCCCGGCAGATCTTCAACGTGCTGATCGAGGAGAACCTGACCGGCCGGCGGCTCGAGACCTGGGACGTCTACCAGATCGCCTCGGAAACCAGCGTACAGGCGCGCGGCCTTTTCAAGTCGATCGCATACGTCGACGTCAACGCCGGCGGCGACCTCATGAAGTTCGCCGAGACCGTCGTGAACAACCGCGGCGTCACGATGAACGTGTTCCAGAACGTCGCCGAAGCGGAGACATGGCTCGCCGGCAAGCCGCGTTGACCGTGCGGCTCGACTGCGGCTCCGCGATCGTTCGCGAATGGCGCGAGACCGACCGCGATTCGCTTTTGCGCTACGCGAACAATCGCAAGGTCTGGCGCAACCTCAAGAACCGGTTTCCGCACCCATATACCAGCAAGGACGCCGACGCCTGGTTCGCGCTCAATCGCGCCGATCCGGGACGCACGAACTGGGCCATCGAGGTGGATGGCGAGGCCTGTGGCGGTATCGGCCTCATCCCGATGGACGACGTGCACGCGCGATCGGCGCATATCGGCTACTGGCTCGGCGAGCCTTTCTGGGACCGCGGAATCATGACGGCAGCGGTGCGCGCAGTCTCGGATCACGCGCTGTCGACGCTCGGCTTCGAGCGGCTCGAAGCGCCGGTCTACGCCTGGAACCCAGCATCGATGCGCGTACTCGAAAAATGCGGATACCTTCGCGAGGGCGTTATGAAGAAGAGCGTGTTCAAGGACGGTGAGCTGATCGACAGCGTGTTGTACGCGCGGGTGACGGATTGACCGGCCCGGTCGAGTACCCGATCGAGGGCGGGTGCGATTGCCGCGCCATCCGGTACCGGATGGAAACACCGCCGCTCTTCGTGCATTGCTGCCACTGCCGCTGGTGCCAGCGCGAGACCGGCGCCTCATTCGCCCTGAATGCGATGATCGAGGCCGACCGCGTGATTCTTCTCGCGGGGAAGCCGGATCTGGTCGACACGCCTTCGGCGAGCGGCCGCGGCCAGAAGATCGCGCGCTGCCCGTCCTGCCGCATCGCGCTCTGGAGCCACTACTCCGGCGGCGGCACTGCGGTCAGTTTCGTGCGGGTGGGCACGCTCGACAACCCGGACCACCTGCCGCCCGACATCCATATCTTCACTTCGACCAGGCAGCCCTGGGTCGTACTGCCCTCCGGCATGCCCGCGGTCCCGGAGTACTACGATCGAACACAGCATTGGCCGGCCGAGAGCCTGGCGCGGCGGGAAGCGCTACTCGCGCGCCGGCCCGCATGAGAATATGACGCCCGCCGGATTAATCGTGGTCACCCCAGGGATGTGACATGACAGAACCGATTTCTAGGAGCCTCGTGGTGCTCGGTGCGAGTCTGCTGCTCGGGTTCATCGCGCATGGCTGGCTCCTCGGCCACGCAGCCGTCAAGGTGAAGCGGCTCGATCGCACGGTCGTCGTCAAGGGCCTGTCGGAGCGCGAGGTTCCCGCCGACATCGCGATCTGGCCGCTGACATTCCAGGAAGCGAGCAACGACCTCAATGCGCTCTTCGGTTCGCTGCAGAAGAAGAACGGTCAGATCACGGATTTCCTCGCGAGCCACGGCATCGCGAAAGACGCGATCACCGTCGGAGCGCCGACCGTCACCGACCGCTTCGCCCAGGCGTACGGCGACACGAGCAACATCGTCTACCGCTACACGGCAACCTCGACCGTGACGGTCTCCTCGACCGACGTCGAGTCCGTCCGGAAGGCGAT
>DAIRVV010000088.1:0-9035 GCA_036802645.1 Steroidobacteraceae bacterium
GTCGGCGCCACTCGCTGACCGGCGGAAGCGGCCGAGCGAGCGAATGCAGCATCGCGCTCTCGAGCGCCTCGTCATCATCGAGCGGCGGCAAGAGGCCAGGCAGACGCTGCGCCAGCATGCTCTTGCCCGAGCCCGGCGGCCCGATGAGGAGCAGGCTGTGGCCGCCCGCCGCCGCGATCTCGAGCGCCCGCTTCGCCGCGGCCTGGCCGCGCACGTCGGCAATATCCGGACCCGATACCGAAACCTCCGACAGTTCGGCTCCCGAGGTAAACGCGATCCCCGCACCGCCGCTCAAGCCATTCCTCACGGCGGTCAGGGTGGATGCGGCGGCGACGCGCGCGCCGCGCGCGACGCGTGCTTCATTCGCATTCGCGAGCGGAACGACGAGCTTGTGCCCGTCGCGAACTGCATGCACCGCGGCTGACAGCACGCCGCGCACGGGCCGGAGCTCCCCGGAAAGCGAGAGCTCGCCGTAGAACTCGGTGTCCTCGGCCTCGAGACGCGCGGCGGGCAGTTGCCCCGACGCGGCGAGAATGCCGAGCGCCACGGCGAGGTCGTAGCGCCCGCCTTCCTTCGGCAGGTCGGCCGGCGCGAGATTGACCGTCACCCGGCCCGCGGGAAACTCGAATTTGCACTGGGCGAGCGCGGCACGGACGCGCTCGCGGCTTTCGCGAACCGCCGTTTCTGCGAGACCGACCACGGAGAATTGCGGGAGGCCGGCGCCGCAATGCACCTCGACGCGAACGAGCGGCGCATCGAGCGCGAACTGCGCGCGCGTGAGGACGGTTGCGAGCGTCACGGGCCACGGCCCGCGACCGTCACTTTTTCGGCGATTTTTCGAGCGAGGCGATGCGCTTCTCGAGCTCTTCGAGGCGCTCGCGGCTTCGGCGCAGGACGGCCGCCTGGATGTCGAATTCCTGGCGCGTGACGAGATCGAGCTTCGCGAGGCCGCTTTGCAGGACGGCCTTGAAATTCCGCTCGAGGTCGTCCCGAAGCGCGGCAAGTCCGGGCGGTACGGCATCCGCAAGCTTTCTCGCGAGCTCGTCGAGTGATTTCGTATCGAATGCCAAGACCACGCTCCTTTGCACCAGGGAGGGGCGCTTCACCGCCGGCGCCGCACCGGCGCAGTGCGGGATGCGCATGGCGCGCCTTCGTGGCCGATTGTAAACCCTTGATTGGCATCTTTACGGCGGGTGGCACGGATGCTGCATTGCCATTCAGAAGGTAGCGCGATCCGGCGGTCTCCGGATTCGCGCTTTATGGCCCGTTTGCAGGAAAATCACATTGACTGACAGCGGCGATACCGCCTGGATGATGGTCGCGACCGCGCTCGTGCTCCTTATGACGCTGCCCGGGCTCGCGCTCCTCTACGCCGGCATGGTGCGTGTCAAGAACGCACTTTCCGTCCTGATGCAGTGCTTCGCAATTGCGGCGCTGGTCACCCTCCTGTGGGTGATCTACGGCTACAGCCTCGCATTTGATACGCCCGGGGTGTTCGTCGGCGGGCTCGGCAAGGCGTTCATGGCGAACATCACGCCGGCGTCCGTCGTCGGGACCATACCGGAGTCGGTCTTCGCGACCTTCCAGATGACATTCGCGATCATCACGCCCGCCCTGACGGTCGGCGCCTTCGCCGAGCGCATGAAGTTCGGCGTGCTCATCATATTCATTACGCTCTGGTTCACGCTGATTTACACGCCGCTCGCGCACATGGTCTGGAGTGGTCCCGGCGCGCTGATGTGGGATTGGGGCGTGCTGGATTTCGCGGGCGGCACGGTCGTGCACATTAATGCGGGTGTCGCCGGGCTCGCGGCTGCACTCGTGATCGGCCGTCGCCACGGTTATCCCGACTCCGCGATCCCGCCGCACAACGTGCCCTTCGCGCTGGTGGGCGCCGCCCTGCTCTGGGTGGGCTGGTTCGGGTTCAACGCCGGCAGCGCGCTTGCCGCCAACGGGACGGCCGGCATGGCGATCCTCGTCACGCAGGTCGCGACGGCGGCGGCGGCTCTCACCTGGCTCAGCTTCGAGTGGGCCGCGCATGGCAAGCCAAGCGCGCTCGGCGTCGCGACTGGCGCGATCGCGGGCCTCGTCGCAATCACGCCAGCCTCCGGTACGGCCGGACCCATGGGTGCGATCCTGATTGGCACCTGCGCCGGGGGCGCCTGTTTCCTCGCCGCGACGCGACTCAAGCGGATTTTCGGCTACGACGATTCGCTCGACGTATTCGGCGTCCACGCCGTCGGCGGCATCGTCGGAGCGGTGTTGACGGGCGTTACGGCAGGCACGCTCGGCGGCACCGGCCTGCCGGAAGGCGTGACGATTGCTGAGCAGGTCTGGATCCAGGCCAAGAGCGTGCTGTTCACGGCGGCCTGGAGCGGAATCGGGAGCTTCGCGATCCTGAAGTTGCTGGACCTCGTCATCGGCGTCCGTGTGTCCCAGGAACAGGAGGTCGAGGGCCTCGACCTCGCGCTACACGACGAAAGGGCCTATAACCACTAGGGAACCCTTCCCCGTTTTGGCTACACTCCCGCTGGACTGCGGTGCCAGTGTGACGCGCGTCAAAGGTTTTCCGACGACGGGACGCCAGACTGTGCAGCGCAACCGGGGGTGGAAAATGGTTCGGTTTCCCAGGGTCGTGTTGGCGTTCCTGATGGCAGGCATCGCGGCGATTGCCGCGGCCGAGACCGTCTATAAATGGGTGGATGGATCCGGCCAGGTCCATTACACCGACCTGCCGCCGAGCCAGGCTGGAGCCAGGATTCTCGGCGTGTACCAGCAGGAAGCAGGCATCGTCGAGGAAGACGGATCCGGCAGCGGCGACTACACCGAAGAAGGCAGCGACTCCGGCACGGAGCCCGACACCGCATCCGGTTCGCCGACGACACCGGAGCCGCCGGTCTCGCAGGAAGCGATTGACGCCGCGGAAGCCGATGCCGCCAAGGCCCAGGTCATTCAGTGCAAGGAAGCGCAGGATCGCTACCAGCGCTACATCGAATCGCGCCGCCTTTATCGCCCAACCGCGGACGGCAAACGGGAGTACCTGACCGACAAGGAACTGACCGAGGCTCGTGCCCGCGCCAAGCAGGAAGTCGACGAATCCTGCGGCTGATCCGCCCGAGCGGGCAGAATGGAGCCCGCCATGAAAACCGGAATCATCGGTCTCGGAGCCATGGGACAGCACATGGCCCGCAACCTGCATCGCGCCGGGATTCTCTCCGGCGTCTGGAACCGTACAGCATCGAAGTCTGAGGCGTTCTCCGCCGAGAGCGGCTGCCGGATATTCGACTCGCCGGCCGAGCTCGCCGCCAGCTGCAGCTTCGTCGTCACCTGCGTCTCCGCCGACGAGGATCTCCTCGCCGTCGTCGATTCCCTGCGACCGGGCCTGAAGAAGGACTCGATCGTAATCGACTGCTCGACTGTCGCAGCCGACACCGCGCGTGAGGCGGCCAGGCGCCTCGCCGCCGCGGGTTCGGGCTTCCTGGACTGCCCCGTGAGCGGCGGCGTCGAGGGCGCCAGGAACGCGACGCTCGCGATCATGTGCGGCGGCGATTCGCAGGATTTCGAGCGGGCGCGGCCGGTGCTCGAGGCGCTCGGCAAGACCATCGTGCTGATGGGCCCGAGTGGCGCTGGCCAGGCGACGAAAGCGACCAACCAGATCCTCTGCGCGGGCGCGATCCAGGTCGCGGCCGAGGCGATGGCCTTTGCGCGGGCCGAGGGACTGCCGCTCGACCGGGTGATCGAAATCCTCGGCAAAGGCGCGGGCTCGTCGTGGTATTTCGTCCATCGCGCGCCCTTCATGGCGCAGGGCGAGTACCCGGCCGGATTTCGACTACGACTGCACGACAAGGACTTGCGCATCTGCCGCGAGATGGCGGCGCGGCACGGCGCCGTCCTGCCTGTCGTCGAGTCGACGCTCGCCGACTATGCCCGCCTGCTCGCTTCCGGCCACGGCGAGGAAGACATCTCGACGATCTTCCGGCTCAAGTCTGTTCTATTCGAATCAAAAAACGATGACTGACCGGCCGAACTTCTACCTGCCGGACTTCTGCCGGCCGCAGAGCGTGCTGGCGGTAATCCTGATCGCCGCGCTCGTCGCGCTCCTGTTCACCCTCGCGCGGCACGGGATTTCAGCCAGCTTTTGGACCGACCTCGCCCAGATCTCGCTGTTCCTGCTGTGGGTGGCGCTCGGCACGGCGGCTGCCTGGTGCGCGGCCCGGGGCCTGCTGTCGAATCTCGACGTGCTCGCAGGCTCGGCGGTTGCGCTCGCCCTCGCCCTCCTCATCACCGCGCTCGTGACCGAAGGGGCATGGTGGCTCAACGCGTATTCGATCCGGCTGCTGGGAATCGAGCCGCCGCCTTCAATCGCCCTCCACCTGCAGATGCTGCTTCGCAACCTCGTCGTCTGCGCGATCGCGGTCGGCCTCGCGCTTCGCTACTTTTATGTGACGCACCAGTGGCAGGCCAATGTCGTGGCCGAGGCCCAGAGCCGGGTGCGCGCCCTGCAGGCGCGGATCCGTCCGCATTTCCTGTTCAACAGCATGAACACGATCGCCTCGCTCACGCGCACGAATCCGCGGCTCGCCGAGCAGGCGATCGCCGATCTCTCCGATCTCTTCCGGGCGTCGCTGCGCGAGCATCGCGAGCGGATCCCGATCGCACACGAGATCGAGATCGCGCGCGCCTACGAACGCGTGGAGCGATTGCGGCTGGGCGACAGGCTGCAGATCGACTGGAAGATCGAAGGCCTGCCGATGGATGCGACCGTACCTGCGCTGATTCTGCAGCCGCTGGTCGAAAACGCGGTCTACCACGGCATCGAGCCGCTCGACAAAGGCGGCGTCATCCGCATTTCCGGCCGCCGGGACGGCGCGCGCGCGGTGATCACGATCGACAATCCCATTTCGCCCAAGGTTGTCGGACGCCGCCCCGGTCACCGTATCGGGCTCGACAACGTGCGCCAGCGGCTCGAGCTGATGTTTCATGGCGAAGCCGAAGTTGAAGTGATCGAGGCGCCCGAGCGCTTCGTCGTCACCTTGCGCTTCCCGGCCGGCGGAAAGACCACGTGAACCTGCGCGTGCTGGTCGTCGATGACGAGCCCCTCGCACGCGAGCGGCTTTCGCACCTCGTCGAGGAACTGGATACCGTCGAGCTCGCCGGCGTCGCGTCGAGCGGCGAAGAGGCCTTGCTGCTCGCCGGCCGGCTGCGGCCGGAGGTGGTGCTCCTCGACATCCGCATGCCGGGCATGGATGGACTCGAGACGGCTCATCACCTCGCCCGGATGCCGGAGCCGCCCGCCGTGATCTTCACGACGGCCTTCGAGCAGCACGCACTTGCGGCATTCGACGCCCAGGCGGCCGGCTACCTGTTGAAACCGGTGCGGCCGGACAAGCTGCGCGAGGCGCTCGAGCGGGCGCGGCGCCCGACGCGAGCCCAGCTCGCGCGCATCGCCGAGGGCACAGGCGGCCCGCGCACGAGGATCGCCGTTCGCACTCGCGACGAGCTTCGTCTCATTCCGGTCGAAAGCATCATCTGCTTCATCGCGGAACAGAAGTACACGACGCTGCGTCACGGGACCGGTGAGGAGCTGATCGAAGAATCGCTGAAGGTACTGGAAGAGGAATTTTCCGGTCTGTTCGTCCGCGTGCACCGGAACTCGCTGGTGGCGATCGCGCAAATCGAGGGTCTCGAGCGCAATAACGACGGGCATCACCTGGTGCGCTTGCGCGGCGGCGGCACGCTTCCAGTGAGCCGCCGCCTCGCCGGCGATGTGACGCGCAGACTGAAGGGCTAGGGCCGCGCCAGGTACACGGTGCTCCAGAGCTGCGCGGCGTTGGACTCCGTTTCGTGCTCGTCGCGCTGGCCGAATCCTTCCAGCCGATATGTGGCGCCGTCCAGTGACCAGGACCAGAGTTCCGAGCCGCGCGCGGCCGCCGCGGCATCGATGACGCTGCGAAGCTCGGCCTGCGCCCGGCCGAGTTCCGTGCGTGCCGAGGCCGTGAGGTCGCCGCGACGCAGCTGACGCTCGATGCCCGCTGCAAGCATCGCCTGCTGCCACGACCAGATCACCGTTCCGTGGTACCGGTTTCGGTCGAAGGCCGCCTCGACCCCGGTCGGGGCGTACGCCGGATTCGCGACCAGCAGCCCCACGTCGGTCAGGAGGCCTGCCGGAAACGGCTGCATCAGCGACTGGACGATGCGCACTACCTCCGCCGAAGAAATATCAAGAAATAGCAGCGCAAACGCCTCATCGGAGGCGAGAACCGGCACCGGCCTCCCTTCTGCGTCGAGCGACACCGCACGGAAGCGCTGCGCGCGCCCGCCGAGCGCCGAGAGCGCAGGCGACGGATCGAGGCCGATTCCGCGCGCGTATGCGGTCACCTCGGTGCGAGCGACATCGGCGGGAACTTCGACATTGAAAAGCGGCGGTGCTTCGCGCCGCCAGATTTCCGCCATGCGGGATGCGCTCGCGAGCGCCGCTTCGGCGTCCCGATCGAGATACGGTTGCAACAGGCCGCTCGACCGCAGTCGTGCGATCGCATCGAGTGCGGCTGGGACGAATACGGCGTTGACGTCATAAGCGTAACGCCCGCCGCCGAGCCCATCCTCGCTGTCGCGCCAGTTACCCACCTTCTGGTCTGGTTTCAAGGCGACGAGCTGGCGCCAACTGCGATTCTGCGTAAACGGCGTCGCGGCGGCGGCGACGAAGCGGATATTTCGCATGAGCGCGCCGCCGTGGGACTCGCCGGAAGCCATTTCACGCGCGAGAAACGTCGCTGCGCGCGTGCGGCCTTCGGGGGTATCCAGGAGGTAATCGGCGGCCACCGGGACAAGCATGAAGTCGTCGTCGACCATCTTGTAGTCGAGGATCGGCGTGTCGCTTTCCGGAAGGCCGGCGCGTAGGCGCTGCAGGATCGCGTATTCGCCGATGTCTTCCTCGTGAGCGACTTCCCCGGCGGCATTCAGTCGCTGCAGCACGGAACTGAGGCCCGCCTCCATCGCCGGCGCTTTCAGTACCGCCGAAAGAAGGCGCAGCGACATCAGTGTGTCGCGGCCGAAATAGGTGTCGAAACGCCACGATCCGGCGAGCAGCTTTTCGTGAAAGCTCAGGTAGGTGAGCGCTGAACGCAAGCGCGGATCGGGCGCAACTGCGGGCGTCAGGAGCTCGCGCTCGGTCATCGGCGTCAGAGGCACTTCACCAGTCAGCGCGACGACACGCAGACGCAATCGGCCCTCCGCATCGGGAAGGAATTCGATTGCCTGCTCCGCGCCGCCCGTTACGCTGCCGCCCAGCACCTCGACGGACAGGAGATAGCCCGGAGCGCCGTCGATGCGACGGCGTTGCCATACGACCTTGCGCGCGGACATCCGCGGCACCGTCGTGACTTCGGCAGGTATCTTGCCTGCATCCTCGTATTCGCGGATCACGCGCACGCTACCGGTGATTGCCTGTCGGACCGAAACGCGCCCGCCGATTCCAGAAATCGTTGCCGCGATTCCATGAAGTGTGCCGCCCTGCGCGTCGAGCTCCGCCGGCTCGATGGTCACCTCCGGCTGCCAGGCAAGCGGCGTGGACTTTGGTGTGAGCCAGATCGCGGCACCGCTGTTGCCGGCAGGAAATGCGATGACCAGGCGCGGCGCGGAGCCCGAGGTCAGCACCAGGTGCGCGGCCACGGGACCGTCGCGATAGAACTCGTTCAGGACGCCGCCCTGCGGCACCGAAAACCGAAGCGCAGTCGACTCGCCTGCGCCGGCCGTCGCGGAAGCGGCGGTCAGCAGCGCAAGTAAGAAAGCCTTGTTTGACAGCATTTCCCGGAGATGGTACAGAACTTGTAGCTGTCAAAGCGTATCGACAGCGGTGAGGTTTAGCACTCGACATTTCCTTCGCATCTCGCAGTGCAGCTGCGCGCCGGAAGCACGCCGCCACAATTCAAGGAGAGATCTGTGAAACAGCGTCCCATTCCTGCGTATTGCTCGCGCGTATTGGCCCTCGCCGGCCACGGCGCGCTCGGTGCGGCCGCCCTGTTTTCGATGCCCTTGCTGGCCCAGCAAGCCACCGCGCCACAAGATACGAAACTCGAAGAGGTCGTCGTGACCGGCACGGCCGCCGGCGCCGAGGTCCGCAAGCTCGAGGCGAGCTTCGCGATCACCACCCTGGACGACGCCGCCATCACGGAGTACGCGCCACAGAGCACCGCGGACCTGTTGAGACTGGTGCCGGGGGTCTGGTCGGAAAGCACCGGCGGCGTCTCCGGCGCGAATGTCATGGTGCGAGGATTCCCGGGTGGCGGCGACGCGCCTTACCTGACGGTCCAGTTGAACGGGGCCCCGGTTTATGCAATCTCGACCCTGTCGTTCCTCGAGAACACGACGATGTTCCGCATCGACGAGACCGTGGAGCGGGTCGAGGCGCTGCGCGGCGGACCGAACCCGGTTTTCTCGAACGGCCAGTCGGGCCTGACGACGAACTTCATCCTGCGCGAGGGCGGCGAGGAGACGGAGGGCGTGGTCAAGTACACGACTTCGGACTATGACCTCCGACGCTTCGACGGGTACATCAGCGGCCCGATCGCCGAGGATTTTTACTACATGGTCGGCGGCTACATCACGAGCTCGCCGGGCCTGCGCGACGCGGGTTACAACTCGGACGAGGGCAACCAGTTCACGATCAACCTCACGCGGGAACTCGACAACGGCAAGATCAACGTCTTCCACCGGCAAACTGATGACTTTGGCCAGTGGTACCTGCCCGTGGCGCTGAACGTGCCGGGCGTGGACGCCGGGTACAATCAGCTCGGTCCCCTGAACCGGCAGCGCCGGATCATCACGAACAATGCGAATGCAACTTTTGACGGTCCGGACGAGGGCACGGACCCGGACTTTCCGAACGGCGGCGATCCCAACGCGCCCAATCCGCTGATCAAGACGCTCGATCTCGACGAGGGCCGCGGGTGGAAGGGCAGCGTGACGGGAGGCTCGGTCGTCCTCGAGGTCTCCGACGCCTGGACGCTCACGGATCGCTTCAGCCTTACGACCAG
>DAIRVV010000089.1:0-9007 GCA_036802645.1 Steroidobacteraceae bacterium
CCATGAAAAAAGTTGCGCACGAGCCGCTCGGGCGCGATTGGCATGCCGCGACGGCGCGCCCGGCGCGCGCTTGCAGCGATGCTGTCGATGATTGCCTGACGTGCGGCTGGGATTCTGCCTAGCATGCGGGAGTCAACCGGCCCTGGCGGTGGCGGCGCGGATTATACACGCGGGTCGCCGGCCGGTCCGAGACGCCAGGAGCGCTTTTGCAGCCGCAGCAGCAGCGCTTCGAACTGCGCCTGCTCGTCCGGCGAAAGCTCGGCAAGCAATCGGCGCTCGTAGGCGAGCGCGAGCGGAACGATTCGCCGGTATACCGACAATCCACGCGCGGTGAGGCTGAGCACGGAGCGACGCCTGTCGCGCGCGGCGATGCTGCGCCGCACGCGGCCGCTCCGGGCGAGGCCGGCAACCGCGCGGCTGACGGCCACCTTGTCCATCGCAGTTCGCTCCACGACTTCCGCAGCCGAGAGACCGGGCGAGCGGGCGAGGACCGCGATTACGCGCCACTGGGGAATCGAGAGGCCGAATCGGCCGGAGTAGGCGCAGGCCAGCGCCGCGGACACCGTATTCGCGAGCACGGAAAGGCGGTAGGGTAGGAAGCGGTCCAGGGACAGGGCCGGGGCGTTCGCGGGTGCGGGCATTCCTGGATTATAGTTGCAAATGCAACTAATGCGGGAGCGGGCGATGGGCAAGCAGTTCGAAAACCCGATGGGAACGGACGGATTCGAGTTCGTGGAGTACACGGCGCCGGATCCGGAGCAGCTGCGGATGCTGTTCGCGCGCATGGGATTTCCGGTGAGCGCGCGGCATCGCAGCAAGAACGTGACGCTGCATCGGCAGGGCGACATCAACTTCGTCATCAATGCCGAGCCCGACGGTTTCGGCCAGCAGTTCGCGCGCGCACATGGCCCATCGGCCTGCGCCATGGCATTTCGCGTGAATGACGCGGCGGCGGCATTCAGCCGCGCCGTCGGGCTCGGCGCGAAGCCGGTCGAGACCCGCGTCGGGCCGATGGAGCTCAGGATCCCCGCGATCGAGGGAATCGGCGGGAGCCACATATATCTCGTCGACCGCTACGGCGACCGCACGATCTACGACGTGGATTTCGTCCCCGTTGCCGGCGCGGAGCCGGTGCGCGCGGCGGGCCTCACGCTGATCGACCACCTGACTCATAACGTCGGCCGCGGCCACATGGACAAGTGGGCGGGCTTCTACGAGCGGCTGTTCAGCTTCCGCGAGATCCGCTACTTCGACATCGAGGGCAAGAAGACAGGTCTCTTCAGCCGCGCGATGACAAGCCCCTGCGGCAAGATCCGGATCCCGATCAACGAGAGCCAGGACGACAAGAGCCAGATCGAGGAATACATCCGCGAGTACCACGGCGAGGGTATCCAGCACATCGCGCTCGCAACGAGCGACATCTACGCCAGCGTCGATGCACTGCGCGCGAACGGCGTCGAATTCCAGGACACGCCGGACACCTATTACGAGGGTGTCGAGGCGCGCGTTTCCGGACACGGAGAATCGCTGGAACGGATGCGGAAGAGCCGCATCCTGATCGACGGCAGCGCGAAGGATGGCATCCTGCTGCAGATTTTCACCAGGAACGTGATCGGCCCGATCTTCTTCGAGATCATCCAGCGCAAGGGCAACGAGGGCTTCGGCGAGGGCAACTTCAAGGCGCTGTTCGAGTCAATCGAGCTCGACCAGGAGCGGCGCGGCGTGATCTGACCGCCGGGCGCGGCGGCGCTCCGCGGGACGGCGGGCGGAGCCCCGCCCGCGCGAATTGACGATTCGCTCACATACCGACCACCGGCCATTGTCGGTCCAGTTCACAGCTTCGGCAGTTTCCGCGTGCGGCAGCAAGCCCGTAGCGGGAGACTTCCGTTTTACAGATTTCGGCAGGTCGAGGCATGGAAGTCGGCACGACGACCAGTCATTTCGGGGTCACCACCCGCATTACGCGCGTCGGATTCGCGGACGGCTGGACGGGCGCCGTTGCAATCGGCGTGATCATCTACGTCGCGGCCGCGATCTTCATCACGGTCGCGAACTTCGAGCCGAGTCCCAGCCTCACTTTCTATCTGTTGCTTTCCGATCAGCCGGCGAGCCTGGCGACGACCCTGCTCGCATATGTCGCCGCGCGCACGACCGTCCAGCCTGCGGCCCGACGCACCTGGCGATTCTTCGCGGCGGCCCTCGTCGTGTACAACATCGGCAACCTGATCGACCAGGGCCTACGCATCGCGGACCTCGATCCCTTCCCTTCCCTTGCCGACTTGGCGTACCTGGCGTTCTTTCCGATCCTGTTCGCGGGCTTCTTGGTTGCGGTGCGCGCGAGTACTCTCCGCGTTTCTTGGGGCCGACTCCTGCTTGATGCGTTGATCCTGGTCCTCGGATTCGGGACGTTCTTCTGGTTCTTGGTCATCAGCCCCGCCGCCGCCGCAAACGAAGAGGAATTCGCCCGATTCGTCCTGACACAGGTCTACATTGCGCTCGACTGCCTGATGCTGATGGCGATCGGCGTCCTGCTGATGAACAGCAACAGCTGCCCATTGCGCCGGACCACGCTCGTGATGCTCGCGGCCGGCTTCGGCATGATGTTCCTCGCGGACATCGTCTGGGCTACCACGGCCGTGACCGACAGCTACCTGCTGGGGGGTTTCTCCGACGTACTTTATCTGGCCTGTTATGTAGGCCTCGCGGGCGCTGCCCAGGTCCAGATCCGCGACAAGTCCCGGCCTGAGCGGCAGAAGAACGCGAGCGGCAGCACGATGACCCAGGTCATCGCCTATGCCGGCCTCGGCCTGTCGTTCTTCGTGCTGGTCTACTTCGCGGTGGGCGACGGCAGCAATCCCGTGACCGTCATGACCATCGCCATCTTCGTGCTCGCCATCCTCGTCATGGCGCGGCAGAGCGTGATCCTCCGCGACGACGCACAGGTACGCCAGCGCCGGGCGGTCGACCTGGTCGAGGCTCGCTTCGCATCCCTGATCCGGAATGCCTCCGACGTCATCATGATTGTGGACGCCAGCGGCCACATCGAGTACGCCTCGCCGGCCGTGCAGCGCACTTTCGGGCTCTGGCACGACGATCTCGTCGGCCACAAGCTGGGTGAAATCTGGCGCGAAGCGGACCGAGAGCGGATTGCCGCCTTCCTCGCCGAGGTCACGGCCACGCAGGGCGTTTCAATCGGGCCCGTCGAGCTGTCCGTCGACACCAAGGCGAGGCACTTCATCCTCGAGTGCGTCGGCAGCAATCTGCTCGACGACCCTGCGGTCAAGGGTCTCGCGCTGAATCTTCGCGACGTCACCGAGCGCAAGGCGCTCGAGGACCAGCTCCGGCAACTGGCCTTCCACGATCCGCTGACGCTGCTCGCCAATCGCAGCCTGTTCCGCAACCGCGTCGAGCACGCGCTCGCGCTGTCGCGGCGCACCCATGAGCGCCTCGCGGTCCTCATGATCGACCTCGACAACTTCAAAAACGTGAATGACTCGCTCGGTCACGACGCGGGAGACCGCCTGCTGCAGACGGCGGCGCAGCGTCTCGTGAAGTGCACACGTGCGGCCGACACGGTCGCGCGGCTGGGTGGCGACGAATTCGCAGTGCTCCTCGAGGGTGTCTCGACGCTCGAGCAGGCCGAGCAGATCGCCACGTCAGTCACGGAAGCGTTCCGCCAGCCGATCTTCATCGACGGCGACGACATGCTGGTCACGACCAGCGTCGGCGTCGCGCTGTCTGAGCCCGGAAACGACACCGAACTCCTGCTCCGCAACGCCGACATCGCGATGTACAACGCCAAGGCCTCGGGCAAGGGGCGCCATGTCGTATTCCATGCCCGCATGCAGGAGCAGTTGCGCGAACGTCTCCGCCTGGAGGACGACCTGAACCAGGCATTCGCCAGGAACGAGTTCTTCCTCGAGTTCCAGCCGATCGTGGACCTCAAGACGACCGAGCTCCTCGGGGTCGAGGCACTCGTGCGCTGGCAGCATCCCGAGCAGGGCCGGCTGCTGCCGGGACAGTTCATTCCAGTGGCCGAGGAGACCGGTCAGATCGTCGAGCTCGGCCGCTGGGTTCTGCTCGACGCCTGCAGCAGGGTCAAGCAATGGCGCGATTCGATCGACGCAGGCAGCGGGTTGCGCGTCGCGGTGAACATTTCCGGCCGTCACCTGCAGCAGGCAGACCTCGTCGCCGACGTCAGGCATGCGCTCGAAGTCTCGGGCCTCGAACCGGAGAGCCTCCTGATCGAGCTGACCGAGAGCACGATGATGCAGAATTCGGAGAGCAACCTGCTGCGCCTGAAGGATCTCAAGTCGCTCGGTGTCCGGCTTGCGATCGACGATTTCGGCACCGGCTATTCTTCGCTTTCCTACCTGCACCGCTTCCCGATCGACATCCTGAAGATCGATCGCTCATTCATAAGCCGGCTGACCGAATCGAGCGAGGGCCCGAAGCTCGCGCGTGCCGTCGTGATGCTCGGCGAGACGCTGGGACTCGAAACGGTTGCCGAGGGCGTCGAATCGGATGAACAGGTGACGCAGCTCCTGCAGCTCGGCTGCGTCGCTGCCCAGGGATTCCTGTTCTCTCACGCAACCACGCTCGACGTCGTGGCCGCGTCTCCCTTCGCCTTGCGTCGCGACCAGCTGCGCCGCGCCCACAGCGGCTACGACAGCCTGACGGCGACCGGGCGCTACCGCATTGCCGACATGGTCAAGCCGCGCAAGGCCGGGTGACAGTTGCTCAGGGACGATGCGGCTTCGCGAGATACTTTCGTCCCTGCATCTCGTTCAACCGGCTCGCCGTCCGCCTGAACTCGAATTCAAGCCGCTCGCCGCGATAGAGCGCCTCGGGCGATTCCGCGGCCGCGGACAGGAAGAGCTTGACCGCGCGGTCGTAAAACTCGTCGACCAGCGCGATGAAACGGCGCGCGGCATCGTCCGACACGGCATCCATCACCGGGACATCGCTCACGAACACCGTCTGGTAGCAGCGGGCAATCTCGATATAGTCGGCAGCCGAGCGCGGGCCCTCGCAGAGCTCGTGGAAATCAAACCAGACGACGTCCTCGGCTTCGCGCCGGGCGCGCACGGCGCGCCCCTCGACCTGGACTTTGACGTCACGGCTTCCGCGTCCGTCGGCCAGCCGTTCGAATTCGGACGCAAGGCGGCCCTGTGAATCGCCCGCGGACGGTCCCAGGTAGAGCGTGGCGCGCTCGAGCTGGCGAAGGCGGTAATCGACGCCGCCATCGAGTTCCATCACCCGGCAGTTCTTCTCGATCAGCGCGATCGCAGGCATGAACCGCTCGCGCTGCAGGCCACCGCGGTACAGGTCCGACGGCGGCAGGTTCGAGGTGACGACGAGCGTAACCCCGCGCCTGAAGAGCGCATCCAGCAACGTGCCGAGGATCATCGCGTCGGCGACGTCCCCGACCACGAACTCGTCGATACAGAGGACGCGCGCCTTCGATGCGTAGTCGCCCGCGACCTGGTCGAGCGGCGAGGGGAGACTGCGGTGGCGCTTGAGCCGCGCGTGTACGTCCTGCATCAGGCGATGGAAGTGATCGCGCCGCTTCTCGCGAATCGGCAGCTCGGCGAAGAACTCGTCGGCGAGGAATGTCTTGCCGCGGCCGACGCCACCCCACAGGTAAAGACCGCGCAGTGGCGCGCGTGCCCGCGGCAACAGGTCGAGGCCGCGTGCCAGCAGCGAATTGCGGGCGAGGATTCGCCGCCTCAGGTCTTCGAAGCGAGAGAGTGCGGCCCTCTGCGACTCGTCCAGGGACTGGCCGTGGGCCGCGAGCAATGCACTGGCGCGTGCGGCGAGCGCCGGCTTGTCGGATGCCCGCGTCAGATGCGAAGTTCCGGCAGGTCACGGAAGTGCGCGAGCGCGGCGGGATTCGCGAGCGCATCCGTGTTCTTCACCGGCCGGCCGTGAATCGTCTCGCGCACCGCGAGCTCGACCACCTTGCCGCTGATCGTCCGCGGGATCTCCGGCACCTGCAGGATCTTCGCGGGCACGTGTCGTGGCGTCGTGTTCGCGCGAATCTGTCCTCGTATGCGCTCGCGGAGTGCGTCGTCGAGCGTCAGTCCTTCGCGCAGGCGCACGAAGAGGATTACACGAACATCGTGGCCGATGTCCTGGCCGACGACCACGCTCTCGAGCACTTCGTCGAGCATCTCGACCTGGCGGTAGATCTCGGCCGTGCCAATACGAACGCCGCCCGGATTCAGCACGGCGTCCGAGCGTCCGAGGATCACGAGTCCGCCCCGCGACGTCAGCAGCGCGTAGTCGCCGTGATGCCACACGCCGGGGAATCGCTCGAAATAGGCCGCGCGATAGCGGACGCCTTCAGGGTCGTTCCAGAACCCGACAGGCATCGACGGAAACGGAGCGGTGCAGACGAGTTCGCCCTTCTCGCCGGTCACGGGACGGCCGGCATCGTCCCAGACCTCGACCTTCATGCCGAGTCCGCGGCATTGCAGCTCTCCGCGGTACACCGGCAGCAGCGGATTGCCGAGCGCGAAGCAGGACACGATGTCCGTGCCACCCGAGATCGAGGCGAGCTGGATGTCCGGCCCGATCGCATTCGCGACGAAATCATATTGTTCCGGCCCGAGCGGCGAACCCGTGGAGAGGACCGTGCGTAGCACCGCGAGGCTGTGGCGCTCGCGCGGCGCGTATCCCGCTTTCTCGATCGCGGCCAGATACCGCGGACTCGTGCCGAAGACCGTCACGGCTTCCTCGGCGGCCATTGTCCAGAGAACCTCCGGGTCGGGATGCAGAGGCGAACCGTCGTAAAGCACGATCGTCGCGCGGGACGCGAGCGCGCTCGCGAGCCAGTTCCACATCATCCAGCCGCAGGTCGTGAAGAAGAACAGGCGGTCGCCTGGTTTCAGGTCGGTGTGCAGCAGGTGTTCCTTCAGATGCTGCAGCAGGGTTCCGCCGGCGCCATGCACGATGCATTTCGGCACGCCGGTCGTGCCGCTCGAATAGAGCACGTAGAGTGGATGATCGAACGGAAGACGGGTGAAATCCGCCGGCGCGCCGCGCTCTCCGTAGTCGGCGAAGCGCAGTGACTTCCAATGAGGCGCGGTGCCATCATTCGATTGCGCGTAGGGAACGACGACGACCCTCACGACCGAGGGCAGCCGGCCAAGCACCATTGCGATCGGCGCGAGGGAATCGACGGTCTTGCCGGCGTAGAAGTAGCCATCGGCCGTAAAAAGGACCTTGGGCTTCACCTGGCCGAATCGGTCGAGCACGCCCTGGATGCCGAAGTCCGGCGAACAGGATGTCCAGATCGCGCCGATGCTCGCAGCCGCGAGCATCGCGATCACGGCTTCCGGAAGATTCGGCAGGAACCCGGCGACGACGTCGCGCGGCCCGACGCCGTCGGCCCGAAGTCCAGCGGCGACGCGCGCCACCTCATCGCGCAGTTCCTTCCAGTTCAGCTCACGCCGCTCGCCGCGTTCGTTCCGGAAGATGATCGCAGGCTCCGCGTCCGGGCCCCGCAGCAGGTTCTCGGCGAAGTTCAGCCGTGCATTCGGGAACCAGCGCGCGCCCGGCATGCGATCGTCCTGTTCGAGCGCGGGGCCGTCGCCGCGCTCGCCGATGACGCCGGAGAATTCCCAAAGCGACTGCCAGAATTCCGCAGGCTGGGAAACCGACCAGCCGTGGAGCGCGACGTAATCGGTAACCGGCGCGCCGCGCTCACCCGCAAAGCTCATGAAGCGCGTGAGATTCGCATCGGCGATGCGGAACAGGGACGGCGTCCAGATCGGAAATTCTGCGCTCAATCAAAGTCCCTGGTAGTTCGGTCCGGAACCCCCCTCGGGCGTGGTCCAGGTGATGATGCCGTAAGGATCCTTGATGTCGCAGGCCTTGCAGTGGACGCAGTTTGCGGCATTGATCTGCAGGCGCCGCCCGCCCGCGCCGTCGTCCACCATCTCGTAGACATTTGCGGGGCAGAAATTCTCGCAGGGATTGCCGAACTCCGTGGCGCAGCGGGTCGCGCAGATCGAGGTGTCTGAGACGATGAGGTGCACCGGCTGGTCCTCGTCGTGCACGTTGCCGGCGTGGAAGACCGCGGACAAGCGATCGCGCGGCGCAAGATCGCGTGTCACCCAGCCGCGATCGACGACGGGCGCGGTTTCGAGCCGGTGCAATGCGAGATGATTCTCGCGATGACCGAGCGTCCACGGGGCAAGGCCTGCCGTCACCGTCTCGAATGCCGCATTCGCGAGGCCCCACCAGAGGCCGCGATGAAAGCCGGGCTTGATGTTCCGCACGCGCTTCAATTCACGGCCGCCCGCCGACGCACGCCAGCGCGCCTCGAAGCCCGCAGTGCCGCCGGTCTCGCTCAGATGCTCGGCCGCGAGGACCCCACAGCGGATCGCCTGGTGAACGCCCTTGATCTTTGGCACATTGAGCGTTCCCGCGGCGTCGCCGATCAGCATCAGGCCCGGCGCATCCATGCGCGGCAGCGATTGCCATCCGCCGGCGGCGATCGACCGGGCGCCATAGGACAGGAGCTCACCGCCCGCGAGCAGCGCATGGATCCGCGGGTGGTGCTTGAACTGCTGGAAGGCCTCGAACGGCTTGAACCGCGGATCCTCGTAGTCGAGCCCTGCGACGTAGCCGACGTACACGCGGTCGCGGTCGAGGTGATAGAGGAAACTGCCGCCGTAGGTCCGCGAGTCGACGGGCCAGCCGACACTGTGATGAATGAGTCCCGGCTCGGCGCGCCCGGCGGGAAGCTGCCAGAGCTCCTTGATGCCGAGACCGTATGTCTGCGGTTCCCGGCCATCGGCAAGCCCGAGTCGTGCGACGAGCTGTTTGGTGACGCTTCCGCGGCAGCCTTCCGCGAGGATCGTCGTGCCTGCGTGGATATCGGGGCCTGGAGCAAAGTTCGGACCCGGCTTGCGCTCGCGGTCGAGTCCCATGTCGCCGATGCGCACGCCCACCACGCGGCCGCTGTCGTCGTGCAAGGCCTCCGCGGCGGCGAAGCCCG
>DAIRVV010000090.1:0-8880 GCA_036802645.1 Steroidobacteraceae bacterium
GAATCTGGCCGACCCGCCAGTCGGATTCGCGAAGCTCACGCGTTTCGTCGGGGAATTCAGGCGTGGCGCCCGCGTCGAACTGGCGCTGCAAGCCCGCGCGGCGAGCCAGCAATTTGTCACGCTCGCCGGAAAAACGGTCCGCCAGGTCGTTGACGAAGGCGATTGCTTCCGGTGTCAGCACATCGCGCCATTCCTTGGGCGCCCCCGAATGCGGCGGGAGGCGGTGGTTGCGTAACTTATTAGCTTCCATGCGTATCTCGCTGATATTCCTGGATATCAGACGCGCGTGCGCTGCCGGCCGATCAGCATCGCGAGTTCCAGCGCCTGCTCGTAGTTGAGCCTCGGATCGACGGTGGTGTGATACGCGCGCGCGAGATCGCCTTCCACGAGCCCGCGGGCGCCACCCGTGCATTCGGTGACGTCGTCGCCCGTCAGCTCGAAGTGGACGCCGCCGAGGATCGATCCCGCATCCTCATGGACGCGAAAAGCGGATTCGACCTCAGCGAGGATGTTCTCGAAACGGCGTGTCTTGACACCCTGCGGCGTCGTTTCCGTATTGCCATGCATCGGGTCGCAGACCCAGAGCACCTGCCGTTCGCTCTCGCGCACAGCCTGGAGTAGCGCTGGCAGTGCGGACTCAATCCGTTTTGCCCCGAAGCGGTGAATCAGGGTAAGCCGCCCGGGCTCGTTGTCCGGATTCAAGGTCCGGACAAGCTCGCGAAGCGTCGCCGCTTCCATGCCCTCGCCAACCTTCACGCCAATCGGATTGGCGATGCCGCGGAAATATTCGACGTGAGCGCCGCCGAGCCGCGCTGTACGCATCCCGATCCACGGCATGTGGGTCGAAAGGTTGTACCAGCGTTGACGCCGCTTGAGGTAGCGTGTCTGCGCCTGCTCATAGAGCAGGTGCAGTCCTTCATGGCTTGAATAGAAGCGGACCTGCGAGGCTTCATGCACCGGCGATCCGGAGATCGCCGCATAGAAATCCAGCGAATCCGAAATGGCATCGATGATCTTCCGGTAGGCGTCGCGCAGCTTCGCGTGTTGCAGGAAGCCGAGATCCCAGTATTCCGGGTGATGCATGTCGGCAAAGCCGCCGTCCACCAGTGCACGAACGAAATTGAGCGTGAGCGCGGAGCGCTCGTAGCCGCGAAGCAGCAGCTCCGGATCGGGCTCGCGGTCCGCCGCCGTGAACGCCGCGCGGTTGACGAGATCACCGCGATAGCTCGGCAACGTCACGCCATCCCGCGTCTCGGTGTCGGCCGAGCGAGGCTTCGTGAATTGCCCGGCGATGCGTCCGACGCGGATCACCGGCTTCTTCAGGCCGTGCAGCAGCACGACACTCATCTGCAGGAGGATCTTCAGCTTGCGGGCGATCGTGTCCGAATCGCAGTCGGAGAAACTCTCGGCGCAATCCCCGCCCTGAAGCAGGAATCGCTCACCACGCTGTGCGGCGGCCAGCTCGTCCTTGAGTGCGTCGATCTCCCATGACACGACGATCGGCGGCAAGCGCGAAAGCTCCGCGAGCACGCGCTGCAGGCGTGCGGCGTCCTTGTAGACAGGCTGTTGCAGCGCCGGCAGCCGTTGCCAGCCGTCCGGTGTCCAGCCGCCAGTTTCGACCGCGACATTCATTGTTCGGGCAATCGTACACGGATTGAATGCACTGCAAAAACAATCGTTTCAAGGGGTGGTTTATGCCGTGCGGAATCGGCAGAATGCGCCACCCATTTTCAGGTGAATTCCGATGCATCGCGTACTCGTTCTTGGCGCCGGAAAGATCGGCGCTTTGATCTCCGGGTTGCTGGCGGATGCCGGCGATTACCAGGTCCAGCTCGTCGACGTCAGCGTCGATGCCGCCCGCGCTGTCGTGCGTGCCCACGGCAAGCGAAACCTCGTCGCCCATGAACTGGATGCGAGCGATACCGCGGTGCTCGCCCGGCATGTCGCCGACCATCCCTGCGATGCGGTCATCTCGTCCCTGCCCTACTACTGCAACCCGGGCGTGGCGAAAGTCGCGCGCGAGGCGGGGCTCCACTACTTCGACCTGACGGAAGACGTCGAGGTGACGCGCGCCGTGCGGGAAACCGCCGAAGGCGCTAGCACGGCCTTCGTTCCGCAATGTGGCCTGGCTCCGGGATTCATCTCGATCGCGGCCAACGAGCTGATCAGTCATTTCGACGAGCTCCGCAGCATCCGGATGCGCGTCGGCGCCCTGCCGCAGCACCCGAACAACGTGCTCAAGTATTCGCTGACCTGGTCGACCGAGGGCCTGATCAACGAATACGGCAATCCCTGCTTCGCGATCGCGGACCGGCGACTGGTCGAAGCTGCGCCGCTCGAAGGCCTCGAGGAAATCGAGATCGATGGCACGCTCTACGAGGCTTTCAACACATCCGGCGGCCTCGGCTCGCTCGGCGAGACCTATGGCGAGCGCTGCGAGCAGATGAACTACAAGACGATACGGTATCCGGGTCACTGCGAGCAGATGCGCCTCCTGATGAATGACCTGAAGCTGAATCAGGACCGCGCGACCCTGAAGCGCATCCTCGAGAACGCCGTGCCGCAGACGCTGCAGGACGTCGTGATCGTCTATGTCGCGGTCAGCGGCCGCCAGGAAGGGGAACTGCGGGAAGAAAACTACGTCAACAAGATCTATCCGCAGGAAATCCACGGAAGGCTCTGGTCGGCGATCCAGGTGACCACGGCCTCCGGCATGGCGGCGGTCGTCGACCTCGTTCTCTCGCGGCCGGGGGCTTACCGGGGATTCGTGCGCCAGGAGCAGTTCCGACTGCCCGAGGTGCTCGCTAACCGCTTCGGCGCGTGGTACCACGGCACGGACAAGTCGATATCGGCGCGGATCGTGGTCGAGGGCAAGGCAGGGCGGCAGCGGAGCCGCGCAGGAGCGCTGAGATGAGCACCGAAAGAAAGCCGATGCAGGACAAGATCTCCGGCGAGGCGAGCCGGATCCTCGCGGGCCTCGGTATTCAGGCCGTCAATGCGGGCGCATGGTCGGGCAAGGAGTGGCATGCCGCACCCGATGCGCCGCTCACCGACTCGATCAACCCGGCGACGGGCGAGGTCATCGCCCGGATCCGCGCCGCGGGCGCGGCGGATTACGAGCGCGTCATGGCGAGCGCCGCCACGGCATTCACGGCCTGGCGCAGCATTCCGGCACCGCGTCGTGGCGAAGCCGTCCGCCTCATGGGCGAGGCGCTTCGCGCCCGGAAGGACCTGCTTGGCAGCCTCGTCAGCCTCGAGATGGGAAAGATCAAGGCCGAGGGCGATGGCGAGGTGCAGGAAATGATCGACATCGCCGACTTCGCCGTCGGCCAGTCGCGCATGCTCTACGGCCTCGCCATGCATTCCGAGCGGCCGAGTCACCGGATGTATGAGCAGTGGCATCCGCTCGGCGTGGTCGGGATCATCTCGGCTTTCAATTTCCCGGTGGCCGTCTGGTCCTGGAATGCCTTCCTCGCCGCAGTCTGCGGCGACATCTGCGTCTGGAAGCCCTCGCACCACACGCCGCTGTGCGCAATCGCGGTGCAGCGCATCTGCAACGAAGTCATCGAGGCGCAGGGCCTGCCGCCGATCTTCCAGCTCTTCATCCCGGCGGACAACTCGCTCGCGAGCCGATTCGTGGATGACAGGCGCGTTTCGCTCATGAGCTTCACGGGTTCGACGAACGTCGGTCGCACGGTTGGCGAGCGCATCGCCTCCCGACTGGGGCGGAGCCTGCTCGAGCTCGGTGGCAACAACGCGATCATCGTCGACGAGTACGCAAACCTCGACCTGGTCGTGCCCGCGGTGCTCTTCGGCTCGGTCGGCACGGCGGGCCAGCGCTGCACGACAACGCGCCGCCTCCTCGTGCACGAGTCGCGTGTCGACGAAGTCGAGCGCCGGCTGGTCGCAAGCTACAAGCAGGTCCGCATCGGCAATCCGCTCGACCCGAAAACGCTCATGGGACCGCTCGTCGGCTCTTCGGCCGTGCGGCAGTACGAAGCCGCGCTCACGGATGCACGAAGCCAGGGCGGTGAGATCCTCTGCGGTGGCCGCACCCTGCCCGGCCCGGGTTACTTCGTTGAACCGACGATCGTCCGCGCCCGTAACGACATGCCGGTCGTGCGGCACGAGACCTTCGCGCCGATCCTGTACGTGATCCCGTTCAGGACGCTGGACGACGCGATCGCCATGCACAACGACACCGATTATGGCCTGTCGTCGGCGATTTTCACGGACCGGTTGCAGCACGCCGAGCGCTTCTTGTCGGCGGCGGGCAGCGACTGCGGCATCGCGAATGTGAATATCGGCACGTCGGGCGCCGAGATCGGCGGCGCATTCGGCGGCGAAAAGGACACCGGCGGCGGCCGCGAGGCCGGCTCCGATTCCTGGAAGACCTACATGCGCCGGCAGACGAACACGATCAACTACTCGAGCGAACTGCCGCTCGCACAAGGCATCAAGTTCGACGTCACTTGAGCCTGGCGGCGTCGCTCGCGTCGCGGTAGAGAATCCGCAGGTAGCGCTCGGCGGTGATGAAATCCCAGGCCTGCTTCGCGTCGTAGTCCGCGTTCGGCCTGGCGGCCAGGACTTCGTCGACAGACTTTCCCGCCGCGACCAGGTCGCGCACGCGCTTGCTCGTGACCGCGAGCATTTCGCGGTAGGCGGCGAGGCCCGCCCGGTCCGTGACCTTGCCATGGCCTGGAATGATGCGGGTTGCGCCGTCGGCGAGCGCGAGCATTCGATCGACTGCCGCGATCACCCCGGCCACCGAGCCGCCGGAATCGAGATCGATGAACGGATACATTTCGGCGAACACCACGTCGCCCGCGTGTATGACATTCGCCTTCTTGAACTGAATGAATACATCGCCGTCCGTGTGCGCCATCGGCGCGTGGCTGCCGCGAATTTCGTCGCCATTCAGGTGAAACGACAGGCCGTCGCTGAACGTGACGACCGGCAGTGCATTCGCCGGAGAGGCCGGCGTCTTGCTATCGAAAAACTTCGAGTACTGCTCGCTGGCCATTCGCGCGCGCACCTGGTCGTGCGCGAAAATGAGCGACCCCGTCTTCGCCAGATTCTCATTGCCGCCGGTGTGGTCGCCGTGCCAGTGCGTGTTGAGAACGAAGCGGGGCGGCTTGGGTGACAGTTTCGCAAGTGCTGCCGTGATCTTGGGGGTCAGTGGCGCGTACTGGTCGTCGATCAGGAAGACCCCGTCCGGGCCGACGGAGACACCGATATTTCCCCCGCCGCCGTAGAGCACGTACACGCCGGGCGCGACCTGCTCGGTCCGGATCGTGACTTCCGCATCCTGGGCCGCGGCGGCACCGGCAAAGGCGAAAAGCAGGAGCAAAGCGAAGCGCTTGAACATGATCGTCCTCTCACGCTGGTCGGATCCGGCGGACACATCATAATCGCAGGCCCGTCGGCTGCGGCAAACGGCTCGCTTTTGCATCAGCGCCCGGGCAGCCTGACGCAGAGCCGCGCACCACCGAGGCGGCTCTCGCCGATTTCGAGCGTGCCCGAATACGCTGCGGCGATCTCGCGAGCGACCGACAGTCCGATCCCCTGCCCCGCCACGCTCTCGTCCGCACGGACGCCGCGCTCCAGCACGTGCGCGCGATCGGCGGGCGCAATGCCACCGCCGTCGTCCTCGACTTCGAGTACCAGGCCGGGCCTCCGCCATTCTGCGGCCGTCCACGGGGTTGCACGGATGGCGACCGCGGTCTGGCAATACTTGCAGGCGTTGTCCATCAGGTTGCCCGCGAGCTCGAGGAAATCGCCCGCATCGATCGGGTATGCGGTCCCCGCTGCGACAGCGACCGTCGCCTTGATCGGCTTGTCCGCATAGACCTTCGCGAGCGCCGAGCGCAGTTGCTCGAGCGGCTCCTGCACGCCCAGGTCGATCAGCGTTGCGCCACTGCCGCCGAAGACCGCGCGTTTGAGCTGGTGCTGGACGATCGATTGCATCCGCTCGAGTTGCGGTGTGAGCGCCTGGGGATCCAGTTCGCCGCGTTCGATCAGACCTCGCAAGGCGGCGAGTGGCGTCTTCAGGCTGTGCGCAAGGTTTCCGAGCGTCGTGCGGTAGCGCTCGAGTCGCTTGCGCTCCCCGATCAGGAGCGCATTCAGATTGCCCGTGACGCCTGACAGTTCCCGCGGCCAGCCCGTGTCGAGCGAGTCGCGCCGGCCCGCCTCGATGTCGACGATCTCGCGCTCCAGCCGGTGCAAGGGTTCGAGGGAAATGCGGAGCGCAATGGCGAGCCCTGCGAGCAGCAGCAGCGACAGCAGGGCGAATCCCGTGACGAGAACCGTCCGGACACGCAGGATTTGCTGGTACCACGGTTCGAGGCTCTGTGCGGCGCGAATCACAAAGTCACGCGATCTGCCTTCCGCGGGGTCCCAGCGGAAACCCCGGGACAGTCCAAGAACACGCGTACCGTCTGCGAGTTTCGCATGCTCGAAGCTGCGCTCCCCGGGCAGAGGCTCGGCGGCGAGATTCAGGCCGCTGCCGACCGCCGACGGCGATCGCCAGGTCCCCTGCGCACCCAGGATTTCCGCATACAGTCCGGAGCCGGGCGTCGCGAGCCGGGGTTCCGCGAGATTCTCCGGCACGAGCCGGCCCACGGTATCGATCTCCGCGGTGGAAACCAGCGCGATGACCTGTGCGTCGAGCACATCCTCCAGCGCACGGAGGCCAAGGTTGCGGTACAGAGAATCGAGACCCCAGGCAGCGGCGGCCGCGGCGACCAGCAGCAGGACCGCCAGGGTCAGCAGCAGCCGGGTCTGCAGGGAGGGAGGAGCCGCGGGCGCCACGGTCAGTCGCGGGTGATCCGGTAGCCGCGGCCCCGGAGCGTCTCGATTGGCTGGTGACGGTTGTCGGGATCGAGCTTGCGCCGCAGCCTGCCGATGAATACTTCGATCGTGTTGCTGTCGCGCTCGAAGTCCTGCTCGTACAGCTTCTCCGTCAGCTCGGTCTTGGACACCACCTGCCCGGCCCGGTGCATCAGGTATTCCAGAAGCCGGTATTCGAATGCCGTCAGTTCGACGGCGGCGCCGCCGACGCGCACCTCCTGCGCGCGCGTGTCGAGTTCGACCGCTCCGCATTTCAGCAGCGGCTGAGACCAGCCACCGGAGCGTCGCAGCAGCGCCTGCACACGGGCCAGTACCTCCTCGAAACGGAATGGTTTTGTCACGTAGTCGTCGGCGCCGGCATCGAGTCCGGCCACCTTTTCCTGCCAGCTGTCGCGCGCCGTCAGGATCAGCACCGGGAATGACTTGCCGGCTTTGCGCCAGGCGCGAATGGCCTCGAGGCCGGACCGGCCCGGAAGACCGAGGTCGACCACCGCGATGTCGATCGGGTATTCGAGACCGGCGAACTCACCTTCCACGCCGTCGGCCGCGGCGTCGATCGCGAAACCCGCGGCGCGAAACTGCTGGACCAGGGTTTCGCGGAGTGCCGGTTCGTCTTCCAGCACCAGGAGACGCATGGTCAGTCCTGGCGGCCGGACGACGCGTCGACGCGCACCTCGAACACGCGGCCGTCTTCTCCGAGGAGGCGGATGCGATACTCGATGCGATTACCCTGTCGCTTCTCTTCCGCGCGAACGGCCCGTGCCTTGTAACGTCGCTCGGCCTGTGCGACCGCCTCGTCGAGGGAAATGCTGCGCTCCGCCTGCGGGCGTTCGCGGTTTTCACGGCCGCGATCGGCGTTCGATGCGACGACATCGGCAGAGGCGAAACAGGCGCAGGCCAGTGTCAGCCAGAGCGCCGCGAGCGGGATCTTCCGTGCCATCGGCATATTCTAGTGGAAGCCGGCGCCCGGGCCGCGTGGGCAGCCCGGGCGCCGGCGATCAGCCCACCGTGGGGGTGACGTCGACACGAATTCGGATGCGTTCGCCCGGGTCATACGGCATCCGGGTCACGTATTCGCGCCCGGCATACTCGTAGGTCACGTTATAGCCGTCGACGCGCTCTTCCCAGCTATCCCGGTAGCGCACGTCGCAGCGCTCGTAGCTGCGGCCAGGATTGCCGTACTGCTGGCGTTGCCGATCCACCGACACGTTGTGGCCGATCGCACCGCCGGCCAGGGCGCCTGCGACACGCGCGACGTCTTTGCCGCGGCCGTGGCCGATCTGGTTGCCGATCACCGTTCCGATCGCGCTTCCGAGCAGGGTGCCGCCTATGTGGTTCGACGAGAACGGACCTTCCGACGCGTAGCTCGTCTCCTGCCAGCATTCGCGGACCGGCTCGCTCACGCGAACCTGGCGGCGGAGCGGCTCGACATCGACGACGCGCGCGAAGTCGTAGTCGCCGTTGCGGTCATAGCGGCGGTCATACCGCCCGTCATCGTCCGCGACCGCCGCACCCGATGCGAGGGCGAGACCCACGGCCAGTGCGAGGACCCGAGTTGTGCGTGACATGGTGCGCCTCCTTGATTGGCACGGTAGCCAATCTAGAGGGGCCCGAATGAATGCGTCCTGAACGCCGAACGATGGTCCCTACGGGCCTGGATCAGGGGATTTCAGCCTTCGCGGCCGCCCATAGGCGGTCGAGCAATTCGGACGATGCGCCGGCGGCCTGCTCGCCCTGACGGGCGAGTTCGGCCTCGACGTGCCGGTAACGCCGCGCAAATCGCTCATTGGCGCGGCGAAGCGCCGTTTCCGGATCGACTTCGACATGACGCGCGAGATTGACGATTGAAAACAACAGGTCGCCGAGCTCAGCCTCGCGGGCCTCCGGGTCTCGCGCGTCAATCGCATGGTCGAGTTCCGCGAGCTCCTCGTCGATCTTCGCGCGCGGACCGCCGGCATCCGGCCAGTCAAAGCCCGCGTCGGAGGCGCGGCTGCCCAGTTTTCGCGCGCGCGTGAGCGCAGGCAATCCGAC
>DAIRVV010000091.1:0-8794 GCA_036802645.1 Steroidobacteraceae bacterium
ACCCGCGGTGCGAAGCTCGAGCGCGGCCTGGTAGGCGCAGTCGTTGGAGGTGACGACGACGGCGCGCGAACCTGCGCGCACGCCGTATCGCCGAAGATAGGTCCTGGCGGCGCCAACCAGCATGATCCCCGGTCGGTCATTGCCCGGAAACACGAGCGGCCGTTCGATGGCGCCGGTCGCGAGCACCACCTCGCGTGCCCGCAGTTGCCAGAGCCGCTCGCGCGGCTGGCCGGCCGGCGGCTCCGCGAGATGATCGCTGAGGCATTCGTTGAGGCCGATGGCGTTGTGCGGGAAGTATCCGAATGCCGTCGTCCGCGGAAGCAGCGTGACTCGCGGGTGACGGTCGAGCACGGCGACACTCCGGGCGAGCCAGTCCGCGGCATCGACACCGTCGATGCGCGCCCGCGCCTCCCCCAGGAGAGAACCGCCCAGCTCCGCCTGTTCGTCGCAGAGAACGACGCGCGCGCCGCTGTCGGCTGCCGCAAGCGCCGCGGCAAGGCCGGCGGGGCCGCTCCCCACCACGAGGACATCGCAGTGCGCGAAGCGATTTTCATAGCGGTCGGGATCGGGGAGCTCTGGCGCGCGGCCGAGCCCCGCCGCGGCGCGGATCAGGGGTTCATAGACCGCGGACCAGGCGGCGCGCGGCCACATGAATGTCTTGTAGTAAAACCCCGCGGGAAATATCGGCGACAGCCAGTCGTTCAGGCGGCCGAGATCGAAGCCGAGGCTCGGCCAGCGGTTCTGTGATTCCGCCGCGAGCCCTGCGTAGAGCTCCACCTGCGTTGCGCGCAGGTTCGGCGTGTATCGCGCGGCGTCGCGTCGCACCGCCACAAGTGCATTCGGCTCTTCGGCACCCGCCGTGACGATTCCCCGCGGCCGGTGGTACTTGAATGACCTTCCCGTCAGGTGGACGCCATTCGCCAGCAAGGCGGAAGCGAGCGTGTCGCCCGCCAGGCCCTCGAGCTTCCTGCCGTCGAAGCTGAACCGGAGCTTGCGCGACCGGTCGATGCGCCCGCCGCTCTCCGTGCGGAACGCGCTCATGTCGGCGCCTGCTCGCCGATCCGGTAGGTCGCGATGAACTGGTCGGTCGTCGTGTCGCGCAGCGCATTGAAGAAGCGCCCGCAGCCGTGGATGTGCCGCCAGCGCTCGGCGTGGCGTCCGCGCGGATTCGCACGCACGTACAGGTATTCGGCCCATTGCGCATCGGTCAGGCTCCCGGCTTCCCGCGGCCGCAGGAGATGCGCCTGCCCGCCGTAGCTGAACTCGAGCTCAGGCCGCTTGCCGCACCAGGGACAATCGATCAGGAGCATCAGGACCTCAATGCGCGACGGCGGCAGCCGCCGCCTCGTCGATCAGCGCGCCGTCCCGGAACCGCTCGAGCGTGAATGGCGCATTGATCGGATGCGGCTCGTCCTTCGCGAGCGTCCAGGCGAAGACGTGCGCGGAGCCCGGCGTCGCCTTGAAGCCGCCAGTGCCCCAGCCGCAGTTCACGTAAAGGCCAGGCACGGGTGTCTTGCCGATGATCGGAGAGCGATCGGGCGTTACGTCGACGATGCCGCCCCAGTTCCGCAGCATGCGCAGGCGGCGGAAAGCCGGGAACAGCTCGCAGATCGCCTCAAGCGTGTGCAGGTTGACGGCGAGCGCGCCGCGCTGCGTATAAGAAGTGTAGGCATCCGTGCCCGCGCCGATGACCAGCTCGCCCTTGTCGGACTGGCTGATGTAGGCGTGGATGCTGTTCGACATCACGACGCACGGGAACACGGCCTTGATGGGCTCGGACACCAGCGCCTGCAGCGGGAAGCTCTCGAGCGGGAGCCGGACGCCCGCGAGCGCCATGACCACGCTGGAGTTGCCGGCCGCTGCGACGCCGACCTTGCCGGTGCGGATCAGTCCACGCGTGGTCTCGAGCGCTTCCACGCCGCCATGCGCATTGCGGCGGATCCCGGTGACCTCGCAGTTCTCGATGATGTCGACACCGAGTGCATCTGCCGCGCGGGCATAGCCCCAGGCGACTGCGTCGTGGCGCGCGGTGCCGCCGCGCCGCTGCAGGGCCGCGCCCATCACCGGATACCGGATGTCGGCGCCGATGTTGAGTGGGGGACAGAATGACTTTGCCTCTTGTGGCGTCAGCCATTCGTTGTCGACGCCATTGCAGCGATTGGCGTGCACGTGGCGCTTCAGCACCTGCACGTCGTGGACCGTGTGCGCGAGCATCATCACGCCGCGCGGGGAGAACATGACGTTGTAATTGAGGACCTGCGAAAGGTCCTCCCACATCTTCAGGGCGTGGTCGTAGAGCGCGATGCTTTCGTCGAAGAGGTAGTTGGAGCGGATGATGGTCGTGTTGCGGCCGGTGTTGCCGCCGCCGATCCAGCCCTTCTCGACCACCGCGATGTTCGTTAGCCCGTGCTCGTCGGCGAGGTAGTACGCGGTGCCGAGACCGTGCCCGCCGCCGCCGATGATGACCGCGTCGTAGGCGGGCTTCGGCTCGGGTTTGCGCCATTGCTCGCGCCAGCCGCGGTGCCCCGAAAGGCTCCGCCAAAGGAGCGACAGTCCCGACCAGGATTGGCGCTTCACGTCCTAAGCCCGGAGGTCCTTGTTCCCGGGGTCGTACGGCGAGTCAACCAGGACTGTCGCAGTCTTTCTTTCGCCGAGAACTTCGATCGCGAGCCGCGTGCCGACCGCCGCGAACTCCGGCTTCACGTAGCCGATCGCAAGACTCTTGCCGAGCGCGTGACCGTAACAGCCCGAGGTCGCGCGGCCGATCATCCTCCCCTTGTCGTCGAACAGCGGCTCGTTGCCGAGCGGGTCGGCATCCGTGACGCCGTGAACTTCCACCGTCACGAAGCGGTTCGGCACGCCGGCGGCAAGTTGCTTGTCCAGCGCCTCTCGGCCGGTGAAATCGCCTTTCTTCAGCCGCACGAAGCGGTCGAGTCCCGCCTCGAACGGCGTGTTCTCGCGCGTGAGGTCGCTCCCCCACATGCGATAGGACTTCTCCATGCGCAGCGATTCCATCGCGCGCATCCCGGCCATGCCGATGCCATGTTCCGCACCCGCGGTGAAGATGGCGACGAACAGGTGACGCGCATACTCGATCGGGAAGTGCAGCTCCCAGCCCAGGCTGCCGACGAAGTTGACCCGGAGCAGGTACACATCCGGCGCGAGGCCAACTTCCGCGATCTGCCCGGTAAGCCAGGGGAAGGATTCATTGTCGAGCGGCGTGTCCGTGAGCTTCGCGAGCACCTTGCGCGAGTGCGGGCCGGCGACGACGAAGCAGCCCCGGCTCGTGGTGACGTTGGCCAACTCCACCGACCCGTCGGCCGGCAGGCGCTTGCGCAGGAAATCGGTGTCGTAGCGCTCGGCGGCGCCCGCGCTCACGAGATAGAAATGCTGCTCGCCGAGCTTCGTGATCGTGAATTCCGAGCGGATGCCGCCGCGTTTCGTGAGTGCATGCGAGAGCGCCATGCGGCCGGTCTTCGCCGGTACTTTGTTCGCGACCAGGCCGTCGAGCCAGGCTTCGGCGCCCGGACCCTGCACGATGTGCTTCGTAAACGGGCTGAGGTCGATGACGCCCACCTGTTCCCGAACCCGCCTGCACTCCACACCCACGTGCTCGAACCAGTTCGTGCGGCGAAAGCTCCATTCGTCCTTTGCCTCGACGCCCGCCGGCGCAAACCAGTTGGCGCGTTCCCAGCCGTAGCGCTGGCCGAACACGGCCCCCAGGTGCTTCAGCCGGTCGTAGACCGGGCTCGTCTTGGCCGGACGCGCGTCTGGACGCTCCTCGTCCGGATAGTGAATGGTGAAGACGTTGCGGTAGGTCTCCTCGTTCTTCTGCACCACGTAGCGCTTGCTGGTGTAGGGCCCGAAGCGGCGCGGGTCGAGCGCGAGCATGTCGATTCCGGGCTCGCCCTCGACGATCCACTCGGCGAGCTGCCAGCCCGCGCCGCCCGCCGCCGTGATGCCGAAGCTGTGGCCCTCGTTGAGCCACACGTTCGGCAGGCCCCAGGCCGGGCCGATGAGCGCGCTGCCGTCCGGCGTGTAGGAGATCGGCCCGTTGACGATGTCCTTGATGCCGCAGTTCGCAAGCGCAGGGACGCGGCGCTGCGCGCCCTCGATGTGCGGCACGAGCCGGTCGAGGTCGCCGTCGAAGAGGCTCTTGCCGAACCAGGGCGGCACGCCGTCGGCGAAGCGCGCCGGCGCGCCCGCTTCGTACGGCCCGAGTATCCAGCCCATGCGCTCCTCGCGCAGGTAATACGACTGGTCGGGCTCGCGGAGCACCGCGAGCTCGCGCCCGCCGCCCTGGCGGTAGGATTTCAGCTCGGGCGATTCCTCGTAAACGATGTATTGGTGCTCGACGGGAATCGCGGGCACGTTCAGCCCGAAAAGCTGGCCGGTCTGGCGTGCGTAGTTGCCGGTCGCGCAGACCACGTGCTCGCAGGTGATCTCGCCTTTCGTCGTCGTGAGCTTCCATTCGCCGGTCGCCGTGCGGGTGACCGCGGTCACCTCGGTCTGCTCGTAGATCTCGGCGCCCTTCGCCCGCGCGCCCTTGCGAAGCGCCATCGTGAGGTCGGCGGGCGCGATGTGGCCGTCGTGCGGGTGATAGAGCGCGCCGATGATCGCGGCGGTGTCTTCCGTTCCGCCAAGCTCGACGAGCGGCCAGAGCTCCTTCACCCGCTTCGGCCCGATCACCTCGAAAGGCACGCCGATCGTGTTCGCCGTGCCGCAGTACTTCTGGTACTCGTCCATGCGGTCGCGGCGGGTCGCGAGGCGCATGTTGCCGGTGACGTGGAAGCTCACGTCCTGGCCGGTTTCGCCGGGCAGGCGCTTGTACAGGTCGACGGAATACTTGTGCAGCTGGCCGACCGTGTAACTCATGTTGTAGAGCGGCAGCAGTCCCGCGGCATGCCAGGTCGAGCCCGCGGTCAGTTCCGCGCGCTCGATGAGCACGACATCCAGCCAGCCCTTGTGCGCGAGGTGATAGAGGGTGCTGACGCCGACGGCTCCGCCGCCGATCACGACCACCCGTGCATGCGTCTTCATGTGTGAGTGTCCCTGCGCCCCCGGGCAGTGTAGCGATTGGAGTGCGTTCAGCACGCCTGAATGCGACATCTGATGTCGGATTCAGGCATCCTGTTGGCCGCATGAACGCGCCCGACGCCCTGCCGAAAACCCGGTACGCCTTCCTGACCCTGCCGAATTATTCGCTGATCGCGGTCTCGAACGCGGTCGAGCCCCTGCGCATGGCCAATCGCGTCCTGGGGCAGGACGTTTACGAGTGGTCACTCGTCAGTCTCGACGGCGGGCCCGTACAGGCGAGCAGTCACCTCGACCTCGCGCCGACGATCCCGCTCGACAAGGCCGGCAAGGTGGAAATCCTGTTCGTCTGCGGTGGCATCAACGTTCACGAGGCGGTATCGGCGCCCTTGCTCACGGCGCTCCGGCGTCTCGCGGAGCGGCGGGTCGCACTCGGCGCGCTGTGCACCGGCGGCTATGCGCTCGCACGCGCGGGCCTCCTCGATAACTACCGCGCGACGATCCACTGGGAGAACCTGCCGGCGCTGCGCGAGGAATTTCCGCGCGTGCAGCTCAATAACCAGGTGTTCAGCATCGACCGTGACCGCTTCACCTGTTCGGGCGGCACGGCGCCGCTCGACCTGATGCTGAACCTGATCCAGCTCAAGCACGGTCCGCGGATCTCGCAGCTCGTCTCCGAGCAGTTCGTGCTGGAACGCGTCCGCAGCGACCAGGATCGCCAGTACGTTCCGCTGCGCGCCCAGGTCGGCGCGTCGCACCGCAGCATGATCAAGGTCGCAGAGCTCATGGAGGAAAACATCGAGAAGCCGCTGTCGCTAGAGGCGATCGCGAACGCCACCTCCATGTCGAGGCGACAGATCGAGCGGCTGTTCAGACGGCACCTCGACTGCGTGCCGAAAAAGTATTACCTCGAGATGCGGCTGCGCCGGGCGCGGGAACTCCTGCTCCAGACCGCCATGCCGATCACCGACATCACGACGTCCTGCGGCTTCAAATCGCCCCCGCATTTCTCGCGCTGCTACCGAAGCAAGTACGGCCACCCGCCGAGCGCCGAGCGGCGGATCCGCCAGACCGCAGCCGCTGCCACCCCGAAACCGATGCGATAGCTCTCAATTCTGACGCCCTGTCGTTTTTAGGCAGATCTCCGTCGCGAAAAGACCAGTCCTGCCCGGGCCCTGTGCTTAACATCCCGCCATGACAGGGGAAAACGAGTTTGACCTCCGCACGCTTTCCGACGCGGAGCTCGCCGAACAGGTCCACGACGACATGTACAACGGCCTAAAGGCCGAGGTTGAGACAGCGACGCGAATTTTTCTCGAGCGGGGCTGGCCGCCGGAGCGCGTGCTGAACGAGGGCCTGGTCGAGGGCATGCGGATCGTAGGAATCGACTTCCGCGACGGCATCTTGTTCGTCCCCGAGGTCCTGCTCGCAGCCAATGCCATGAAAGGCGGCATGGAGATCCTCCGGCCGCTGCTCGCCGAGACCGGCGTCGAGCCGATCGGCAAGATCGTGATCGGCACGGTGAAAGGCGACATTCACGACATCGGCAAGAATCTCGTGTCGATGATGCTGGAGGGCGCCGGCTTCGAGGTCATCGACATCGGCATCAATAATTCCTTCGAGAAATACCTGGCCGCGCTCGAGAAGCACCAGCCCGACTTCCTCGGCATGTCCGCCCTGCTGACGACGACGATGCCCTATATGAAAGTCGTGATCGACACGCTCAAGGAGAAGAATCTCCGCGACAAGTACATCGTGCTGGTTGGCGGAGCGCCGCTCAACGAGGAATTCGGCAAGGCCGTCGGCGCCGATGCCTATTGCCGCGATGCGGCGATCGCGGTCGAGACCGCAAAAAAGCTGCTCGCCGCGCGGCGCGCATCTGCCCATGCGAACTAGGCTCGTCATCGCCTGCGGCGCCCTGGCGCGTGAAATCGCGGAGCTCCGCCGCGCCAACGGCTGGACCGCACTCGATGTCGTCTGCCTGCCGCCGGAACTCCACAATCGGCCGGAACGCATTGCCGGCGCGGTGCGGGAGAAGATCCGCGCGCACCGCAAGGACTACGCCGAGATATTCGTCGCCTATGGCGACTGCGGCACGAAGGGCGCCCTCGACGAGGTGCTGCGCGAGGAGGGCGTCGAACGGATCGCCGGCGCCCACTGCTACGAATTCTTCGCGACACCCGGGATCTTCGCAGCGCTCGCGGATGCGGAGCCGGGCAGTTTCTACCTGACCGATTTCCTGCTGCGTCATTTCGAGCGCCTGGTCATTCAGGGTCTCGGCATCGACCGGCATCCCGAGTTGCTGCGCGTCTACTTCGGCAATTACCGCCGCGTCGTGTACCTCGCGCAGGCGCCGAAGCCGGAATCGACGGCCCAGGCCCGCGCGATCGCGGTTCGCCTCGGTCTCGAGTGTGAAATCCGCATCACCGGCTACGGCGGGCTCGGGTCGAGTCTCGCCGCATTCGCCGGACGCCGGGAGATCATTCATTGGCGAGCCTGACCCTCATTTACTGGCGGGACATCCCCGCGCAGGTCATCGTCAGGCGCGGCCGTGACACCGCGAAGGTGAAGCTCTCCAACCGGTTCGAGGAAGCCGTCGATCGCGCCGCGATGCGCGCCGGCAAGGGCAGCTCCGATGCCTATCTCGCCGAGTGGCGGCGTTCCGATCCCACGCTCTGCAGCGACGACATCGAGGCCGAGGCCGCCGCCGAGGCCGCCAGGATCGAGGCCAAGTACACCGACGAAGAACTCGAACGCCTGGTTCGCGCCAAGGGCATCGCAGGGACAACGACCACATGACAGAAACCGTCGTCAGCTCAGCCACGCGGGAAGTCGTCATCGGATTCGACCGCCCATTCGTCATCATCGGCGAGCGCATCAACCCGACCGGACGCAAGCTCCTCGCCGCGGAGATGAGCGCCGGCGATTTCAGCCGCGTCAAGTCCGACGCGCTCGCGCAGGTCGCGGCCGGCGCGCACATGCTCGACGTCAATGCAGGCATCCCGCTCGCCGACGAGCCGGCGATTCTAGCGAAAGCGATCAAGCTGGTGCAGTCGATCACCGACGTGCCGCTGTCCATCGACTCGTCGATCGTCGCGGCGCTCGAAGCCGGGCTCGCCGTCTACCAGGGCAAGGCGCTCGTCAACTCGGTCACCGGCGAAGAGGAACGGCTCGAGGCCGTGCTGCCGCTCATCAGGAAGTACGGCGCCGCGGTCGTCGCGATCTCGAACGACGAGACCGGCATTTCGGAAGACCCAGACGTTCGTTACGCAGTCGCGAAGCGCATCGTCGAGCGCGCCGCGGATCACGGCATCCCGCGCAGCGACATCATCGTCGATCCGCTCGTGATGCCGATCGGTGCGATCAACCAGGGCGGCGTCCAGGTGATGCGGCTCCTCAGGCGCCTGCACGGCGAGCTCAAGGTCAACACGACCTGCGGCGCGTCGAACATCAGCTTCGGCCTGCCAAATCGCGACGGCATCAACAGCGCCTTCCTGACGATGGCGATTGCCTCGGGGCTCACGTCGGCGATCACGAATCCGATGCACGTCGAGACAGTTCGCGCCTGCCTCGGCGCGGACGTGATGATGGGCCACGACCCGGATTGCGCGCGCTGGATCGCCCGGTTCCGCGAAGCGCCGCCAGCAGGAGCGAACGGCGAAGCCGCCCGTGGTCGCCGCGAACGCGGACAGAGGCCGCGTGCGTAACACGCGAGCTGGACGCAGCTCCGTTGTCAGCGCGCTTGCCCGCGCGCGGACAG
>DAIRVV010000092.1:0-8791 GCA_036802645.1 Steroidobacteraceae bacterium
CGAGGATTTCCAGGTCCTCGGCTACGAGCCGCATGCCGCGATCCGCGCGCCTGTTGCCGTCTGAGCCTCCGCAATGAGTGCGCGGCCGATCGCGATCGTCGCGATGGCCGACAACGGCATCATCGGGCGCGGTAATGGCCTGCCCTGGCATCTGCCCGACGACCTGAAGCGCTTCAAGACACTCACGATGGGCCACGCGCTCCTCATGGGACGCAGGACTTTCGATTCGATCGGCCGGGCCCTGCCGGGCCGTCGCAATCTCGTCCTGACCCGTAACGAGGCTTGGCGCGCGCCCGGATGCGAGGGTGTCGCGTCGATCGACGCTGCGCTCGCGGCCGCGGGCGACTCGACTCTCTTCGTGATCGGCGGCGCCGAGGTGTTCTCGGCCTGTTGGCCGATGATCGGGCGGCTCGAACTTACCGAAGTCCACGCTGCCGTCGAAGGCGATACGCGGCTCGATGCATTTGATCGAAGTCAGTGGCTGGAAACGTCCCGCGAGGAGCATGCGGCGGATGCGCGGCATGCCTTCCCGTTCAGCTTCGTGACGCTGGTCAGGCGCCTGGACTAAGGTCCACTGACCGACAGCCTGCCTTCCTGGAGCAGCCGACCTTCGGAGCGCAGCTGCAACCGGATCGGCGCCGCACCGGAAAAATCCAGCACGAAGGCCTGGCTGCCGATGGCCAGCTGCACCGTGACCTGGCCGGTCGCGTCGGTCAATTGCGCATCACCCGTCTTGCCGACAAACGTCGTCGTCGCAGGGTCGATGCTGGCGATGACCTCGCAGGGAATTGTCGCAGTCGTATTCATTTCGAGCCTGAGCTGCCGGCCATTGCGTCGGAGCGTGGCGCTGACCTCGACACCTTCTGCCTGCATCGACAGATGGTCCCGCGTCGCGATGAGACCGGTCGTCCTTGCGCCGCCTGCCGGACCGAGCGATCCCTGCAGATCCGTTCCCGGCGCATCGCCATCTCGCACGAGGTAACTGATACCGACGATCAGCAGTCCGCCGAGGATGACTGCGGCCATGCGGTAAACCGGCCAGCCGTATTGATGATTCCGGGGATTGACTGGGCGTGCCGACAGTTCGGATCCCGCAAGAATGGCCGCTCGCATGCCAGGTGGCGGCTCGGCGCTGGCAATGTCACGCAACAGCTGGTCCGTCTGCCGGAATTCGTTGTGCAGGCGCCGGGCCTCGGGATCCCGCAACAGCAGGCGCGCCAGGTCGGCCCGCTCCGTGACGGAGAGTTCCCCGTCCAGATCGGCCTGGATCAGTTCGTGAATCCGGCTCGTGTCGCTGGTCACAGGGCCCCGCGTGAGGACAGTTGGTCCTTCAGGAGTTGCCGCGCCGTGTACAGGCGTGACTTGACCGTCTTGGCGTCGATTCCGAGGATCTCGCCCATGTCCTCATAGTTGCGGTCGACGAAGTACCTGAGCACGATCACGGCCCGGTGCTCCGGCTTGAGCCGGCCGACCGCTTCCAGCACCACTTCGCGCCTCTGACCCTCGGCCAGCAGTTCGGACGGACCGGCGCCTTCCTCGGGGAGGCGCTCATCGACCGGTCCCCCATCGCGGCCGCGCACGCGCAGGATGTTCAGCGACTCGTTGATCGCCATCCGGTAGATCCAGCTGTAGAACTTGTATTGCGGGTCATAGTTCGAGAGGTTCTGGTAGGCCTTCATGAAGACCGACTGTGCGATGTCGCGGGCGTCCTCTGAATTTCGCAGCATGCGCAATGCAACGTTGTAAACCGGCTTTTCGTACTGCTCGACGAGCGCGGCGAAGGCCTGCGGATTGCCCGCCAGGCACTCCCGGACCCTTGCTGCGTCGACGTTCTCATTCATAACAATTACACGTCAGGGACCGGCAAGTTGGAGGGCAACGCGCCCAGTTTGTGGGCCACCCTAGCGTCACCCCGGCGCACGCGACAGGCTCGGCGAGTCCCGGCTACGATGCCGTCGGTTGTAGTTAATGGGGCGTCACGACACGTGTCCGCGATGACATTCCTGCAGGCTGCCGGAATCGCGATGATTCCCTCGCTGGTGTGGGGATGGTTTTTTGTCTCCCGCAATCCCGAATCGCGGCAACTCGTCATTGTAACCTTCCTGCTGGGCACCCTGGCCGTAGTGCCGCTCCTTTTGTTCATGGCAGGGCTCGGAGTCCAGCTGCATAGCCACGAGGCGGCGGCGCTGCAGCATGGCGGCCGCGACTTCACGCGGCAGGCGTTAAGCATGCTGGTCCTGGTAGTCGGCGTGGCGTTGGTGCTGATCGGCGTAATCAAGCTGTTTCATTTGATCACGCGACGGGTCACGCGACATTCACTGCGCTTCGGCGCGCTGCTGGTGGCGGCGCTGTTGCTGCTGGCGGCCACCCTCAGCCATGACCAGCTGCGCGAGAATCTCGGGACGCCGGGTACGCAGCTGGCGGACCTGTTCCATTTCCTGGTGCTGTTTTCGCTGTTCATGTTCCTGCTGGAGCGGCTCTCCGCACGGATTGTCGCCAACGCCGCGGTAGCCACGCTCGCCGCCGTGCTCGTCCTGGTGGTGGTCGATTCCGACGCCGCTCTCGCGACCGGCGATGGGGCGAAGCTGAGTTCGATGTCCACGATATTCAGCCTGCCTTTCATGCTCGAGATCGTCGAGCAGGATGCGCTGACGCTGCAAATACTGAATTTCATGCAGGTCTGCCTGACCTTCGCGGTGATGTCGATCAGCACGCTGCTGGTCGTTGCGCTGGTCCACGTGATCTACCTGCTTCACGAGAATCACTGGATCAAGTTCGTGCACGGCGCGTCGCTGGCATTTTTCTCGCTTCCATTTCTCTTGTGGGCGATGGCGACCGTCAGTCCCGACTTGCCGCTGGCCGGCGCGATCAACTCGGCACCCAGATCCGTCGAGGTCGCCTGGTACGCGAACATCGCGCTGCTGGCCGCCCTGTCGGCCTGGTCGGTCATCGGCTTCATCCGTCAGTCAGGTTCGGCGGCGCTCGGCCTGTTCAACGGTCTGTACGAGGAGCCGCTGAACTTTCTCGGCGTCGGGCTGTTCCTGACGCTCTTCATCGCGGTTTTTCATTTGTTCGGACTCCCGGTGTTGGCTTTCAGCCTGATCTTCCTGGCCTTTGCCGAGGAATATTCCAAGCACCTGATCGTTCGCTTCACCGACGACGACAGCATCCGGTCCATCAACGATTCCATCGAGTTCTCCGTCATCGTCGGACTGTCATTTGCCTTTGCCGAAAACGTGCTCTTCTACTTCCCTCGACTGCTCGCCGCGGGCGATACGCCAGCCTTGCTGCTGCGTTCCGTCCTGACCGTGCTGATGCACGCTGTCGCTTCCGGAATCCTCGGCTACTTCTACGGACTGGCGCATTTCTCGGCTGACGAGGTGAGACGCGGCCACGGCGGCAGAGGCCGGGTGTATCGCATGCTGCATCGGGTTTTCCTGTTTCGACGCGAGCGCCTCTATCACGAGGCCAAGATGTTCGAGGGGCTCATCCTGGCGGGCACTTATCACGCGACCTTCAATCTCGCGGCGAACCAGGGCCGGATCAGCGTCATGGTCGGGCTGGTCGGTGCCGGCTGCGCCTTCCTGTACTACCTGCTGGGCCTGAAATCCAACCGCGAGAAAATCGGCGCGATTTCCGCGCAGCGTGTCCACGAGACCTACGTGGGCAGGTTCAGGCGGCGCTCGCCCTAGAGGATCTTGAGCGAGAGCATCCATTCGTCGTCGAGCTTGCGGCCGTCCTCGAAGCCGGTGGCGTAGCCGAATGACAGGGTCATGTTCAAGCGGCTGAGCACCGTGAAAGTCAGGTCGACCTGCGCGCCGGCGTCATAGACGGTGCGACGCTCGGAGCCGACCGCAGGCTCTGCGGTGAGCGCGCCAACGAACAAGGCCGGCCGTGCCCAGCCCAGGAAAAAGCCCGGCGAACCGACTTCCTCGAATCGCAGCGGCGGCAGGTTCAGCTCCAGCACGCTTTTGCCGAAGTTGCGGCCGGCGAGTTCGTCGATCTCGAAACCAGGGAAGCTGTTGAATTCCCGGTAACGCTTGACCTCGCCGTCATCGACATAGTTGTTGCCGAAACCGCCGAAATAGAAGCTCGCCAGGACGTTCTCCCGGTTGCCGGACGCGACGCCGGCGGCGTTGTACAGCCAGACTGAAGAGTTTCCCAGCGGAAGTGCGAAGCCGAAATCAAGGCCGCCGAGCAGCCTGGACACCGTGTCTCCGTCGGCCCGGTCCACGTTGCCGGCAAGCTCCCAGCGATAGCCTTTTTCGTGGTCCACGGACCCCTGCGAGCGCCGGGTATTACTGTAATCAAGCTCGATTTCGCCCGAGACGATTTCGTCGAACGCCGATGGCACGTTCTGGTTGACCGGTAGCGTATCCAGGCCGGTGAAATACGCGGCCGCAATCGACAAGTCGAGCCGGCGCGGATCGTCGTATATCAGCGCCTTGCTATATTCACCGATGAAAGCGTCGCCCTTGCGGCTGCGCTTGGTCGGGCCGAACAGGTCGTAGAAGTTCGCGCCGTTGTGCCAGTACTCCCAGCGCCATGCCGGCGTCTCGTACCGCAGATTGACGTGGGGCTTTTCATCTGCGGGGAGGGCATCGTCCCACGAGTAGCTGGCGGAAATATCGAGCCTGTGGAACTGAGCGGGGTCTTCGAGGCGGACGTGCCAGCCGAGCGCGGCGGAATCGCGATAGCCCTCGACGATGGGATAGCCGTCGCCAAAACCAAGCTCGCGCATCGGCCGGTACTTGCCGCGGCGTGTGATCATGGGCTCCAGGTCGACGTTCGCAGGAGGAGGGACCACCCACTCCCGGACGATCGGGTGTTTGGCCGCGATTCGCGCACCGAGGAACGTGATGGCGCTGACATCCGGGAGCGGCTTCGGCTCGATGATCATCGGCGCGAAGCCATCCCCGGTGTATTCCTGGACGATCAGCGTGCCGTCTGCCATCGGGATCGGACGGAAGAAGCCGGTCTCCGCATTGCTGACCGCCTCGAGTTCGCCTGTCGCGAGCTCGTAACGGAAAATGTTGGAAACGCCCGTGAAGTAGGAACTGCCGTACAGATAGCGGCCGTCGCGGGTGAATACAAAGCCTTCCGGGATGGCTTTGCCGAAATCAAACCGGGCTATCGGGTCCACTTTGCCGCCCTCGAGTTCCGCAAGGCGAAACACGCGCATGGACTGCGAACCATCGCTTTGCCCGATGGACATCGAGAGCAGCGAGCCGTCGGCTGACACGTCGAGTTCGTAGGGTTCTTCGCCGTACGGCCAGGTATGTACCTGGTTCCAGCTGCTGTACGGGAACGGGATTTGAACCAGAGTCACGTAGCCGTTGAGATGCCGCAGGCCCCACAGCGACCGGTCCGACTCGTCGAAGCAGATGTCGCCGATGCGCGCGTCTCGGAGCAGCATGCGCGCCTTGCCGGTCGCGACATCCACGGCCATCAAGTCCCGCCAGGCGAGATTGTCCGCGGAGTAAAACAGGGTCCTGCTGCCTGGATCGAAGGCGGTCGACGTCACCAGGTACTTCATCGGTCCCTTGATGTCCACGAGCTTGCGAATGCTGCCGTCGGCCAGCGACACGACGCCGGCATAGGCAACGACGCCGGGGTATTGAAAAGCCGCGATCAGGGAGTTGGTCGCCGGGTCGTAGTAGGAGCGCGAAACTGAACCGAGTCCCTGTTTCGTCAGGCGCCGGCCTTGCGTCAGCGGAAACTTCCGGACTGATTGGAGGTTTGCTGCCTGGAACTCGTGCTCCCAGGCAATCCAGTCGTCCCACGCGGTCTCCAGCGGCTTGCCGAAGACCCTGGCGAATTGCTGCGCGTAGTATCGCTCGCTGTCCTCGCCACGCTTCAGCCACTCGATAACAGCCTGTGGCGAATAGACTTCGGCGAGGTAGCTGAAGAAACGGGTGCCGTACAGGTAGGCGTTGGTGCCGGTCTGAAAGTCGGCGGCCACACCCTTGGAAACGAGGCCGAGATTGCTATAGAAATGCGCTCCATCGCGGACCATCGCGCGGAACACCATTTCGTCATAGGCGCCCTGGGCCCGGCCGATGCCCCCCGCCATCCAGGTCTCCATGAATGACGCTGCGCCTTCGAAGTACCAGCGCGGCGCACTGAAGCGCGGCACCGTGAGGTAGTTGTAGAGGATCGTCTCCGGGTGTTCCTCGGTCGGAAGCGGCTTGCCGCTGAACAAGTGCCGCCAGCGCAGGTCGCGAGCGTTGGCGACGTCGGTGTTGGCGATGTGCACGGCTTCGTGGTTCATCAACGAGTACATGCGCTCGCTGCCCGGCATCGTCTCCAGCGTGTGGCCCATAGGGGCGATGGACAGGTTCACACCGTTGCGTGGTGTAGCGCCGGCATTGGCATTGGCGTAGTCCGAGAAGTCGGTCAGCACGACTGTACTTTTCTCGTACGGCGTCCAATCGAAGACCCGCCGCTGGAATTGCAACGAGTTGTAGTAGCTGCTGGCGACCAGGGGCGTCAGGTACGTCTGGAACGGATCGAAGTAGAGCAGCCGCAGATCATCGGTCTCGAGAAGGTCCATCTCGAAGGGTTCGGCGTGGGCGGGTTCGTTGGCCAGAAACCCTGCGAGGAACAGGCAGGCCAGGGCCTGCGACGGCAACAGGGCTGCCTGACGGCTTGCAGGCGGCCCTGTGAATTTCAGCATTCCGAAGTTCGGGCCGGATATTTCCTATCGCGCGGCTGCCCTCATCGCGTCGTTCTTCATGGCGTCGCGGAATGCCTGGCTGGCCATGGCATCGCGGAACGACTGGTTGCCCATCGCGTCGCGGAATGCCTGGCTGGCCATGGCATCGCGGAACGACTGGTTGGCCATCGCGTCGCGGAACGCCTGGTTGGCCATCGCGTCGCGGAACGCCTGGTTGGCCATTGCATCGCGGAATGCCTGGTTAGCCATGGCATCGCGGAAGGCCTGGTTGGCCATCGCGTCGCGGAACGCCTGATTGGCCATCGCGTCGCGGAATGCCTGGTTGGCCATGGCATCGCGGAAGGCCTGGTTGGCCATGGCATCGCGGAACGCCTGGTTGGTCATCGCGTCGCGGAAGGCCTGGTTGGCCATCGCGTCGCGGAACGCCTGTTGAGCGTGGGCATCACGAAACGACTGTTGGGCGAAGGCATCGCGGGAGGCCTGGCTGGCAAACGCGTCGCGAGCGGCCTGGTTGGCGAAGGCATCGCGGAATGCCTGACTCGCGAATGCATCGCGGAATGCCTGGTTGGCGAAGGCATCGCGGGAGGCCTGGCTGGCAAACGCGTCGCGGGCGGCCTGGTTCGCGAACGCGTGGCGGAAGGCCTCGCTGGCGAAGGCATCCCGAGAGGCCTGGCTCGCGAACGCATCGCGGGCGGCCTGGCTGGCAAAGGCATCCCGGGAGGCCTGGCTCGCGAACGCATCGCGGGCAGCCTGGCTGGCAAAGGCATCGCGGGAGGACTGGTTCGCGAACGCGTCACGGGCGGCCTGGCTGGCAAAGGCATCGCGGAACGCCTCGGAGGCAAACGCAGCGGCCACGGCCTTGTCTGACACGATCTTCTGATAGAGATCGGTCTGCATGAACTGCGGTACGGCCTGGTCACCCAAGGGGAGGGTCGTCGCAAGGTTCGTCGGCTTGATGTCGGCGCGATAGCGATCTGCGGGCGTGACCGAACCGGCCAGTGATTGCCCCGATGGCGGGTAGAGTTTCGCCACATAGGCCGCGCTGGCCAGCACGACGATTCCGACGACGACCAGCCAAATCCTGGACTTGGGCGAACTACGCTCCGAAATTGCCATGCTGCTTCTCCCCCAATCTAGGCCGGTACGACCGGCGATGGATATTCGACGTACCAAATACGGTGCTCGCGACCGGAAGTTGGTGACACTTGCGTGGGCAAGCGAAGCACCGTGCGCTGGCGGCCGATTTCGGTGTTATGGCTTAGCTTACTCGATCTTTTTGTTGCAGTGCGTCCCGGGCGGGGTTGAGTTCGGCTTCAATCATGGCAACGGCGCGCCAGCAGTCTTCGTAGGAGTTGTACATCGGGGCCGGTGCGAGCCGAATGACATCGGGCTCGCGCCAGTCGCAGGTGAGTCCACTCGCGAGCATCCGGTCGAAAATTCCGCGGCCGTTGCCGTGGGCGGCGCGCAACCTCACCGAAAGCTGGGCGCCTCGCGACTCGGGATCGCGCGGCGTCAGGATCTCGATGCGCTCGCCAAGGCGAGACTCGAGCAACTGCTCGAGCCAGCCCGTCAATTCAATGGAACGCGCGCGTAGCGACTGAAGGCCGACGGCCGCGAACTGGGCGAACGAGGCCTGCAATGGAACCATCCCGAGAAGCGGGTGGTTACTCACCTGCCAGCCGGCGGCACCGCGATACGGCCGGAACTCCGTCGCCATGTCGAATCGGGACTCGAGGTCGTTGCCCCACCAACCCGAAAGCCTCGGCGCCTGCGAGTCGAAATGCCGCTCGTGCACGAAGGCGCCGGCCGTCGCGCCCGGTCCTCCATTCAGGTATTTGTAAGAGCACCAGGCGGCGAAATCGACGTTCCAGTCGTGCAGCGCGAGCGGCAGGTTGCCCATCGCGTGCGCGAGATCGAATCCAGCAATCGCGCCGACGCGATGCGCGGCTTCCGCCAACGCGCCGATGTCGAGCCGCTGTCCAGTCAGGTACTGGACGCCCGGCAACAGGACGAGAGCGAGCCGCGATCCCTGGCGTTCGATCTCTGCGATGAGGTCGTCCTGGCGCAGGAGTTGCTCGCCCGCGCGGGGCGCGACCTGGGCGCAGGAGAGGATCG
>DAIRVV010000093.1:0-8713 GCA_036802645.1 Steroidobacteraceae bacterium
CCAGGAAGGCAACATCGGCCTCATGAAGGCGGTCGACAAGTTCGAATACCGCCGCGGCTACAAGTTCTCGACCTACGCGACGTGGTGGATCCGCCAGGCCATAACGCGCTCGATCGCCGACCAGGCGCGCACCATCCGCATCCCGGTGCACATGATCGAGACGATCAACAAGCTGAATCGCATCTCGCGCCAGATGCTCCAGGAAATGGGCCGCGAGCCGACGCCTGACGAGCTTGCCGGCCGCATGGAGATGCCCGAGGACAAGGTGCGCAAGGTCCTGAAGATCGCCAAGGAACCGATCTCGATGGAGACGCCGATCGGCGACGACGAGGATTCGCACCTGGGCGACTTCATCGAGGACGCCGCCGCTGAAAGCCCGCTCGACTCGGCGACCGTCGAGTCACTGCGCGAAACCGTCCACGGTGTGCTGTCCCAGCTCACGCCGCGCGAGGCCAAGGTGCTGCGCATGCGCTTCGGCATCGACCTGTCGACCGACCACACGCTGGAGGAAGTCGGCAAGCAGTTCGACGTCACCCGCGAGCGCATCCGGCAGATCGAGGCCAAGGCGCTCAGGAAGCTGCGGCATCCGAGCCGCAGCGAGCAGCTGCGGAGCTTCCTCATCGAGGATTGAGCGTTGGCGCGCACCAGCCTGTGGCTTGCCGCCGTCCTCGTCGCATACGGCGCCGCGGCGTCAGCCGCCGACGATCCGCGAATCGCCTGGCGCATCGAGTGCAAGGGCGGCGCGGACAAGCACGGCGAGATTGTCCTGACGTTCACGGAGCACGGGGCCGAAGCCACGAGAATCTCCGTCGCGATTCCGAAAGGCACGCCCGAAAACAACGTCGCCCGCCGCATCCGGAAGGAACTGCGGCGATTCCTGCCGAAGGACGCCTACACCGTCGATATCGACGGCGGCGAGACGGTCATGGTCGTCGCCAGCTCGCCCGCGAGACAATTCGAGATCCAGCTCCAGCAGAACCTGGTCCCCGGAACGGAGATCATCGTTTCCCGAGATGAGTAGGCGCTGGCTTTGCCGGACCGCAGCAGCCGCGTCAGAAGCGGTAGCTGAGCTCCGCGAACAGCGACGTGCTGCGCTCGCCTTCCGCGTCCGCGTGGGTGAGGGGCCGCGCAAGCTCCGCATATCCCGACAGCCGGTTTCCCTGTAGCGCGACACCCGCACCCACGGTCGCCGCCGATTCCCGGCCCGGCAGATTCTTCTTCCAGGCGGCGCCGATGTCGTAGTACCCGTAAAGCGATGGCCTGCCGAGCGGTGTCTCAGCCGCCGCAAGGTCGCGCCTCAGCAGCAGCTTGGCGCCAAGCCCGTGATCGCCCGCGATCTCCGCGACTTCGAAACCGCGCCCCAGCCGTTCGCCTCCGATCTTGAAGCGCTCGCTGTCGGGCAGCACGTCCGCGCTGTATTGCGCAAACGCGTCCGTTCGAACGGTCCAGGACTCGTTCAGCCGCGTGAAGCCGGTCGCCTGAAATTGTGCGAGCAGGAAGTCGCTGCTGCGCGGGTCCTCGGCCAGGTCGTCGGCGCGCAGGCCCGCGCCAAGCACATCGAGACCCTTGCGCAATTCGGCTACGGAAGAAATCTGCGTGGCCACGCCCGCGCGCCAGCCTGAGCGCAGGCCGGCCTCGAGCACGCGCAACCGTTCATCGCGGATCTCTGCGCCGTCCCGGTCGACACTCAGGTTGTCCGCATCGAATACCGCCGTCAGTGTATGCACCGGCGTCAGGGGCCGAGTAATGCGGATCGAAACACGCTCGCGCGAGTACTCGTCGTCCAGGTTGACGGGCTCCTCGTTCGGCGAGGACTGCGAGCGGAACAGCATCGCCATGCCGCGTGTCCCGGCCGCGCCGAGCGGCCGATCGAGATAGAGCGCTTCGCTCAGGTATTCGCCGGGATCGGATGCCGCGGCGACCACGAGGCCAAGCTCCTCGCTCCAGCCGAGCAGATCGTTGGCCTCGAGCTGGCCTGCGACGAATATCGGCCCTGCCTGTTCGGTCCCGCGATTGTTGATGCGGGCTTGCCCGGTCAACGACGCGAATTCAGCCTGCAGGACCAGCTCGTACGCGTTGAGGGCCGTCTCGTCGCGCCGCGTTGAGGCAGTCACGGAGAGCCCCGGCATCCGTCGCAATTCGGCGAGCGCCAGTGCGATCGCGTCCCGGCGCAGTGGCGGTGAATCGCGCAGGCGGGCGCCCAAAGCCTCGATCTGCCCCCGATACCGGCCCGGCGAACCCTCGATCGTCACGCGGGTGACACGCGGTTCGAAGACATTGATGTGCATCACGCCGTCGCCGATGAGTGCCTGGTCGAGCCGCAGCTCGGGCCGGGCATAGCCGTCGATGCGGTACAGCTCCGAAATTGCTGCGGCAATTTCCCGGGCGAGCGCCTGCGTCGCGGGCTGGCCCAGGCGATCTCGATACGTCACGAAGAATTCGGCTGGCGAATAGACAGTCGAGCCGTCGATGGCCACGGAGGCGAGCGCCGGAGTTTCCGATGCCTGCAAAGTGCACGGCGCGACGGCGATCGAAACGAATATGACAAGTGCCGCGAGAGGCCGGGATCCCGTCCGATTGCCCCACGCTGGCGCGAGCATTGCGCACATCTTATGGAACATCCCCTGCAGTGCGATTCGTTGTGTCGATTCTCCTGAATGCGGCGATCGCGTGTTGCGATCCTCCTCACATATGGCCGCCACCGTCCTAACTACGATGGTTCTCAGCTGATGCAGGGGAGTCAGTTATGTCCCATACCTACAATCACCGACGGCCTTCAGCTTCGTTCGTCGCGGGATTCCTGCTGGCGGGCGCGCTTGGGCTTCTCGTGCCGCTCCGCGCAATGGCGGCGCCTGCGGCGGATGACATCGTCTTCGTCTCCGTCAAGGGCGACGTGCAGGTCACCTCGGCCGGCAAGACGCGGGGGGCGCGTGCGGGTTCGATCCTCGAACTGCCTGCTGTGCTCCAGACAGGAAAGGACGGCTCAGCCGACCTGCGCCAGGACGAGACGACGATCGCCGTGGGGCCTGAAACCCATCTCGAGTTTCCGGCGGCTGCCGCAAGCGGCAGCCCGATCGATCGCGTCACGCAATCCGTCGGCAATGCGTATTACAAGGTGGGACAGCGCGGCGGCAAGCGCCTGCGCGTCGAGACGCCCTTTCTCGTCGCAGTCATCAAGGGCACGCAATTCAATGTCGCCGTCACGGCGGACAGCAGCACAATCTCGCTGCACGAAGGACGCCTCGAAATACTGTCGACCGAGGAAGGCATTGCCGCGATCGAATTGAACGCCGGCGAGATCGCCGTCCGCAAGCGCGGCGAGAAAGCGATTCGCGTGCTGCAGGTCAAGAACGGCGGCGCAGCTTCCGCCGTGCCGACCGGGACGCGCGATCGGGACGGCGGCGATGGTGAGATCACCGCCTACCTGCCCTCGGGCAAAGGGAACGGCGGCGCTGACGGTCTTGGTGACGATCTCGCGCCAGCAGATGGTTCGGGTGATGTCTTCGCACCCGGAATTCCGGATTCACCCGTGGATCTCGCCGATAGCGGCCTCGATGTCGGCGTCGATGGCGGCGTTGACGTCACCGGCGACGTCCAGATCGGCGCGGATGTCGGGCTTGGGCTCGGCCCGGTCGGCGCCGATGCGGGCATTGACGTTGGTGTCGATCTCGGCTCCGGTACCGTCGATGCGGGCGTGGACGCGGGCGTCGATCTTGGCACGGCCAGCGCCGATGTGTCCGCCGATGTCGGTGTCGACCTCGGCTCCGGTTCGATCGATGCGGGCGTGGACGCCGGTGTCGACTTTGGCACGGCCAGCGCCGATGTTTCCGCCGACGCCGGCGTTGACCTCGGCTCCGGTACCGTGGACGCGGGCGTCGATGCCACGGTCGATCTCGGCGCGGCAGGCGGCGGGGCGGACGTCGGCGTCGGCGCTGATGTCGCCGCTGATTCCGGTGCCGGCAGTATCGACGCGGGCATCGATGCGGATGTCGCCGGCGTTGACGCAGGTGTCGATGTCGGCGTCGACCTCGCGGGCGGCGATGCCGGAGTCGACCTCGGCGTTGACGTTCTCGGAACCGGGATTGATCTCGGTATCGGCGGAAATTCCCCGGGCGACGAAAGCGGCGGCGCGGAAAGCAATGAATCCGGCGGCCTGCTGGGCGGAATCCTCGGCCGTCCGCGGCCCTGATTAGCCCATGCGCCTGCTGGGCGGCCGCGGCTGGTGGATCACTGCGCTGACGGCATTCACGCTGGCGGTCCTGTTGCGGTCCGCCGGACTGCTCGAACCGCTCGAGTTCGCGGCATTCGACACCCGCGCACGCCTGTTCACGCATGAGGCCGATTCCGACATCGTGATCGTCGGGATCGATTCCGGGAGCCTTGCCAGGCTGGATCGCTGGCCCTGGCCGCGGCGTCACCACGCGAAGCTGGTCTCGCGACTGTCCGATGCGGCGCCGAGCCGCGTCTTCATGGACATCGACTTCAGTTCCCGGTCGAACGCGCTCGACGACGCGCTGCTGCACTCGTCTTTCGCCAGCTGGAGCGCCGAGCCGATATTCCTGCCGGAGTTCTACCAGGCCGCCACCGCCGCGGATTCGACGCTCGCTCTATCGCGGCCGCTCGATCGGTTCCTCCCTTACGTCCGGCTCGCCACCGTCAACCGACGGCCGGGCGATGACGGCCTCGAGCGCAGCTGGCACAGCAGCTGGCGAATCGATGGACGCCTGCATCGCTCGATCATCGACCCGGATGGAACGCTGCCTGCGGAAACCGAAGTGCCCATCGACTTCTCGATTTCACCCGCATCGTTTGCCTATGTCTCCTATGTCGACCTTCTGGAAGGCCGCGTAGCGCCGTCGGTGCTCGCCGGCAAGACGGTCTTTGTTGGCGCGACGGCGGTCGAGCTGGGTGATATGGTGCTCGTGCCGATTCACAAGTCCTTGCCGGGCGTCGTCGTGCAGGCGCTGGCGCTCGAAAGCGTCAGGGCGGGCCCGCAGCGCATGTTGCAGGAATGGATTGTCCTGGCCGCGCTCGCCGCCTGGGCGCTGCTCTCGGCTTTCCTGCTGCGGGCGCGCTCGTGGCGGAGAAATGCGGCGGTGCTCGCGGCTGCAGTCCTGCTCACGGCCGCGATGTCCGTGTATCTCCATGCGGCGCATCGGCTGCTATTCGAAATCATGCCGTTCGTCCTGGTGACCGTCGCCGCATTCCTGTCGGTGACGCTGCGATCGCTGGACCGGCAGACCTGGAGAGCGATGAGCTATGCGCTGGGCATGCGCCGGCGCGAAGCCGTGCTCAAGAGCATCGTCCAGTCCTCGAGCGACAGCATCGTATGCGTCGACGAAGCGGGAATCATCCGGACGGCGAATCCGGCCGCGGCGCAACTCTTCCGCTGCCCGGCCGGCGAGCTCGTCGGCGCGCCGATCGGGCGCTTCATTCCCGGACTCGCAGAAGCGGCACATGCCTCACGGGCGGACGTCCTCGCGGCACTCGACCACGGAATCTCGGAGTGGGATGCGAGGCCGCCCGCGGGCGATCCATTCCCGGTGGAGCTCGCAGTGGGACGCGTACGGCTTCACAACGAGCGGCTGTATACCGCCATCGTGCGCGACATCAGCGAGCGCAAGGCCCAGCAGCGCAGACTCGAGCACCAGGCCACCCACGACTCGCTGACAGGGTTGCCTAACCGCGCTGCGCTCATGCAGCGCCTGGAATCCGAATTTTCGGCTGACGGCGGTCCGCGACCGCTCGCGCTCATGATGCTCGACCTCTGCCGCTTCAAGGAGGTCAATGACACGCTCGGCCACGACGTCGGCGACCAGGTGCTCCGCGAAGTCGCGTACCGGTTCGGGCAGGCGGTCGGCAGCCAGGGGATGGTCGCCCGGATCGGCGGCGACGAATTCACCGCTCTCATCGATGGCGAACAGGCGCGCCCGGCGATCGCGATGACCGCAGAGCGGCTCACCGACAGCCTTCGCAAGCCGATCGACGTGGCCGGCATTTCGATCGAGGTCGGGCTCAGCATCGGTGTCGCCTGCTGTCCGGAGGATTCCGCCGATGCGTCGACGCTGCTCAAGCATGCAGACGTTGCGATGTATGTGGCAAAGCGCCGTGGCACACCCTTCGAGTGCTACGACGCCGTGAGCGACGAGAATTCCGTCAGGAGCCTGGCGCTCGCGAGCGAGCTCAGGACAGCGATCAGGGAAGGGACCCTCGACCTTCACTACCAGCCCCAGGTCAATTTTCAGACGGGCCGAATCGAAAGCGTAGAAGCGCTCTTGCGCTGGTATCACCCGACACTCGGCCAGGTGAGCCCGGCGGAGTTCGTCGCTGTCGCGGAAGCAACGGACATGATCCGTCCATTGACGGAATGGACACTGGGCCAGGCACTCTCGGACAACCGCGAATGGCGCAGGCAGGGACTCGAGATCCGTGTCGCGGCCAATCTCTCGGCACGGCTGCTCCAGGACACGGCGTTCCCCGACCGGCTGCGCGTGCTGCTCGCATCGGCACAGGCGCCGCCCGCATCGCTCGAACTCGAGATCACGGAAAGCGCGATGATGCTGGACCCCGCACGCGCCCTCGACGTCATCCGGGAGATCGACCGCCTGGGCGTCCTCATCGCCATTGACGACTTCGGCAGCGGCTACTCCTCACTCGGCTATCTGCGGGACCTCCCCGTACACGCACTCAAGCTCGACAAGTCGTTCGTGCAGAACATGCGTGGGTCTGACGGCGACAGGGTGATCGTTGAATCGACGGTGCAGATGGCGCATGCATTGAAGCTGAAGGTCGTCGCCGAGGGCATCGAAAGCGACTGGGACGCCTATTTTCTCGCGGCCGCCGGCTACGATTACGGGCAAGGCTATCTCTTCAGCAAGGCCATGGCGGCAGCGGACTGCGCGGAGTGGATCGCGCGTTTCAATGCCGGCCAGGCGAGCGCAGGCGAAACGCGAAAACGAGCCGGCGGCTCCTCGCGCTAGAATCTCGGACGTGACGACACCCGATTTTCCCTACGGCGTGTGACCCGGCGATCGCCGCGAGGCGGACTGTTCTGGTTTCTGCGCGCCTCGGCCGTGCTTCTCGGCCTTGCCTACGCCGCCGCGCAGTTCGCCGGGCGTGTCGCGCTGTTCGACAACCTGTCCAATTTCCCGGTGCACTTTGCGGCCTGCTTCCTGGCCTGCGCTGCGCTGTTCCTTGCGCTGAAAAGCCGTTTGTGGGCGATTGCCTCTGCCGCCGCTGCGGCGGTCGCATTCGCGCCGGTGGTTCCCTGGTACATAGGGCCGGCGGCGCCCCCGGTGGACGCGGCGCGGCCATTCGTGACGATCCTGGTCTCGAACGTCAATTTCGCCAACCATCGGCACGAAGCGCTCAGGCAGCTCGTCGCGGATTTGAGCCCCGACGTCGTGGGCCTCGTCGAAGTGACTGCGGCCTGGACCGGCAAGCTGCAGACGCTGCGCTCGGCATACCCGCACCATCTGGAGGCACCGGATGAGAGTTACCTCGGGCTCGCACTCTACAGCCGGCTGCCACTCAAAGATGCGCGCGCGCTCGACCTTGGCCTCGCGTCGACACCCGCCATCGCCGCGACGCTCGTGACGGAGGCCGGCGAAATCGAGATCGTTCTCGCCCACGCCATGTCGCCGCTAAGCGCGGAGTTCATCGATCGCAGGAACGAACAGGTCCTCGCGCTCGCGCAATTTGTCGGCGCATCCGGGAAACCGATCGTCCTCGCGGGGGACCTGAACCTCAGCATGTGGAATGACGGCTATCGGCCGCTTGCCGAAACCGGCCGGCTGCAGAATGCACGCGACGGCCATGGCGTCGGGCCGACCTGGCCAGCCGTCGCGTGGCTCGGCGTGCCGATCGATCACGTCCTCGCGACGCCGGACATCGCGCTGCGAAACTTCCGCGTCCTCGACGGCGTCGGTTCGGATCACCTGCCAATCTCGGCGGAGTTCACACTGCGTTGACGGCTTGCTTGCCATGCCCGCGGCCCGCATGCATGCTGAGCGCAGAACGCCTTCGCGCCGGGACATAATCACAGGGAGTGGACCGGGCCGGGAATGTCAGCCGACACCATGCGTCGAAACCTGCATCGATTCCTCGTCCTGGTCGTTGCCTGCGCCGCGACGGCGCCTGCTTTTGCCCAACGCGGCGCGATGACCGCGCCGCGAAATCTCGACCAGATGACCGATCGGGCCGCGAACATCCTTCGCGGCACCGTCGTCAGCGCGCAAGTCGAAAAGCATCCCGAGCTCACGAACCTCGACACCGTCGTCGTGACGCTGCGCGTCCGTGAAACCCTGAAAGGCGACGCCAGCGGCACATTTACATTCCGCCAGTACATCTGGGACGTGCGGGACCGGCACGACGCTGCCGGCTACCGCAAGGGCCAGGACCTGCTCCTTCTGATGATCGCGCCCAGTCCTTACGGGCTTTCCAGCCCGGCAGGCATGGACCAGGGCCGCTTCCGGATCGAGCGCGACCGCTCGGGACGCGAAGTCGCCTTGAACGGCGCGGGTAACATCCGGCTGTTCGACGGCCTGGCGTCCGAGGCGCAGAAAGAAGGCGTCGCGCTGACCTCGAAGCAGGCGAGTGTCGTCGCCAGGCACCGCAAGGGTCCAGTGGAGCTCGCCGAGCTGACCACGATGATCCGCGATTTCGCGAGGAGCGAATGATGGGAAGCCGCCGCGCCGCGTTCGCCGGTCTTCTT
>DAIRVV010000094.1:0-8619 GCA_036802645.1 Steroidobacteraceae bacterium
AGCGCGTAAGTTCCGGCGGCGCGAGCGAGGGTCCCCGCCCGGCCCTCTGTGTGCTCGCTCTACGCTTTTCGCGCGCGCCAGGCCGCGAGAATTTCGGCTTCCTTCTCAGGCGTGAAACCCGAACGGAGTGTCGACTTGCGCTCGGCCGGGCGCGTCTCGTGCCAGGCGAGCGTGTCGCGGACGATGTCCTCGAGCGGCCGCGTCGTCAGCCTTTCCTTGAGCGAAGCTGAAATGCCCGTGAGTGAACCGCCGGCTTCCTCGCCGCGCATCGGTCCCCAGGGCGCAAAGTTCATCTCCTCCGGCTTCAGCTTTTCGGCGAGGAAATCCTCGTCGATCCACGTCAGCTTCGTGTCCGCACCGGTCACCTTCCGGTTCGAATCCATGAGGCCGCCCATCGTGAGTGCGCCCGGCGGCGTCACGGCATTGAAGTAGCCGTCGACCTGCCGCTCGACGAGGCCGAGCATGAAAGCGACGAGATCGCGCACGTCGACGACCTGAATCGGGTCGCCGGGCGTGCCCGGCACGGCCATGTCGCCGCCCTTGGCATAGCGAACGGGCCAGTAGGTGAACCGGTCGGTCGGGTCGAGCGGACCCACGATGTAGCCCGGCCGTACGACTGACGAGCGCGTCCCATAGGCGTCGCGCACGTAATGTTCGCAGAGCGCCTTCATCGGCCCGTAGGTCTCGTTCGTGATCTCTTCCTGTTCCTTGTTCTCGAGCACGCCGGTCGGCGAGCCGATGTCGTTCGGCTTGGCAAATCCCGCGTACGCCGAGATGCTCGAGACGAAGAGGCAGTAACCCGTGTTCGGCGCGAGCAGGTCTGCGGACATCTTGGTGTACTTCGGGATATAGCCCGTGTCGTCGATGACCGCGTCCCATTTCCGGCCCTTCAGCGATTCGAGCTGGCCCTTGCGGTCACCGATCAGCGTCTCGACGTTCTCGACGCCGTCAGGATCACGCTTGCCACGGTTGAAGTGCGTCACCTTCCAGCCGCGCGCGAGCGCGAGCTCGGTGAGGTGCGGGCCGATGAATCCGGTGCCGCCGAGTATCAGGAGACTTCGCGGGGACTTGTCTTCTGCCATGAGACGGCCTCCGGCGAGCGCGAGCGCCGTGCCTGCGCCAGCTTTCAGGATCGTGCGTCTGGAAAGTTTCATCATGAGTACCTCAGCGTCCGCCGGCCGGCGCGTAGCGCGCGAGCCAGTCCTTGGTTTCGGCATACCAGAACAGCGAGTTCTGGCGTTTCAGGATCCAGTGATTCTCGTCCGGGTAATACACGAGCCGGCTCGGCACGCCGCGATTCTGCAGGATCTGGAACAGCTCCATGCCGTTGTTGAATGGCACTCGCTGGTCGAGCTGGCCGTGGATCACGAGCGTCGGCGTCTTGAAGTTTGCGGCATTCGCGTGCGGCGAGTAGCGCGCGAACTCCTCGGGCTTGTCCCAGGCCTCGAAGAAGCGAGCTTTCTCCGCGCCGTAGTCGCCGCCATACATTGTGTAGTTGTTGTAGACCGCCGCATGCGCGATCAGCGTCTTGAACGGATGCTCGCGGCCGAGGAGGGTCGCGGCGAGGAAACCGCCGTAGCTGCCGCCGCCCGCGGCCATGCGCTCGCTGTCGATCCAGGGCTTGGCTGCGAACCATTCGGCGGCCTTGATCGTGTCCTCGTAGGGCTTCGAGATCAGGTCGGGATTGATGGAGTCCGTGAAAGCCTGGCCAAAGCCGCTCGAACCGTGGAAGTTATGCCAGGCGGTGACATAGCCCCAGCTCGCGAAAACCTGGGCGTTCCAGCGGAATGTCCAGCCGTCGAGAACGCCATTGTGCGGCCCGCCGTGCAGCAGGAGGTAGAGCGGGTATTTCTTGGTCGGGTCGAAATCCGGTGGGTACACGACCCACATCTGAATGTCGGCACCGTCCGCTCCCTTGTACGTCACGCTCTCGACCTTGCCGAAGGCGGTCGCCGCGAGCTGCGTGTCGTTCGCGTCCGAAAGCCTGGTTGCCGCGTCATCCTTCGTGTCGACGCGCACGAGTGCCGGCGGCTCCGTGAACGACTGGCGAACCGCGACGAGCGTCGCGGGCTTGCCTGCAATTGCGACCGCAGAGAAAGTCGAAGCACCTGTTACCGCCTGCCGGCCGCCCTTCGCGGCATCGAAGCGGTAGATGCGTCCCGTGCCTGCGTCGTCGATCGATGCGTAGAAACTCTTCGAGTCCGGTGCCCAGGCGATGTCGTGGATCGAACGGTCCCAATCGGCCGCGATGCGCCGCCTCGCGTCGTTCTTCCGGTCGATCAGCCAGAGCTGCTGCCTGTCGCCGTAAAAGCCTTTGATCTTCTGGCGCGTGAAGGCGAGCCATCGCCCGTCCGGGCTATACCTGGGCTGGTCATCGTTTGCGGAATTGTCAGCCGTCAGGTTCTTCGCCGGGCCACCGCTTGCCGGCACGACGTAGACGTCCGTGTTCTCGTCCCTGCCGGTCGTATCAGTGTTGGCGACAAATGAGATCTCCTTGCCATCAGGCGAGATGTCGTAGGACTCGCTCCCGGTTTCGCGGCGCGACAGCTCCTGGCCGGAATTGACGGTGATCGCGACGGGTGTGCCGCCATCGACGGAAATCGAGAAAATATGCGACCGCCTGTCTTCGACGAAGTGGTCCCAGTGCGTGACCGGCGTTCGATCCCAGGTCATCGCCGTCATTTTCGACTCTTCGCGCTCCTTGAGCTTCTCGCGCGTCCTGGTCCAGTCCGTGATCTCGGGCCAGACGCTCGTGATAAAGGCGATGCGCGAGGAATCCGGGAACCACTTGGGGGTCGCGACGCCGGTCGGTATGTCGCCGACACGGGTCGCCTCGCCGCCATTGGTCGCGATCACGTAGAGCTGCGACTGCTTGTCGTCGCCGCGCTTGGCGACGAAAGCGATGAGGCGGCCATCCGGGCTCCAGGCCGGCTCCGACTCGTTGCCTTTCATGCTCGTAAGCCGCTGCGGCTTGCCGCCGGCGGTCGGGACGATATAGAGGTCCGCGTCGCCCTTGTCGTTTTCCGCGTCATGGCGGGTGACGCCGTATACCGCGAGCTTGCCGTCCGGAGAGATGGCCGGGTTGCCGATGCGCTTCAGCTGCCACATCGTTTCCGCCGTGAGCGGGGCGGGAGTCGCGTCTGCGACGGCGATGGCAGGCCAGACGGCGACCGCGGCCGCAAGCAGGCGGATGGCGTAATTCATCAATCGGCTCCCAGGCCGCGCGACGGCGGCTTTTTAAAGTGCGCGTGATCATGCCGGTCGCAGGCGCGGCCTTGCAAACCCGTTTCGGCGCACGGGAAGCTCGTTGCACCGCAAAGGCGAATATCGGACAGTGCCGGGATGCGTGATCTCGACGAACTGAAGGAGCGGGTGCGGGCCTTTTGCGCCGAGCGTGACTGGGATCGCTTCCACAACCCCAAGAATCTCGCGATGGCGCTGTCGGTCGAGGCCTCGGAGCTGGTCGAGCTCTTCCAGTGGCTCACCGAGGAGCAGAGCGCGAAGCTCGACGACAGGCAGAAGGGCCGCGTCGCCGAGGAACTGGCGGACGTACTCTGGTTCCTCGTGCGGATTTCGGACCGGCTCGGTATCGACCTGCTCGAAGCCGCCGAAACGAAGCTCGCCCGGAACGTGAAAAAGTACCCCGCCGACCTCGTCCGCGGCGACCCTCGAAAATACGACGAGTACTAGCGCTTCTTCCCCGCCGCCGTCGGAGGCGATTCCTTCGTCGCTTCCTCGGTCTCCGCCTCCGGCTTCTGCTCCGCCGCCTTCCTTTCCAGGAACCACTGCGTCACGCCCTGTTCCTTTGGCCCGACGTAATGGAACCACCGATGCTCGATGCGTTCCGGCGAGACGAAGCGGATCTCGCCCTGGCGCACGTGCCCGTCGTGGTCCGCGTCGAATCCCGTGCCGCCGTCGAACTCCAGCTTCATCAATTCTGCTGTCGAATCCTCGCCCAGCTTGTATGCAGGCTGGTTGCCGGCCGCGGAATACTGGGTCGCCCGCAGTTTTCCGTTCGCGAGGAAATAGACGATGACGGCCGGCAGGCTGCCGGCGGGATTCTGGTATTCGACGACCGCCTTGCCGCCGCTCACGATTTCGTAATGAACCGCGACAGGCGGCCCCGATAGCGGATCTTCCATATGACCGTTCCAGTCGCCAGCAAGCGACACGAGCCGGTCATAAATCGCCTTGTCGTCCGGCGGGGCCGCCACGGCTGCGCCCGTGGCCAACGCCGTGGCGCAGATCGCCGCGAACGCAGGCAGGAATGTGCGCGAGTACTTGGGCATGACGGGCTCCTTCATGCACCATGATAGCGGCACGGCAATGAACGGGGCAGACATGGCGACGAAGAAGCGGGAGACGGCAATTGCGCCGGTGCGACTCCGGCGCATGTATATCGACTGCCGCTACGGCCAGTTGCACCTCACGACCGCCTATCCTTCGAGCGGCGGCTTCGATGAGGCGTCGCCGGTCGTTTTCCTGCATGCGGACGAAGGCAGCGGCTCCGATTTCAGCCGCTGCGCGGCGATCCTCGGCGCGGACCGCTCGATCTATGCGCCGGATCTGCCGGGCAGCGGCGGTTCCGATTCCCCGAAAGGCCGCATGGCGGTCGCCGGTCTCGCGCTCGCGATTATCGACCTGTTCGACCAGCTTCGCCTGCGCCGCGCCGACCTCATCGGCTGCGGTCGCGGCGCCCTCGTCGCATACGAACTGGCGGCCACGAGGCCAAATCAGGTGCGCAGGCTGGTGATCGCCGGGACGCAGCAGCCCTCGCAGGCCATCGCCCAGCCGATGCTGCAGTTGTCCGCCGATCCTGGGCGGATCCTGCAGGAGCCGGCAAACGCGATCGCCGGCGAAATCCGCGCCTTCCTCGATCGGATCTAACCCGGCGCGACCGCCTGCCTGCGGCCGATCGCCGCGGTCGCGACGAGCACCGCCGCGAGCAGCGGCAGGGTGGCGAGATTGAGCTGCTCCCATCCGATCGTCGTGACCGCAAGACCCGCGAGCAGAGAGGCCGCCGCCTGGGCCCCGAAGACCAGGAAATCGTTCAGCGTCTGCGCCTGAATGCGCTCGTGCCTCCGGTAAGTCTTCGTCAGCATCGTGGTCGCGGCGATGAACAGCAGGTTCCAGCCGAGACCCAGTACGCCGAGTGCCCAGCCGTAGTGCATGGCGGAGTGACCCGCGTAAGCCGCGATGGCGATGCAAACCGCCATCAGGAGCGTGCCGGCGACGATGACCGGCCGCTCGCCGAGCTTCGCGATGATCCAGCCGCTGCCGAGCGACGGCAGGTACATCGCGAGCAGGTGGACCTGGATCACGCGCGCGGTCGCGACCTCGTCGTGCCCGTCGACCACGTGCATGCTGATCGGCGTCGCCGTCATGATGAAGCTCATGACCGTATAAGAGGCGAGCGCCGCAAGCACAGCGACGCGGTAGACCGGCTGCGCCGCAATCTCCGCCAGCCGCCGCGGCGGAGCCGCCTCCGCTGCGTGGGCGTGCACTGCATCGCCGATCCGCGTCAGCAGGATCGCGGCGAGCAGGTAGAGCCCGGATCCGGCGTAGAAGGAACCCGCGTAATGCGCGGCCGGCACGAGATCCGCGGTGCGCACCGCGAGCTCGGGCCCGAGCCATGCGGCGACGAGCGCGCCGGTCATCACGATTGCGATCGCGCGGCTCGCGCGCGCCGGCTCCACGTATTCCGTCGCGGCAAAGCGATACTGCATGACGACCGCGTTGTTTCCCCCCAGCAGGAAGGCAGCGGCGCAGAAGAGCCAGTAACGGCTGGTCGCGACCGCGAATCCGGCGAGGACGCAGCCTGCGGCGGCCAGGAGCGCGCAGCCGACGAACACGGCGCGTCGTCCAAAGCGGTGAATCAGCTCGCCTGCCGGCAGGACGCTGGCCGCGAGACCGGCGATCAGCAATGACACGGGCAGGGTCGCGAGCGCCGGTGTCGGCGCGAGGCGCGATCCGATGATTCCGCCGAGCAGTACGAACAGAAAACTGCCCGACATGCAGAGCGCCTGGGTCGCGGAAAGCATCCAAACCGGTCTCATGTCGGCCATCCTACACAGCGGCGACTTGCGGACGATCTGTGACGCGCTTCACAGCTTGTCGGGTCTCCCGGTGCCCGGAAATGAGCCAAGCCCTTGATGCATAAGGTGCCTCCAGCGAGGTGGCTGGCGCCGGATTCGCGCTCGGCGATAATAGGCGCCATGGAGAAGGGGGAAGGGGAGATCGTCCCGGATGACGGCATCGTCTCCGAGGACATCACGCAACTGGTCGAGCACATCGAGCTGACGAGCGAGCATCGTCGTCTGCCGGATGCGCCTGACTGGGAATTGGCGACCCCCGCCGCGGATCTCGATGACGCGCCGATCCTGATCGGCTCGCTGTCCGACGACGACTTCGAGCTCGATACCATGGGGCTCGCCGACGACACCGAAATCTTCACCGAGACCCACGCCGACCTCAGCGCATTGATGCCGCCGGAGCGACGCCGCTCCGACCAGGCCGCGTCCCTTGCCGCCGAACGTGCGCGCTGGCAGAAGCGGGTCGATGACCTGCTGCGGAGACTGTCGGAACGCGACCAGCTGCTCGCAGAGCGCGAGCGCCGTATCGAGGAGCTTTCGGCGAGGCTCGCGACCCGCACCCTCGAGCGCGAAGGCCTTGCCGCGGAGCTGCGCGAATCGCGGCCGGTCAATGCCGCCGTCACCGACACGCTGCCACCGGATCCGCCCGCGATGCGCGCGGTTCCCGCCGACTCGCCGAACCCGGAGTCCGAATACACGCTCGAGTTGCCGCCGCTCGACCTGCCGCCGGTAACGCCGGCGGTCGCCGCCACGCCGCGGCTCCGCCGCTATCTCATCGGTCTCGACCTGGTCGGCTGCGTGCACGAAATCGTGAGCCGGCGCGTCAACGTGGGCCGTACGCGCGATAACGACCTGCGCATCGTCGACCCGACCGTGAGCCGCCTGCACGCGATGCTGACGGTCAGGAACAGCGAGGCCATGCTCGTCGACGCGAACAGCCGCAATGGCATCTTCGTGAACGGAATCCAGGTGCGCTACGCGCGCCTCGACGACGGCGACCTCGTCACTTTCGGCACGGTCCGATTCCGCTACCGCGTCGGTTCGGACGCGACAGGCGGGGCGGGCGGTTCGGCCTGATCCGGCCCCGGCCGCGCAAGCACAATCTTTCCGATCGGCCTGAGCGCTAGAAGCGCGACCAGGCACAACGTCAGCAGCACCACCGCGAGCGGCGCCGGCGAATTACCGGTGAACGCGGCGACGACCTGCGTCGACACCGCGGCCGTGACGAGCTGCAGGAATCCCAGGAGTCCCGAGGCCGCGCCCGCGATCGCAGGGGCGCGCGAGATCGCGCCGATCGTCGAGGAGGGCGCCGCGATCGCATTCGCGAATCCGATCGCCATGCCGGGAATGAAGATCGCGAGCGGGTGCCAGACGCCCGCGAGCGCGAGCACCGCCATCGCGAGCGTTCCCGCGAAGGCGATCATCGCCCCCACGCGCATCATCCGCTGTCCGCCGATGCGGCTCGTGACCCGCGCCGCGATCAGGAAACCGGTGAACGATGCGACCGCGGGGAAGAACAACAGCAGGCCGAAGCGCGAGGGCGACACGCCGAGGATGTCGATCGCGACATAGGGCGCACCCGTGACAAAGGTGTAGATCATGCTGACCATGCAGGACCCGAATACCAGGAAGGCGAGGTACTCCCGCGAAGTCAGGAGCTGCTTGTAGCTCGACCAGTAGCGGAGCGACGGGCCAGCGGCCCGGTCGGCCCGCCTGGCATCGCGCAGGTTTCGCGAGGCGAACAGGAACACGAAGAAGCCGAGGATCCCCGAGATCGCGAACACCGCGCGCCAGTCGAGCCATTCGAGCACGAAGCCGCCGAGCGTCGGTGCAAGCATCGGTGCGATGAGGATTGCCGTCGCGGTTGCCGCGAGCGCGCTGGCCGCCCGCGCCGGCCCGAAGTGGTCGAGGATGGTCGCGCGCATCACGGACATTGCCGCGCCGCCGCCGAAGGCCTGCACCACGCGCGAGACGACCAGCATGTCGAGCGACGTCGCGACGATGCCGGCGGCGCTTCCGAGGACGAAGAGACCGAGCGAGAACAGCACGATCCGCCGCCGGCCGTAACGGTCGGAAAGCGGCGCCACCATGAGGTTGCCGAGGGCGATCGAGAGGATCGAAAGGCTGATGAGCAGCTGCGCCGCATGCGGTTCGACCTGCATGGCCGCCGCGATCGCGGGCAGTGCCGGTAGCAGCACGTGCAGGCTGAAAGTGCCGATCGAGCCGATGATCGCCGAACCGGCAATCAAACGGCGGGAAGCGTCGCGATTCTGCAAGTGGCCATCTTGCGGCCTGCTTCGCCTGCCCGCAACCGACGAAAATCCGCCCAACTGATAGAATCGGGCCGGCCGGTCCACCCGGCGCAAGATGCTTGCCTACTTCCTGATCCTGCTCTCGCTCCTCGTCGTGAACGGCCTGTTCGCGATGGCCGAGCTCGCGGTTTTTTCGTCGCGTACCACGCGCCTGCGAGAGCTCGCGAAGGGCGGAAGCCGCGGGGCGCGCGCGGCGCTTCGCCTGCTCGAAGACC
>DAIRVV010000095.1:0-8542 GCA_036802645.1 Steroidobacteraceae bacterium
AGCTCGAGTTTGTGCATTTCGCCTGCACCTCGGAGGACATCAACAACCTCGCCTACGCGCTCATGCTCGCGGAAGCGCGCGAGCGGATCCTGCTGCCGGCGGTCGCCGCAGTCGCGGACAATCTCGCGGCACTTGCCAACCGCCATGCCGCACTGGCCATGCTGTCGCGCACTCACGGCCAGGCGGCCTCTCCGACGACGCTCGGCAAGGAGATGGCGAATTTCGCGGTGCGGCTCCGTCGCGCATCCAATCAGTTCCTGCGCATTGAAATCCTCGGCAAGTTCAATGGCGCGGTTGGAGGCTTCAATGCGCATGTCGCCGGCAATCCAGCGGTCGACTGGAGAACGGAGTCGCGGAAACTCGTCGAGAGCCTCGGTCTCACTCCGAACGAGTACACGACACAGATCGAGCCGCACGACTGGATCGCGGAGTACTGCGATGCGCTCGCGCGGGCGAATACGATTCTCATCGACCTTTGCCGCGACGTCTGGGGCTACGTCTCGCTCGGGTACTTTTCACAGAAGCCTGTCGCCGGCGAAGTCGGCTCTTCGACCATGCCGCACAAGGTGAACCCGATCGCATTCGAGAATGCGGAAGGCAACGCGGGACTCGCGAACGCGATGCTGCGTCACTTCTCGGAGAAGCTGCCGGTGTCGCGCTGGCAGCGCGACCTCACGGACTCCACCGTGATGCGAAATCTTGGCGTCGCATTCGCGCATTCCACCCTTGCCTGGCGATCGGCACTCGCGGGGCTCTCGCGTGTCGAGCCGGATGCGGCGCGCATCGCGGCGGACCTGCATGCGCATTGGGAAGTGCTCGCCGAAGCGATCCAGACGGCGCTGCGCGCACATGGCGTCGTCGGCGGTTATGAGCAGCTGAAAGAGTTCACGCGCGGACGCGGCGTTGGCGCCGATGAGCTTCGCGCCTTCGTCGCGACCCTCGCCCTGCCCGACGAAACCAAGCGCAGGCTCGAGGGTCTCACGCCGGCATCGTACACGGGCCTTGCCGAGGCGCTCGCCCGGTCGATCTGAGGCGGCCGCGCATGGCGGAACCGCAATTAGAATGTGTGCTTGCGAGCTGGGACACGGATCGCCCCGTCCTGGAGCACATTCGCCGTGAAGTGTTCGTCAAAGAGCAGCAAATAGCCGATTCCGACGAATGGGATGGCGAGGATGCGTCGAGCATTCACGTCATTGCCCGCCTGAACCGTGACCCAGTTGGCACCGGGCGCCTCGGGCCCGCCGGTAAGATCGGACGCATCGCGGTATATACCGGACTGCGCGGCCGGGGCATCGGCACCCTGATTCTGCGCCGCTTGCTCGACGAGGCGCGCCGCCTGGGCATCCGCGAACCATTCCTGCATGCACAAGTGCAGGCCGTGCCCTTCTACGAGAAGCTCGGGTTTGCGAGCGAGGGCGATGTGTTCGACGAGGCTGGCATTCCCCACGTGAGAATGTCGCACGTCCTGGAGTGACAGCGGTGCAGACCCAGCGGCAGAGCGTGACTGGTACGCGCTCTATCATCGGGACACTCGACGAGGCTCGGGGCGCCACGCAGCAGGTGGCGTTCGCGGCCCGGCGCTTGCTCACGATGTATACGCAGGACCTCGAGCCCGCCGTCTATGACCAGCCGCAGTTCCTCGAAACGGTCAAGAAGCTTGTGCTTGCGAAAAGCTATGCCAAGGTGCGAGTGCTGCTCGCCGATCCGTCGCGCGTCGTCTATGAGGGCAGCAAGTTCGTCCACCTCGCGCGGCGCATCACGAGTCACATCGAGATCCGCCGCGTGAAGTCCGAGAACCGCGACAACCAGTCGGCCTTCCTGATCGCCGACGATCGCGCGCTCGTCTATCGCCTCCAGGCCTCGCGCTGGGAAGGCATCGTCGAAATGAACGACCCCGTCGTCGCCCGCCGCTACCTGAACTACTTCGACGAGATCTGGATCGCGAGCGAGCCGGAAGCCGAGACCCGCCAGCAGCATCTCTGACGCCGAAGCTCAAAGGGGACAGACACTTTTGCAGAGGTGGCGCTGCTCGCAAAAGTGTCTGTCCCCTTTAAGCCCGTATAATCCGCTGATGTCGCAGAAGATCGACCTCACCGTCGCGGCTATCGCCGAGCAGGCTGGGCGTTTCCTGTTCGTCCAGGAGCGGTCCGCGCGCCGCGTCGTCCTGAACCAGCCCGCCGGCCATCTCGAGGACGGTGAGTCGCTCGTTGAAGCCGTGATACGCGAGACCCGGGAAGAAACAGGCCGGGAATTCCTGCCGGAACATGTCACGGGACTCTATCTCTGGCAGGGCCCGGCCGGCCGTACGGTTCTCCGAATTGCTTTCACCGGCCGGGTCGGCGAACGCGTCGCAGACTCGAAGCTCGATCGCGCCATCATCCGCACGCTTTGGCTCGACCGGGATCAGCTTCGTGCTCGCGCCGGCGAGCATCGCAGTCCGCTGGTCCAGCTCTCCGTGGACGATTACCTTCGCGGCGCGCGCTATCCGATCGACATGCTGACCCACGTTCCGCAGGACTTCACTGCGTTGCGCAGGATCGCAGGCTGAGTCATGGCCTGTGTCGTGGTTGCGCTCTCCGGTGGCGTGGACTCCGCAGTCTCTGCCGCGCTCCTGCTTGATGCAGGCCACCAGGTCGAAGCACTTTTCATGTCGAACTGGGTCGAGGACGACGAGGGCTACTGCACGTCGGCCGAAGACTTTCAGGATGCACGACTCGTCGCCGAAGAGCTGGGTATTCCGATCCACAAGGCGAGCTTCGCACCGGAGTACCGCGAGCGCGTATTTGCACATTTTCTTGCGGAGCTCGAGGCCGGCCGCACGCCGAATCCCGACGTGCTCTGCAATCGCGAAGTGAAGTTCGGCGTCGGGCTCGAATACGCGAAGCGCCTCGGCGCCGAACGATTCGCGACCGGCCACTACGCGCGCATCGGGCCGTGCGGCCGGTTGCTGCGCGGCATTGACCGCGGCAAGGACCAGAGCTATTTCCTCCACTCGCTCGACTCGTCGCAGCTGGCGTTCTGCGAATTCCCGGTCGGCGGACTGCAGAAGCCGGAGGTTCGCGGGATTGCGCGCGAGCGCGGTCTTCCGGTCGCCGGCAAGAGGGACTCGACCGGGATCTGCTTCATCGGCGAGCGTCCATTCGGCGAGTTCATCGGGCACTGGCTTCCGGGACGCGCCGGCACGATCGAGACCCTGGATGGCGTCGTCGTCGGCCGGCATCGCGGACTCGAGCGCTACACGCTCGGCCAGCGCAGCGGTCTCAGCGTCGGCGGCTTGCAAGGCGCCGGCGATGCACCCTGGTTTGTCGCCGCCAAGGACATGGCGCGCAACAGCCTGCTCGTCGTGCAGGGCGGCGACCATCCCGCCCTGCATTGCACGGGACTTCGCTCGGCGATGCCGCACTGGATCTCGGGCGCGCCGCCTTCAGCCTCATTCAGTTGCACGGCAAAAGTGCGCTACCGGCAGCCCGATGTCGGCTGCCGTGTCGAGCTTGTCGACGGCGGCGCCGAAGTCCGCTTCGAACAACCGCTTCGCGGTGCGGCGCCCGGTCAGTACGTGGTCTTCTATGACGGCGAGGAGTGCCTCGGCGGGGCCGCTATAATGGCGTTATACCCGCTGGAGGATTCATGCAGGACAGCTTCAAGGCCCGTCGCAAGCTCGAAGCCGGCGGCCGCACTTACGAGTACTACGCGCTCGACGCGCTCGCAGACCACCCGGTCGGACGCCTACCCTACTCGCTGAAGATCCTGCTCGAGAACCTGCTTCGCCACGAGGATGGCAAGAGCGTCACGCGCGAGGACATTGTCGCGCTCGCCACGGCCGATCCCCGGAAGCTTCCGCAGCGCGAGATCGCCTTCACGCCGGCACGCGTCATCATGCAGGACTTCACCGGCGTGCCGGCCGTCGTTGACCTCGCCGCGATGCGGGATGCGATGGCGAAGCTTGGCGGCGACCCCGCCCGCATCAATCCGCTGATTCCTGCCGAGCTCGTCATCGACCACTCGGTCATGGTCGACCACTACGGAACGTCTGACGCCCTCAATCTGAATGCCATGCTCGAGTTCCAGAGGAACAAGGAGCGCTATACGTTCCTGCGCTGGGGCCAGTCGGCATTCGACAACTTCGCCGTGGTGCCACCCGACACCGGCATCGTCCACCAGGTGAATCTCGAATACCTCGCTCGCGTCGTCTATTCCGACGGCAAGGGCTTGGCTTACCCGGACACGGTCGTCGGCACCGACTCCCACACGACCATGATCAACGGCGTCGGCGTGCTCGGATGGGGTGTCGGCGGCATCGAAGCGGAAGCCGCGATGCTCGGCCAGCCCTCCACGATGCTGATCCCGGAAGTCATCGGCGTGAAGCTCACTGGCCGGCTGGCTGAAGGCGCGACCGCCACCGACCTCGTGCTGACCGTCACCGAGATTCTGCGCAGGCGCGGTGTCGTCGAGAAGTTCGTGGAATTCTTCGGCGATGGCCTCGGCCAGCTGCCGCTTGCCGATCGCGCGACGATCGCGAACATGGCGCCGGAGTACGGCGCAACCTGCGGCATCTTCCCGATCGACGACGTGACGCTCGAGTATCTCCGCCTCACGGGCCGCGCCGAGGACCAGATCGCGCTGGTACGCGAATACGCAATGAAGCAGGGCATGTGGCGCCACGACGGGGCGAAGGACCTGCTCTACACCGACGTCCTGCACCTCGATCTCGGCACAGTGCAGCCCTCGCTCGCCGGGCCGAAGCGGCCACAGGATCGCGTGTCGCTCGCCGACATGCAGACGGCCTATCGCGATGCCTTCGACCGCGACCAGGACAGATGGAAGTCGGCCGGCCCGGCGCAGGTGAAGGATGGTGCGGCGGAATTCGAGCTGAAGGACGGCGCGGTGGTCATCGCGGCGATCACGTCCTGCACCAACACCTCGAATCCCGCCGTGATGATTGGCGCCGGTCTGGTGGCGAGGAATGCGCGGAAACTGGGCCTCTCGGTGCCTCCCTGGGTCAAGACTTCGCTCGCCCCCGGCTCGAAGGTCGTCACGGACTACCTCCTGCGCTCGGATCTCACGGACGACCTCGAGGCGCTCGGCTTCCACACCGTCGGCTACGGCTGCACGACCTGCATCGGCAATTCCGGCCCGCTTAATCCGCCGATCTCGAAGGGGATCTACGACAACAAGCTCTCGGTCGCCTCCGTGCTTTCGGGCAACCGCAATTTCGAGGGCCGGGTGCACCAGGAAGTGCGCATGAACTTCCTCGCCTCGCCCCCGCTCGTCGTCGCCTACGCGCTCGCGGGAACGGTGGACATTGACCTCACGCGCGATGCGATCGGCCGCGACAAAGCGGGTAACTCCGTCTACTTGCGCGACATCTGGCCGACGGCGCGCGAAGTGCAGGAATTCATAGGTCGAAGCGTTTCAGCGGAGATGTTCTCGAAGACCTATGCTGACGTGTTCCACGGTGATGAACGCTGGCGCGGGATCGACGTCCCGGTGTCCGAGACATATGCCTGGGACACCCGCAGCACCTATATCCAAAATCCACCCTACTTCGACGGCATGAGTGGCAAGCCGCCTGGGCTTGCGGGCGTGCGCGGCGCACGCTGCCTCGCGCTGTTCGGCGATTCGATCACGACCGACCACATTTCGCCGGCAGGCGCGATCAGGAAGGATTCGCCGGCCGGCCAGTACCTGCAGAAGCGCGGCGTGGCGCCCGCTGATTTCAACAGCTATGGCTCCCGTCGCGGAAACCACGAAGTCATGATGCGCGGCACGTTTGCGAATCCGCGAATCAAGAACCTGATGGTTCCGGGCGTCGAGGGCGGCGTCACCTGCTACCTGCCGGACGGCGTGCAGATGCCGATCTACGATGCCGCGATGAAATACGTGGCGGCCGGCGTTACGCTCGTCGTCATCGCCGGCAAGGAGTACGGCACCGGCTCATCCCGCGACTGGGCGGCGAAGGGCACGAACCTGCTCGGCGTGAAGGCGGTGATCGCGGAATCCTTCGAGCGCATCCACCGGGCGAATCTGGTCGGGATGGGCGTTTTCCCGCTGACCTTCCAGGATGGGGATACGGTGCGCTCCCTCGGTCTCGACGGGACCGAGGTCTACGACTTCGAGGGCCTCACGGCCGGCAGCCGCGAGGCGATCGTGCAGGCGATCAGTCCCTCGGGGCAGGTCACGCGTTTCAAGCTGAATGTCCGTGTCGACACACCGAAGGAATGGGAGTACATGGACAACGGCGGCATCCTGCACTTCGTCCTGCGCCAACTCGCAGCCTGAGCGCCGCCGCGATGCGGATCGCGGTCTTCGACCTCGACGGCACGATCACGCGGCACGACACGTTCCTTCCCTATCTGCGCGGCTGGCTGCGACGGCATCCGCGGCCCGGTTCCGGTATGCGCGCATCGGCCGCCCTGCTGCGCTATCCGTTCGGCTTTGACCGCGGCCGTCTGAAGTCCGGGCTGATCCGCGCCGGAATGTCGGGCGCAACGCGTGCCGAGATTCGATCCTGGACCGCCGAATACGTCGCCGGCCTCGGAGATCTCGAGTTCTGCCCCAGGTCTCGCGCCACCATCGAGCTTCATCGCACCGCCGGCGATCGCCTTGTGCTGCTCTCGGCGAGCGTCGATCTCTACGTGCCCGACATCGGGCGCCGCCTCGGTTTCGACGAGACGATCTGCACCGAGGTCGCCTGGCGCGATGGCCGCCTCGACGGCGCGCTGCTGACGGAGAATCGCCGTGCCAGGGAGAAACTCCGTTGCGTCGAAGCACTGCGCCAGCGCTTCCCGGGGACCCGCTTCGCGGCCTACGCCAACGCCCGATCGGACTTCGACCACCTGGCCGTCGTCGAGGAACCCGTTCTCGTCAACGCCGGGTCACGGCTCCGCCGCCTGGCGGAAAAACGGGGTTTCCGGACCGAAGACTGGTGTAACAAATAGGCCCCTGGAGCGGTCCAATCGCCATGAGTCAGCGTTCACGCATCCCGCCGTCCGAAATCACTCCGGAAGCGGTCTATCGTTCGCGGCGGGCATTCCTTGCGGGCCTTGCAGGCGCCGGCGTCGCCGCAGCGACCCCGCAATCGCTCGCTCAGGACGTAATGACGGTCAAGCTGGTCGAGCCCCCGCTGCAGTTCAGGAAGAACGCCCGCTACTCCACATCGGAAAAGGCGAACTCATTCGCCGAGATCACCGGCTACAACAATTTCTACGAGTTCGGCACGGGAAAGGAAGACCCCGCGGAGAATGCACATCGACTGCGCCCGAAGCCCTGGTCTGTCGTCATCGACGGGCAATGCGAAAAACCCGGACGGCTGGCGCTCGAGGACTTGCTGCGCCCGCATCCGCTCGAGGAGCGCATCTATCGCCTGCGCTGCGTGGAAGCCTGGTCGATGGTCATCCCCTGGATCGGATTTCCGCTTGCCGACCTGGTCAAGCGCTTCCAGCCGACTTCGCGCGCGAAGTACGTCGAATTCACGACCCTGCTCGACCGGAAACAGATGCCCGGTCAGCGCAGCGCCGTCCTCGACTGGCCCTACGTCGAGGGACTCCGTATCGACGAGGCCATGCATCCGCTCGCGATTCTCGGCGTCGGGCTCTATGGCAAGCTGCTGCCGAACCAGAATGGCGCGCCGCTCCGGCTCGTCGTGCCCTGGAAGTATGGATTCAAGAGCATCAAGTCGATCGTGCGTATCCGGTTCACCGAGAGAATGCCGGCCACGTCCTGGGCGCTCTCGGCGCCGCGCGAGTACGGCTTCTTCGCGAATGTGAATCCCCAGGTGGATCATCCGCGCTGGAGCCAGAAGAGCGAGCGTCGAATCGGATCGACCAACTTCCTCGCGCGCCAGCCGACGCAGAAGTTCAACGGCTATGCGAACGAGGTGGCCGGGCTCTATAGCGGCATGAACCTCGCGCGATTTTTTTAGATTCAAATGAACGCGGACTATTGGGCGCGTCGGTACGCCAAGCCGCTCGTGTTCCTGCTCTGCCTCCTGCCCGCGGCCTGGCTCGCGCTCGGAATTTTCGCTCTGCAGTCCGGCAACGCGACTTCCGCGGCCGCGCTCGCCCTCGGCGCGAATCCCGTCGAGGCAATACAGGACACGCTCGGAATCTGGGGCCTGCGGCTCCTCCTCGTCACGCTGGCCGTGACGCCGCTTCGGGTCATTTCCGGCTGGCCGAAACTGCAACTCTTCCGGCGCATGCTCGGGTTGTTTGCCTTCTTCTACATTGCGCTGCACTTCCTCTGGTACCTGTTCGTCGATCAGGCATTCAACTGGGAGCAGCTCCTCGCCGATGTCGCGAAACGCCCCTACATCACGGCCGGTTTCTCCGCGCTGCTCCTCCTCACACCGCTCGCTGCGACTTCGACGCAGCGTTCGATGCGCCGGCTCGGCCGCCGCTGGCAGAAACTGCACCGGCTCATCTATCCGGCCGCGATTCTCGGCTGCGTGCATTTCTGGTGGCAGGTAAAGGCGGACATCCGCGAGCCGCTCGTCTATGCCGCGATCGCGGCCTTGCTGCTCGGCTGGCGCCTGCTGCGGAGCCAG